>JAVJTD010000091.1:0-26816 GCA_040219065.1 Planctomycetota bacterium
TTCCGTTTCGGTCGCGCGGGGAGGCGCCGAGCAAAGAACCGCTCGGCAAGTCGGCATCACGGCAACGGTGACCCGGCCCAAGCTCGCTCGTCAGAGCCCTCACCGATCTGAGACCACTGGGAACGCGGGCGTCCCGCCCGCTCGAATCTCGGAACAGGCTCGCTGCTCTCGAAGGTTCAAGGCGTGCCCCCGGCCCAAGCTCGCTCGTGAAAGCCTTTGCTGAAAGTCTCGGTCACTAGCTCGCTCGACTTGGGCACTCCAATGGCCGTGGATACTCTCCAAAGCACCGGGCCGGTGAAGTGGGGTTCTTCACCGGCCCGGCTGTCCGTGACGCTTGTTATCCGATTCGTGAGCTTTCCCGATTACAACGAAACGAACTGGATCGGCGGCGTCACGGACGAGAATTGCAAGTTGACCAAGTCGAGCGTGTAGGCGGCGCTCGTGATCACGATGCCGGGATTGACGTTTGGCCAGGCGAGATTCGGTGTGGTGGCCGTTCCGTCGGACTGGATGATGCCTTGCAAGAGAACGGCGATGTTGAGGCTGAGCTGCGTGCAGATGTCGAACGTCAGAGGCAGCACCAAGCCGCCACTGTTCGGCAGCGGAATGCCGGTGCTACCGCTGCAGCTCGAGAGCACCTGGGCGCGGAAGCCGGTCTCAGTGGAAGGCGCGCCCGTCATCTCGTAGTGGAGCGGGTTGCCCGGCACGGCGCGTCCCTTCAGCTCGATGATCGGGCCGAGGCGGAGCTTCGTCAGGAAGCCGTCGCGGCCGCCGTTGTGAGTCGAATCAAAGCTGCCGGGCGTCGTGACGAAGGCCGAGCCCGCCCAGCCTCCGACGACGACGTCGCCGAAGCTGTCGACCTCGATCTCGGTAGCGCCGCCTTGGCCGAGAAAGGTCGAGTACTGCAGCAGCGCGGCATTGCCCGTCATCCGCAGCGCGAAGACCTCCCGGCCACCGAAGCTCGTCTTGAACGCGCCCGGTGTCACCGGGAAGTCCGCCGAGGTCGTCTCGCCCGCGATGTAGAGCGTCGTCAGGTTCGAGGGCGAGTACAAGCCGCCGGCGTAGTCGTCCCCCGAGCCACCCAGGAACGTCGAGTAGAAGAGCCCGGTCGCGGCCGCGTTCACGTTCGTCACGAAGAGATCGGTGCCGCCATTGTAGGTCGCGTCATAGGCGCCACCCGTCGTTGGGAAGTTCGAGGAGCTCGTCGAGCCGATGATCGTGGCGTTGCCGAAGGAATCGATCGTGATGTCGGTGCCGGTGTCATCTCCGAGAGAGCCGCCCAGGAACGTCGACGCCTGAAGCGTGCTCCCGCCCAGCATCCGGAACATGAAGGCGTCTCGTCCCCCTTGATGGCTCGGTTGGAAAGCACCTCCGGTCCTCGGGAAGTTGAGGGACTCGGTGAACCCCGTGACCGTCACCGCCAAGGTCGTCGGATCGAGCGCGAGGGCGAAGGCCCACTCGGTCTCGCTGCCACCGACGAACGTCGAGTAGGGGAGACCCGCGCCGTTCGAGGTCATGCGCGTCACGAAGCAGTCGTAGCCACCGTTGTAGGAAGTGTCGTAGGCGCCGGCGATGGTCGGAAAGTTGGTCGAGCTCGTCCCGCCGCACAGGAACACATCGCCGCTTTGCGTCACCGCCAGGTCCTGGACGAAGTCGGCACCCGATCCTCCGAGGAAGGTCGACCAGTTGAGCGTCGTGCCCGTGCCGTTCAGGTTCAGGACGAAGCCGTCTCGCGAGCTGAACGTCGTGTCCCAAGCGCCCGGTGTCGTCGGGAAGTTCGAAGAATCGGTGAGACCGCCGACGGTTACGACGCCGCTGTCGGTCACGTCGATCGCATTGCCTTGCTCGTTGTCGCTGCCTCCGATGTAGGTCGCGGCGAACAGCGTCGTGCCACTCGGAGAGATCTGCAGCACCACCACATCGGTCTGACCGTTGAGCGTCCCGTCGTAGGCGCCGGGGTTCGCCGGGAAATCGGTCGAGTCGCTGAAGCCGGTCGCGAAGATCCGGCCGGCCGAAGTGAGGGCGATGTCGAGGATCTCGTCGCGGTCGGTGCCGCCGATGACCGAGCTCCACTCGAGACTGGGGTCGATGACCAAGCGCTGTCGCTGATCGACGCTCGGGGCCCAAAAGCCCACCGACCACTCGCCGAGGCGACGGTAGTGGCACTCGACCGGAGCGCGATCACCTCCTGAACCCTCGGTCCAGGCGGCGGGAATCTTCTGCTCGAGCGGTCCGAGCACCGTCTCGACGACCAGCCGCTCGTCGCCCAGGACGCGCAGGCTCTCGATTCCTTCGTAGCGCACTCGGACCTGGCTCAGGTCGGCACCCGGGGCGAGCACGAAGTCGTACTCCAGAACACCCGAGGCGTCGCGGACGACCATGTCGATGCCCGGATACAGGTCGCGGTAGACGATCGCCTCGAAGCCGGGCACCTCGGTCTGCCAACGGGAGGAGTCATCACCGAGGAAGTAGTTGAAAGTCGTCGCGGTCTTTTGGACACCTTCGATCGCGCGTGTCTGAGCGCCGTCGAAAGCCAGCGCCACCACGACACCCTGATGGCTCTCCGCGTCCTCGCGCTGCAGAACGAGTCGACCCGACTCGGCCCGGACCCAGCCGCCGTCGCGGCGAGCGATGAAGTGAGCCGGCGTGTCCCACTGACCGCGGTTCTCGACGAAGCTGGCCGGAGCCGAGAACGATTTTGGAACGGACTGAGCCACGGCCAAGGAGCTGACGCCCAAGAGCGTCCCGGCGACGATTCCGAGGAACCTTGCTGTCATGTCATCCAACCTTCGAATCGGGAAATGGGGCTGTTCCCGTCCCTCATCCGCGAAAGTCGGAATGTGTTACACGAGTTTTTTCCGCGGCTAGGTTGATCGGAAACTAGCGACGCGGTCATTCGGACCGCCGGCTTCAGCCGATCTCCGTTTCCTCCATCCAAACGCCTCGGAGAGGACCCGGACCAAACATCCGAAACCCCGTGCCCCGATCGTGCCGAGTGACGACCCCGGCCCAAGCTCGCTCGGGAGAGCCGTCACCGACGGAGCCGGTCACTGGCTCGCTCGACTTGGGCACTCCAAGGGTCACACGAGTATTTTGGAGACTTCGCTCAATCTCCCCCCAGCGCCTCGACCAACCCGGTCGCGCGCCGGGTGGGCCGCTCGAGGGCTTCGCGGATCTGGGCTTCGCTCGCCACGAGCCAGACCTTCTTTCGTGCCCGGGTGATGCCGGTGTAGAGCAGCTCTCTCGTGCACAAGGGGCTCTCGATCGGCGGCATCACCAGCAAGACGCGATCGAACTCGGAACCCTGGCTCTTGTGGACGGTCATCGCCCACGCCGTCTCGTGATCGGGAAGACGTGCCGGAGAGAGGGAGCGCGGTGGTCCATCGCTAGATGGGAAGAAGACCCGCAGACCGCGCTCGGTCTCGCGGAAGAGGCCGACGTCGCCGTTGAAGAGCTGTGTCTGGTAGTCGTTCGTGGTCACGAGGACCGGCCGGCCTGCGTAGCTCTCGGCGCCGGGAAGGATCCGACCGGTCTCGGCGAGGATTCTCTCAACGGCGGCGTTGAAGGCGACCACGCCGATGGGGCCACGCCGGAGGCCGCTGAGCACCCGCAGACGTCCGAAGCGAAAGAGCGCCTCCTCGGGCGTCCCGGGACCGGTCGCTTCGACGAGGTCCTCGAGCAAAGGCGCCAGACACTCCTTGGCCGAGGTGGGCGGCTCGAGGCGCACGATATCGTCGTGCTCCTCCAATGCAGCGAGAGCCCGATCGAAGTCCCGGTTCCGCACGGCTTCGCTCAGGGCGCCAATGCCTGGCTGGTCGCGGAAGCGGTAGTTCCGGCGCAGCCGAACCACGCTGCCCGACAGCCCGGTGCTTCCTTCATTGACCGGGAGGGCTTCGTCCAAGAGCGGCTCCGCCGCGCTGGCGAGCTCCTGGGAGACGCCGGCCTCGACGTCGGCGGCAGCACACAGATCGCCCAGCACGAAGCCCGAATCGACGCTCGCGAGCTGGTCCGGATCGCCGAGCAGGATCAAGCCGGCCTTGGGGGGTAGCGCCGCGAACAGCGCGTCCATCAGGAGCGAGTCGACCATCGACGCCTCGTCGACGAGGACGAGATCGGCCGACAAGGGCGAGTCCGGCCCGCGCAGGAACCGTTGCAGTCGCGGCTGCATGCCGAGCAGTCGATGCAAGGTGACGACCTTCTGCGGGATGAGCGCGCGCACCGATGCGGGCACGCTCTCCAAGCCGTTCTGGATCGACTCTTCGAGCCGCGTTGCCGCCTTGCCGGTCGGCGCCGCCAAGGCGATCTCGGTACCGGGGCTCTCTTCGAGCACGAGTGATAAGAGCTTCAAAACGGTGGTCGTCTTTCCCGTGCCCGGTCCACCGGTGATGACCGCGAACGGTAGACGCAAGGCCGCGATGACCGCGACCGCCTGCCAGTTCGGACCTTCGTCCCGTTCGGGGAACGCCTTCGCGATCCGGTCTCGCCAGGTCGACGGATCCAGGGCCTTCGCCGGGCCGTCCAGCCGCGCTCGAATCGCCGAAGCGACTCGCCGCTCCGCCTCGAAGTCACGCCGGAGGTACAAGCGGTCGTCCGCGAGCACGAGCGGCTCGCCGCCGTCACCCTCACCGACCCACTCCGGGACCGAGAGCGCCTGGCGCCATGTGCGCAGATCGGGCAGCGCGGGAAAGTCGGGTCCGTCTTCGACGGGGAGGATCTGTCCGGCGAGCTCGGCCAAGCGCAGGCAGCTATGTCCCGAGCGTCTTCCGCGGCTGACGAGTGCGGCCGAGAGCGCGAGCAGCTCGGAGCGGTCGGCCGGGGCCAGCCTTTGGATCAAGCGCGCGAGCTGACGATCGATCGGCTCGAAGTCGGGCCCGCCCAGACTGTCTTTCCAGGAGCTCATGCTTCACCGGTCTCCAGGAAATGGTCGAGCCCTTCGATCAGCGCGCGTGGCGGGCGGTCGACGAACCAGCCCCGCGCGGGATCGAGCGCCACGCCGCGCAGGAACACGTAGGCGACACCTTCGATCTCACGGTCGTAGTCGTAGTCCGGTAGGCGCGTCCGGAGGTACCGATGGAGACCCACGGTGTAGAGGTGGTACTGCAAGACGTAGTGGTGCTCGGACATCGCTCGCCAGAGTCCATCGGCGTCGTAGTCTTCGGCTCGCCCGCCGAGGTGGTTCGACTTCCAGTCGAGAACCGCCCATCGCCCGTCGTGATGGGCGACGAGATCGACGAAGCCCAGCAGGAAGCCGCGCAGCTCGTCCGGCGACAGCAGCCGCAGCCGCTCGGCGTACTCGTCACGAATCACGCCGCGCGCATGCTTCTCGAACACGTCCGCGAGCCGATTCGGCGTGAGCGGCGAGAGGGGGAGGTGAAAGGCCCACTCCACCAGCCTGTGATCTTCGGGCAGATCGCGCAGTCGCCAGTCGAATCCAGGGATCTCGGTACCGACGACCTTCTCGACCATCTCCAGCACGGCCGCCTCGGGATCGGAGCACGCCGGATGACGCTCCGGATCCTCGAGGCCGAAGCTCGACAGCCGCTCGCGGATCACCGCCCGGGACGGCTCGCTGCCTGGCAGGGTGAAGTCGACGTGCTCGAGGATCTCGTGGAGGCAGGTGCCCGCGCGCGCCCCGCGTGCGAAGCCGACGAAGCCACTCTCATGACCGACTGCCGCCATCGGCTCCGGCGGGTCGAAGTGATCGGGCCGCTCCCGGCTCTCGGCGCCGGTCTTCAATGAGCTGAAGCTCGCCAGCCGCCAGGTGGCGAGACGGTCGGAGGGCTGCGTGTACTCGCGCGGTGCGAGCTCTCGCGAGCCGTCACCCGGACGAGAAAGGCGCGCCGAGACCTTTGGCTGCGGAAGCAGCGCGACCGCCATCTCCGGATGCTCGGCCGCGAGCGCCTGCAGGCGCTCGAGCACCGGCTCCCATTCGGCCTTCGCGTCGAATGCCGTGGCTGGTCCGAGCAGATGGCCCAAGGAGACCTGGTGGGCGTAGCTCCGACCGTTGCCGACGCCTCCGATCGGAATGTAACAGCGCTCCTTGGCGCGCGTGATCGCGACGTAGGCGATGCGCAGGTCCTCGGCGAGGGACTCCTGATGCGCCATCTCGGCGAACGCCGCATCGGGCTCGAAATCGAAGACCAGGCCTTCCTTCGAGTGGGCCTTCTTGAGCTCGTGAGCCGCCTTCCCCGACCTCGGCTTTGAGTGGCTGTAGAGGAACGGACAGAAGACGACCTCGTACTCGAGGCCTTTGCTCTTGTGGATCGTGAGGATCTTGACGGCGCGCTCATCGCTCTCGAGGCGGAGCTCGGCCGCTTCGCCATGATGATCCTGCTGATGGCGATGCTGATGCAGCCATTGAAGCAGCCCTTCGGCCGAGCCGCCTTGCTCGCCGCGCTCCTGATGGATCAGCTCGATGCAGTGCATCAGATTGGTGAGACGGCGCTCGCCATCGGGCAAGCCGAGCAGGCGACTGCGCACTTGCTGCTTGGCGAGGACGTCGAACATCATCGGCGCGAATCCGCGCTGGCTCCACTGCGAGCGCCAGTCCTCGAAAGTCTGAACGCGCTCTTCGAAGCCGTCACCGCGCCCTGGGCCCGGGGTGTCCTCGGACAACGACCAGATGGACTGGGCGTCATCTCCCCACAGCTCGGTCGACCAGGCGGCGCGAAGGCGACTCGGGCTGCGCGGATCGTGGATCGCTTGGAGCAGCCTTTCGAGCTCGGCCATCTCCTTCGAGGCCCAGATGTCGTTGGTGTTGGAGACGATCGCCGGAACGCGCGCCTCGCGCAGCGCGTCTTGCACGGCTTGCGCCTGCTCGTTGGTGCGCACGAGGACCGCGATGTCGCGCGGTTGCAGCTCGCCATCTCCCAGCCTCGGCTTCGCTTCGAGCAGCCGGACGATCTCGGCACACGTCGCCCGAATCACCGCCGCCTCGGCCGCGGGCTTTCTGTTCGCGACCTCCTCGGGTATGAGCCACCACTGCATCGCGCACGTCTTGGCTCCGTCCAAGAGCCTCGAGCTCTCGGCGCCGGGCGCGGCCTCGACGGGTTGATAGCTGATCTCCTCGATCGCGAACGGCGCGGTCGATTGGCCGAAAAGGGCGTTGATCGCCGAGATCAACGGCTGCCGGCTCCGCCAGTTCGTCGTCAAGCCGTAGGCGCGATCGGCGCTCCGCTGTGCTTCGAGGTAAGTGAAGACATCGGCGCCGCGGAAGCTGTAGATCGCTTGCTTGGGGTCCCCGATCAGGAACAGCATCCGATCGGCGAAGAGTTGCGAGAAGATGTCCCATTGACGCTGATCGGTGTCCTGGAACTCGTCGATCAGTGCGACCTGGAACTTGGAGCGAATCGCCCGGCGGACTCGCGCGCCGGCCTTGTCATCGGCGAGGGCGCGTGACAAGTGGCTCAAGAGATCGTCGAAGGTCAGCGTCCGGTTCTCGTCCTTGGCAGCACGAAACCGCTCGGACACCTCCTTCAGGAAAGTCGATCGGAGGGCCGCCGTGAATCGCTCCGCCGCGTCTTGGAATCGTTGCAGCGCCAGAACGCCACCGAGCGCCTTGTCACCGAGCGCATTCCACGCCGCGTCATCGCGCTTGTAGGGACGTTGCTCGCCGACGAACAAGGCCGCTTCCAGCTCCCGGGCAGGGTCGTCCAGGAACGCTGCGGCTCTTCGCGCGAGCTCTTCGCGAGGGATCTGGGTCAAGGGCTTCGACTTGCTGCTTCGAAAGCCGAGCAGCTCAACGGCGGCAGCCGTGTCGGCGCACCAGGCCGACTGCGCTTCCTCGTAGGCTCGTTGCATGTCTCGGATCACGTCTTGGAGCGGCTCGCCTTTGGGACGGATGATCGGGTCGACGGTGCGGAGGACTTCGATCAGCGGCGGGATGAAGGTGTCGGGCAGCCAGCCTCGGTGCTCGATGAGCGACGCCACGACGGGGCCCGCGTCGTAGAAGGCATTGCGCCAGAAGTCGTCGGCGCACGCTCGGAGCAGCATCCACTCTTCCTCGACGAACTGCGCCTGGAACGGGAGGCCGCTCTCGAAGGCGCTGTCCTCGAGCATGCGCTTGCAGAAGGCGTGGATCGTGTGGATGCCGACCTCGTCGAGCTCGAGCAAGGCGTGCCGCAGCCGCTCGCCGCCGGCCTTCCCGTGCGTGTCGATCAGCTTCTCGAGAAGTGGATCATCGGTCGGTGCCCCTTCGAAGGCCGCGAGCGCCTCGGTCAGTCGCGAGCGGATGCGACCCTTGAGCTCGTCGGTCGCCGCGATGGTGAACGTCACGACGAGGATCTCGGGCAGGCGGATGTCCTTCTCGAGGATCAAGCGCAGCACCAGACCCGTGAGCGTGTAGGTCTTGCCCGTGCCCGCGCTCGCCTCGATGAGCGTCGTCCCCGACTCGATCGGGGTGTCGGTCAGCCGGAACTGCTTCATGCGTCGATTGGCTCCGCCGACTCGAACAAGGGGCGCCAGACATGAAGCGCCCGCTCGGCCCAAGCCTCGCTCTCGAGCGGCCGCCTTTGCCTCTGACAAAGTGCGATGTAGAAGTCCTCCGATTCGCCCGACAGCTTGCTGAACTTCTCGGACAGCCAGACCTTCTCGGCCGCTTGAACGGCCTCTTCGTGAGTCTTGCCGTTCAAGACGATCGACTTGGCGTACTCGTACGAGGCGCGCTCGAAGAACGGCAGCGGCGTGGACTGGCCTTCGAGAAAGCCGTCCAGCAGCTCGGCGAGTCGCGCTCGCCAATCCGAGACCGGCCGGATCTCCCAGGCAGACTCGCGCCCCAGGATGCGCGTGCGAGTCGGTACACTTCGCCCTTGCTCGGACAAGCCGCAGAGGAAGAGGTGGCTGATCCAGCCGCGCAAGAGGTCCTTGCTCTTGACCGTGCTCGGGCGGGCCAGCACGCGTGCGCCATCGCCCAACTGCAGCTCGACACGTCCTCGCAGCCGCCAATCGCCGATGACGAGCTCGCCAGTAGCCGGATCGTCGAACGTCGTCGGGCCGACCCTGCGGGCGAATTCCGTGATCTCCTCGCAACGTCGGCTCAATGCGATGCGACCGAGCTCGCGGGCCGGTAGACGCCCCGATTGTCCGAGCGTCTGCCATTCGGCTTCCGGTCGGAGCGGCCCTTCGTTCGCCCGAGCCAGGAGTCGCGAATCGACGAAGTACTTGTCCAAGCCATCGAGCCCGAATGGCTCCTGCGAGCGCTCGGAGATCTCCTCGTCCCGGAGCAGGATCTGCAGCGAGTGACGACAGAAGTACTTGGACGGGTGGACCCAGAGCTCTGTCAACTGCGCGAGCTCGGCAATGGGCTCGCTCATTGATGGGGCCGCTCTCGTAAGTGGCTCGGTGATGAAGGGAGACAGCGGCAGACGGTCCTCGAGGGACCGAGTGCCAGCCGCGCACTCTTCGCTCGAGTAGCTGAAGAGGCGGTCGTCCTCGCCGTCGAAGTAGGCCGTACTGAAGGCGTGCATCTTGTGCCAGACGATCAGCGCGTCGGCAGCCTCGGTGCTCCCGAGCATACGCTCGAGATGCTCGAGGAGCTCGCTGACGCAAAGAGACGGCGCGGGGCGACTGTCGTCCTTCTGCGATTGGCCGACCCATGAGAGCACCAGGCGCTCGCGGGCTGCGAGGAGCGTCTCGAGGAAGAGGTAGCGATCGTCATCACGCAAGGAGCGGTCGCCCAAACGGCGCTTGCGCTCGATGAGGTCGAAGTGGGGAGACCGCGTCGGACGCGGAAAGGCACCGTCGTCGAGTCCGGCCACCGCGATCAACCGGAACGGGATCGTCCGCATCGGCTTGAGCGCGCAGAACGTGATGCGGCCATTGAGGAATCCGCGGCCGAAGCTGTCGACCGAGAACACCTGCTCGAAGTGCTCCTCGAGGACCGCCGGATGGATCGGTTGCTCGCCGGGCCCCAGCTCATCGAGCGTCCCCAACCGCCCGCAAGCGCGCCGGACTTCGACGAGCGCTTCCTCCTCGTCGACGTCCGCGGCTCGAAACAGATCGTCGAGCGCCGCGTGGAGGCAGCTCGTCCACTCGGCGGCGCCGTGCGATTCGCGAAGGGCGAGGAGGTGCCGGGAGGCGACCTCGAAGAGCTCGGCGAGGCGACCGAGCAGCTCGGCGCGTCCGGCGAGGGGCTCGGCGTAGGGCAGGATTCCCGAGACGGCGCCTTCGGTCGGGCCGGTCGCGAATCCCAGGAGCATCCGGTCGATGGCCGAGCGCCAAGTCGGGGACTCGAAGGCGGGGAGGTCGTGGTCCGCGCTGCGTTGGTCCTTGTCGAGACCCCAGGTGACGCGCGTCGCGTCGACCCAGTCTTGGAGCACCGGGAGATCGGATTCGGCGATCCCGAAAGCGCGGCGAATGGGAGCCTGGTCGAGGAGTCCGAGGAGATCGGTTACCGTGAAGCGGCTGCGTGCCGTCCGGAGCAGGAGCAGGAACGAGCCGACGAGCGGGTGCTCCTGGCGCGCGGCCCGGTCGGCGATGTGGATGGGGAGGCGCGGTGTATCGTCCGAGTCGACGTCGAAGACCGCCTGGATGAATGGGGCGTAGCGCGCGATGTCGGGCACGAGCACCAGCACCTGGTCGGGTGTGAGCTCGGGGTCGGTCTCGAAGGCGTCGAAGAGCAGGTTGCGGAGCACCTCCATCTCGCGGCGCGGCGAATGGCAAGCGTGCAGCTCGAGGCTGTTGTCGCCGGCAGAGCGAGTGATCGGCTCGTGAGCGGCCCCGACTCGGCGATCGATGAGCTCCACGATATCGGCCTGCAGGTCATGGAGGAGGGAGTCGCGTGCCGGAGGGAGGTGGTCGAGCTCTTCCCAGGCCTGGCCGGTCTCGTCGAGCTCTTGGAGCAACGTGAACAATTCGCGGCCCTGACGCCCGAGGTTGGCGAGCAGCGGGTTCGTCGGAGCGCGATCTCGGAGTGGCCGCTCGGGTGCCTCCCAATCGAAGGAGAGCTGTCCTCGCCGGCGGTCTTCCTTCTCCGAGCGAAGATCTCCCCAGAACTCGGGCGTCGGGCTGACGAAGGCGATCGTCACGGGGATCGTGCGGGCGAGGGCGCCGAGGACCTTGAGGAAGATCGGCGGCAAGGAGCTGATGCCGAAGACGGTGATGCGCGAAGGCAGGAGCGATCGATCGACGCTGCGATGGAGCGCTTCGAGGAGACCACGGAACCGGAATGCGAGGGGCGGGTGGGGCGTCTCGGCAACGAGCCGTTGCCAGAGCGCGGCTTGCCAAGCTTCGTGCTCGCGGCTCGCGGAGTCCTGCTCGGGCATGCGGAGCTCGCCGCTCTCCCAGCCGACGAGCATCTCGGGACGGTAGATCTGGTAGTCGTCGAATCGCGAGGCGACGCGCGCGGCGAGCTGGAAGCGGCGGATGCCCGTGTCATCGCCTCGGAGATAGGTGCGGACGGGGTCGAAGGCCTTGCCGGCGGGGATCGGGTCGAGTGTCCGGAAAAGGCGCCAGGTCAGGATCTCGCGATCGAACGGGTCGATGACCGGGGCTTCGGCGAGCCCGAGCCGCCGAGCCAGGTCGTCACAGAACTTGGCGGGAAAGGGCATCTCGAGAGAGCCGGCGACGCCGAGGCGGCGGGCGAGCTCGAGCGTGACCCAGCGGCCCATGCCTTGGCTCTGGACGACGACGATCTCGGGCTGGAGCGGAGGCAAGGGAGCCTGGCGCATACGGCCAGCGAGCCGCTCGAGCAGCACTTCGAGATGATTGCAGGTTTCGATCGAGAGCTGTGTGACGTCCATTCCCCAACCTCACAAGAGTCGAGGACCCCAGCATACCGGAAGTTGGCAATCCGTTCCCGGCACAGATGTCCCACTTCTGGCAATCCGTTCCCGGCACAGATGTCCCACTTTGGATATGCTCTCGCCTTTCGAGCTCAGGAAGGAGCTGCTGTACATGAGAAGGTTGAATCGCGTTTGCGTCTTCTGCGGCGCTCACACGGGACGGGATCCGCGGTACGCGGAAGCGGCGCGCCGGCTAGGGCATCGGATCGCCGAGCGGCGGATCGGTGTGGTGTTCGGTGGGGGCAAGGTCGGTTTGATGGGTGTCCTGGCGGACGGAGCGTTGGAGAAAGGCGGCGAGGTGATCGGTGTGATCCCTGAAGCACTCGCGACCCGCGAGCTGGCTCACCCCGACGTCACCGAGATGAGGGTCGTCGAAGGCATGCACCCTCGGAAGGCGACGATGGCCGAGCTGTCCGACGCCTTCATCGCGATGCCCGGTGGCCTGGGAACGTTCGAAGAGCTGTTCGAGGTGCTCACCTGGTCGCAGCTCGGCTTTCACCGGAAGCCCGTCGGCTTGCTCGATTCGGGCGGCTACTTTCACGGATTGCTCGAGATGCTGGAGCGCAGCCGCGCCGAAGGCTTCATCCCCGATGAGCAGAGTGATCTTCTCGTGGTCGCCGAAGACCCGGACGAGCTACTCGACTTGCTGATCCGCGTCGAGCTCCCGGACGTGCCGCGCTGGTTGACCAGCAAAGACGAGATCTGAGCCTGGGCACGGACCAACAGAGCCCGCGCGACCGAGGCGGTGACGGTTGGCATGATTCGAAACGCCCTTGCTCGTCAGCGCCCGCGTTGGAGTGGTGATGGTCCGAGCAAGGGTTGCCTCGAACGAAAGTGGGCCATCTGTGCCGGGAACGGATTGCCAACTTTCAAGAGTAAGCCATCTGTGCCGGGAACGGATGGCTCACTTCACGAGCTTGATCTCGAAGATCAGCGTCGCGTTCGGAGGGATGCGGCCGGGGACGCCCTTGTCGCCGTAGGCGAGCTTGCCCGGGATGCGGAAGACGTAGTGCGCACCGGGCTTCATGAGCTGGAGGCCTTCGTTCCATCCGTCGATGACGCGGCCGAGCTGGAACTGAGCGGCGTCGCCTCCCATGGACGTGTCGAAGATCGTGCCGTCGTCGAGCCAGCCCGCGTACTCGGCGGTGACCACCTGACCCATGCGCGGGGAATCCCCCTCACCCTCTTTCATGACGGCGTACTCGAGACCGCTGTCGGTCTTCTTCCACTGATCGTCTTCGATCTTCGGCGGCTTCGGCACCGGCACCGAGCTCAGGCGCCAGAACGAGTCCGAGCCCTCTTCGAGTCGCGGATGCGGGCGCTGCGGGAACGCCTTCTCGTATGGCGAGCGCACCAGGATCGTCGAGCCGGGAGCCATCCGTGACATCGCTTCCTGCAGCATCGGCACGCTGAGCTGCTCCGGCGCGGCCTTGAGGGGGCGACCGGACAGGAGGCTCGACTCGAGGAGCTCACCTTCGGGAGTCCAGCAGGTGTAGTTCAGGATGCAGAGCTTGCCGGCGCCTTCGGGCTCGCCTTCCCCCTTCGTCAACGTCTCGATCACCAACCCGGACTCGGTCTTCTCGCCCTTCTCGGCATCGGGCTTCTGGAACTCGGGGAGGCCGGGGCCCTTCTTCACGTCGAGGAGCTCGACCTCGAAGATCAGGGTCGCGTTCGGCGGGATGGCGGGGGGGCTGCCTTGAGCACCATATCCCAGTTCCGAGGGGATCGTGAACTCGTACTTGGCCCCGACCGTCATCAGGCCCAAACCTTCATTCCATCCTTGGATCACCTGGCCGACCTTGAACTCGGTCGGCTCGCCGCGCGGGATCGACGAGTCGAAGGTGCGGCCGTCGGTCAGCTTGCCCGTGTAGTGAACGGTCACCGTGTCGGTGAGCTGAGGATGGTAGTCGCCGTCCCCCTTCTTCAGGACCTTGTACTTCAGGCCCGACTCGGTCTCTTGAACTTGGGCGTCGTCTTGGGCCGCATCTTGCTGGGCGGCCATCGTCGCTTGCGTGCAGGACAGGAAGATCAGGAGCACGCTGCAATAGAGCAAGGTCGGCACGGTCGCCTCCTCGTCGGATGGAATCCTCGATCGGTCCACAGCCGATCGACCACCGCGTCGAAGGGCCATACCAAGCGGCCAAGTTAGAGGAACCCCGCGGCAGCGACAACAAGCGCCTGGAGAAGTGAATGGGAAGCAGAGGCTCCGCTCGGTGCACCGGCCCGCCGGCGCAAGCTCACCTAGGCCCAAGCTCGCTCGCGAAGGGCTACACCGACGTGTTAGGTCTTTGGCTCGCGCGGCTTGGGCACTCCGACTCTGTCAGTGGCCTGCCTCATTCGGCCTCGTCGGCGAGCATCGGCCATCCGGGGGCTTTCAGGTGGTCGAAGATCACCGAGGTCTCGATGTGCGCGATCTCCGGGCGCGTCGTGATGCTTTGCCAGGTGAGATCCCGTAGGTGATCGGAGTCGCGAACGGCGACGTGCAGGAGGAAGTCGTCTCGGCCGGCGACGTGGAACAGCCCGACGACCTCGGGCCTCGAGAGCAGGTGCGCCCGGATCGAGTCGAAGGATGCCCGGGAGTGCCGCGAGAGCTGGATCGCGATCATCGCCTGGAGCCCGACGCCGACGGCCTCGGGAGCCACATCGGCGTGAAATCCCCGCAGGACGCCGCCTTCACGAAGACGACGTACCCGCTCGAGGCAGCTCGACGGCGCCAGTCCGACGCGAGTGGCCAGCTCCTTGTTCGAAAGCCGAGCATCGTTCTGCAAGGCACGGAGAATCTCGAAGTCCGTTCGGTCGAGTCGCATCTTTTTGGTGTCCGTTAGAATTCTATTCGCTATGCCGTCTGCGAGTTGAATCATATCCTTTCATCGGTCGATCTGAACGATCATCGTTCGGATTCTGTCGGTGAAGTTCGAAGCTCGAGACGACCCATGACGACCTCTGCACACACGCTCCTCCCCCCGGGAACCGGCATCGATCTCCGTCCCCGGTTCCTCCTCCGATTGGCCGAATCCCTCCATCGCGCCGGCACGCCGGCCGAGACTCTCGAGGGCGCATTGCGCGAGTGCGGCTCGGCGCTCGGCCTCCAGACCGAGATCCTCTCCACACCGACCTCGATCCTGGCGCGCTTCGGCGGTCCGGACGAACACCGGACTGGTCTGCTCCGGATTCATCCGGGCGATGCCGACCTCGAGCGGCTCGTGGCGGTGGACGGCGTCCGGGAGGCCGTGCTGCGCGGCGAGATGTCGATCGAGCACGCCATGGTCGAGCTCGATCGACTCGAGCAGCAGCCGCCCAGGTGGGGAGCCCTGGCGACAGTCCTCAGCTTCGCGATCGCATCGGGAGGTGCGGCGAGGTTCTTCGGAGGCGATCTCCTCAACATGGCGGTCTCGGCGGCGCTCGGCTGGCTCGTCGGGATCCTGGCCGTGCTCACCGGACGCTGGCCTGCCTGGGGACGGGCCTTCGAGCCGGGCTCCGCGGTCGTGGTCTCATTCCTCGCGATGGCGCTGGCGAGTGCGATCGATGGCGTGGTCCCCGACCTGATCACGCTCAGCGGCTTGATCGTGCTCGTGCCCGGGCTAGGCCTCACGCTCGGACTCAACGACCTCGCCACGCGGCACCTCGCCTCCGGCACCGCTCGCCTCTTCGGATCGGTGATCGTCTTCTTGACCATCGCCTTCGGAGTGGCCCTCGGCCGCCGCCTCGGTGAGCACCTGCCGGCCTCGGATCCAGTCGTGCTCTCGCCGCTGCCGGGCTGGGTCGACCTCGTCTGCTTGGCGCTCTCACCGGTCGCATTCGCGATCCTGTTCCGCGCCAGGCCGAAGGACTTCCTGCTGATCGCGCTCGTCTGCGGGCTGGGCCAGCTCGGAGCGCGGGTCGGCGGCGCCTTCGTCGGCGCGCAGCTCGGCGCGGGCCTCGGAGCCCTGTTCGTCGGTCTGGGAGCCAATGCCGGCGAGCGGTGGACACGGCGCCCGGCGACCGTGATGGCGTTGCCAGGCCTGATCCTGCTCGTCCCCGGCAGCATCGGTTATCGAAGCCTGACGGCACTGCTCGAGCATGATATCGTGCCCGGTATCGAATCGGCGGTCACCGCGACGTTCGTCGCCGTCTCCTTGGCGACGGGGTTGCTCATGGCCAACGTCGCTCTTCCGCCGAGGCGCTTCGAGACTGAGCCGTCACCATCCGAAGCGATCGAATCACTCGGGACCGACCTCTCGATCCCGGCGAGTCCCCTCCGGCACCAGAAGCACCCGGCCCGTTCTTCCATGGAGCCACAGCCATGACTTCCTTCGATCCGATCCGCTCCCTCGCCGACATGCGTCACGAGTTCGGCGAGCACGGCGGCGTCAACATGTCGATCGAGACGAGCACGACCTTCACGGTGCTCGAGCCCGAGACGATGCCCGAGATCTTCTCGGGCCGCCGCGGGCCCGAGTCCGGCGGCTGTTTCCTCTACGGCCGTCATTTCAATCCGACGGTCTACGTGCTCGGCCGCGAGCTCGCCGCATTGGAAGGCAGTGAGGCCGGCTATGCCACGGCGAGCGGCTTGAGCGCGATCGCCTGTGTACTGATGCAGTTGACGAAGACCGGGGAGCACATCGTGTCCGGGCGAGCGGTGTACGGCGGCACGTTCGCTCTGATGCACGACTTCTTGCCGACTCGGGCCGGGATTACGACGACGTTCGTCGACACGTGCGACCTGGTGGCGGTCGAAGCGGCCATCACCGAGAAGACGCGTGTGCTGTACGTCGAGACGATGACCAACCCGACGCTCGAGGTGCCCGACATCCCGGCCCTCGCGGAGCTGGCGCATCGAAAGAACGTGCAGCTCGTCGTCGACAACACCTTTGCGCCATTGATCGTCTCGCCGATCCAGCTCGGGGCGGACGTCGTCGTGCACAGTTTGACGAAGTTCGTCAGCGGGGCCTCGGACATCATCGCGGGAGCGGTGTGCGGACGCACCGAGCTGATCGGTGAGCTGATGGATCTGCACGAGGGCGCGTTGATGCTGCTCGGCCCGACGCTCGACCCGCGGGTGGCGTTCCAGCTCAGCATGCGCCTTCCGCATCTCGGGCTGCGAGTCGCCGAGCACAGCCGCCGTGCGCTGATCTTCGCGGAGCGGCTGAGCGAGCTCGGCCTGGATGTTCGTTATCCCGGCCTCCCCGGCCATCCGCATCACGAGTTACTCGGCCGTCTGCGACACGAGGATTACGGATGGGGCGGCATCCTGTCCCTCGACCTCGGCACCGAGGCGCGCGCCTACGCTTTGATGGAAGCGCTCCAGAATCGCGATCGCTTCGGCTACCTCGCCGTCAGCCTCGGTTACCACCACACGCTGATGTCCTGCTCGGCAAGCTCGACCTCGAGCGAACTCTCCGAGGAAGACCTGACCAAGGCGGGCATCTCGAAAGGCCTGATCCGCTTCTCGATCGGCTACACCGGCTCCCTCGAGCAGAGATGGGAGCAGATGATGGATGCTCTGAAGGTGACGAAGGTGATCTGACTTGAAACCTCACCCCGCGCGACCGAAAACAGAGCCCGCGCGACCGATACGGGGAGCGGCTGTTGAACCGGAAGCCGCTTACTCGACGTCCCTGACGATTGAGCGGAGAGGTGCCGAGCAAGGGGCCACTCGGAGTGCGCTGTCGTCGCAACGCCGCCCCCGGCCCAAGCTCGCTTGGGAAAGCCCTCGCAGACAGACTCGGTCAATGGCACGCTCGACTTGGGCACTCCAACGAACACGGGATCAGCTATCCGGCCGTTCGCAATGAAAAAGGGAGCCCATGGGGCTCCCTTTCTCGTGGAGAACTTCGTTGGAGCGAGTGCTCAGTCGATCTCGTCCTCCTCGGCGAGGCGCTCGGCTTCGGCTTCGTTCTCGTAGACCTGTTCGGCGCTCAAGCCGAGGCGCGCGATCTCGGGATCGGCGATGATCTCGAAGGTCTCGCGAAGGGTGGCGTTCTCGGTCTCGAGGACGATGCGGTAGGTGCCGGGGCCGGCGGTGCGACGCCCTCGGCGCTGCCTTCCGCCTTGTTGGCGATCGTTGCCACCTTGGCGGAGGTTCCAGCTCACGCGGTGCAGACCGGCCTCGGTCGACATCTCGAGCTCGCTGAGCTCGTTGCCTTCGAGGTCCTGCACGACGAGGCGAGCGTCTTCCGTCGGCTCGGAGAGGTAGTAGAAGATCTGCGCCGTGCTCGAACCGTTGCTGCCGCTGAAGCCCTGAGTGCCGCCGCTGTTGCCGCGTTGATTGCCACCGCGCCAGAGGACGACCTCGTTCGGCTGGAAGAGGTGCATCTCGGAATTGAGGACGCGCGGGGTCACCTGGCGCAGCACCGTCGCGTCGAAGGCCCAGAGGCTACGGCCATGGGTGGCCGCGACCACATCGCCCGAAGGACGGTTCTGCGCGAAGTCATGGACGGCGACCGTCGGCAAGTTCGTGTTGAGCGAGACCCAGCTCTTGCCGCGGTCGATGCTGGCGTACGCGCCGAACTCGGTGCCGAGGTAGAGGAGGTTCTCGTTCTCGATGTCCTCACGGATGGCCCGGGTGGACGTGACCGGCAAGTTACCGCGGAGCGAGCGCCACGTCTGGCCGTAGTCCTCGGACACGAACACGTAGGGGGCATCGTCGTCGGAACGGTGACCGTCGAGCGTGATGTACACGCGGCCCTCGGCGAAGCGAGAGGCCTCGGTCGAGCTGACCCAGCGGGGACCCGGGATGAGTCGGTCGAGCGGGAAGGTCTCCGGCTCGGCTTCCTCGGGCTCTTGCTCGGTGTCCCTCTCGGGTGCCGGATCGGCTTCGGGGCCGCTGATCCGCGTCGCGCTGAACGGCATCTCGATCCCGGCGGCCTCGATGACGAACACGCCCGTCATCTTGGCGCCGTCGACCGTCGCTTTGACGGTGGCCTCACCGATGGCCGACTGCACCAAGGCTTCGAGAGTCCCGGCCGTGCGGTCCCATTTGCCGCTGACGATCTCGCTCTCCGAGCCATCGGCATCCGAGACGCTCCGACCCTTGACGCCGCCTTCGGCGTCGGCCTCGATCGTCAGGACGAAGCCGCTCTGCTCGGCAGGCACCAGCTCCGATTCGAGCTGCGCGTCCCACTCGCCCGTCAGAATGCCCTTCGCCTTCTCGGTCTGAGGGGTCGGGGCCTTGCCCGTCAGTTCTTTGGACCATTCGGCGGTGAAGTTGATCTCGTACTCGAGCGTCTCGAAGGCGATCGAGCCGGACATCTCCTTGCCGTCGACCGTGGCCACTAGCCTGGCATTGCCCTCCTCGGAGGTGAGCTGCAGCTCGAGCTCGCCGCTCGACGCGTTCCAAGTTCCCGACTCGATGGCGTGCATGGCATCACCCATCTCGAGCCGACCTCGGACCGAGCCGTCTTTCAGCTCGATCGCGAGCAGGAAGCTCGCGGCTTCCGGGGGGAGAAGGCTGGAATCGATGCGACCATTCCACTCGCCCTGGACGTCGGCCGGAGGCGCCGGTACGGGGATCGCCTCGCCACCCGGAGACTGCGGCTGCTCCGGCTGACCAGCGGGCTCGCCCGAGATGCCTTCGACGGGATCGACGCTCGGATACAGGCGAGTCCACTCGTAGCCGCCGTTGCGCGTGCCCCAGATCGCGCCGTCGTCGGAGCCGACATAGAGGACGTCGGCGTCGCGCGGCGACTCCGAGAGCGCGGTGGCGCTGCCTTGATCGGTCAGCGTGATCTCGGGCGAGATGCGCTTGAGATCATTGCCGCGATCGAGAGAGCGGAAAACGTAATTGCCGGCATTGTAATAAATGCGCGAGTTGTGATCAGAGAGGATGAACGGCGTGTTCCAATTGTAGCGATAGCGCTCACCGTCCTCGGGGCGGGCCCGCACCGAAGCGCGCTCGCCCGTCACCAGATGACGTCGCCCGGTCGCACCGTTCTGGCTCTCGAAGTAGATGAGGTTCGGATCATTGGGGTCGATCGCGCAGCGGAAGCCGTCGCCGCCGCCGATGTTGATCCAGTCCTCGTTGCGCGCGCCACCGGCCAGGCGGCTCGGGCCGCCCCAGGTGCCGTTGTCCTGGAGGCCTCCGTAGACGCGGTAGTCCAGCTCTTGGTCCACGGCCACGTGGTAGAACTGCCCGATCGCGACGTGATTGAGGTGCTCCCAGGTGTCCGCGCGGTCGTAGGTCTGATAGACACCGCCATCGCAGCCGAGGAGGATGTGCGCTCCGTCGTTCGGGTTGATCCAAAGGGCGTGCTGATCGGCGTGCACGCCGCGGCTCGCGTCGGCCGTGAACTCCTTGCCGCCATCCTTCGAGCGATACATCGAGATCCCGCAGACGAAGAGGTGATTCTCGTCGTTCGGATCGACGCGCAGATGGCTGAAGTACATCGGGCGCGGGTTGAGCGAGTTGACGCGCGTCCAGCTTACGCCGCCATCGGCCGAGCGGTAGATACCGCCATGCTCAAAGCCTTTGGGACCTTGCCGGTCCTGCATGTTCTCGCGCTGACCACCGAGCTGTCCCGTGAACGGGTTCTGCTGACCGCGATTGCGCTGAGCACGCTCGCGCGCTGCCGGCGGCTCGCCGAGCGTGACCTCGATCGTCTGAGCCTCACCGCGCCGAGTGATCTCGAAGGCCACCTTGGCACCGGCCGCAAACTGGCCGATGATCGGCGGCACGTCGTCCTTGCTCTCGATGGTCTTCTGCTGCACCGAGACGACCAGGTCGCCCGAGCGCAGGCCGGCGTCTGCGGCGGGGCTGCCATCGACCACCGTCCGGATGCGGGGACCGCTCACCGATTCCTCGAGGGAGATGCCGCAGTAGCCAGCGTCCTCGGGCATCTCGCCGGTGAGCTCCGATTCGATGATCGCCCAGACGACGCCAGGGTCCTTGCGGTAGTAGTCGAAAGCCATGCGGCCCAGATTCACGGTGGGCAGGCCTTCGGTCATGCGGGCGAAGCTGGCGCCGCCGTCGGTGGTGCGGTAGATGCCGCTTCCTGGCGCCCGGCGCACTTCGGGGTCGTTGCCGTCGAAGCCGTCCCGCCTGCGCTCGTAGGTCGCGACGAGCAGCTCGTCTGGGTTGGCCGGACTCATCTTCACGTCGATGATGCCGGTCTTGTCGTCGATGTAGAGGATCTTGTCCCAGGTCTCGCCGCCATCAGTCGTCTTGTAGAGGCCGCGATCTTCATTGGGCCCGTAGAGACGGCCCAGGGCGCCGATGTAGGCGATGTTCGGGTCGGTCGGGTGCAGCGCGATCCGTCCCGTCTGGAACGTGCTCTCGAGCCCCAGGTGCTTCCAGGTCTCGCCACCGTCGGTCGACTTGTAGACGCCGTTCCCGTAGGACACCGAGTTGCGCGGGTTCGCCTCGCCGGTGCCGACCCAGACGATGTTCGGGTCGCCTTGGAAGACGGCCACGTCGCCGATCGAGACCACGCTCTCGCGATCGAACTGGTGCTCGAAGGTGATGCCGCGGTTGGTCGTCTTGAGCAAGCCACCCGAAGCGGTCGCCGCCCAGTAGATGCTCGGATTCTGCTCGTAGACGGCGAGGGCGACGATGCGCCCGCTCATGTTGGCCGGTCCGAGCTCCCGCCAGCGGAAGGCGTCGATCCAGTCGGCGTCCGCCTTTTCATCGGATTGGGCGTTCACCAGAGGTGGAAGGGCGAAGAGCAGTGTCACGAAGGCCAGGCTGAAGAAGCGGACGAAGCCTCTGGACATGGCGACTCCTCTCGAGCTCGCGAGGGTTGGGATGGGTGGGACTCGGCGCCATAAGGACCGGGGCCGGAGGATAGGTTCGAGCGCTCGAAGATCGAGGCGATCGTGCTGGACGGTACTCAAAAAGCCCAGTCATTGCAATCGGTTACGAGCGTCGAGCGGTCTGCGGAGATGCACTGGGGGATGTGCAGCCGGGCCGCTTAGAGCATGGGCTCCCGGCATTGTTGCCGGCATTTTCGTGCGGCAGGGAGCAAGGGGAAGGAGGGTGATGCGGAGGCGACCTGGGTGGGCTTGCGATCGCGGCTGAGTCGTAAGACTGCGAATGGAAACGAGCAGGGCCCGGCGACGTGCAGGGGGTACACGGCTCCGGGCCCTGTCGGTGAATCGAGATGTCTCGAGGAAGGAGGACGATTACTTGCTGTCGTCCTGCATCTTCTTCATGGCGTCCTCGGCGGCCTGGTTGGCCTTGTCCTTGGCGTCCTTGAGCTGGTCGGCCGCGCCCTTCATCGCATCGTTGATGGCGCCAGTGAACTGGCTCATCATGGCTTCCATCGTGGGCTTGGCATCGATCTTCCAAGCGCCTTCTTCCTTGCGGAGCTGGGCGTCGAAGCTGAACTTTTGACCTTCGACCTTGAAGCTCGTGGGGACGGTCGCCTTGTCGCCGTCGACCTTGGCCTCGCCGATGGTGAGGTCCGCCATTTCGAACTTCTCATCCTTGTTCGATCCCTCGAATTCCTTGACGGAATCGGCGGTGACGAGCTCTTTGCCCTTCTCGAAGTCGCCGTCCTTCATCGCCTGGAAGAAGGCCTCGGTCGTGTCGGCGGGATCGTCACCAGCGCCCGCACACGCACCGAAGAGAGCGGACACCGACAGCAGCAGCACGTTACGAAGCTTCATGTTTCAAACCTTCTCGAGTTGGTTTCTGGATGTCGCAGCGCCAGGACGACGCGCGTGATTTTCGGTTCGTTCCCGCCCCGCGGGGACGTTGCCGCCCCCTTATTGCCGGCATCCGATCGAATTCACCGCCATTAATTTCCAGAATCTCCCGGCTCTCCGGATCCGGCGCGTTCGGGCGAAGATTGACGCCGGTCGGCCAGCGGTGTCTCCTGGTCGCCGTGACGAACCTCGAGGAGACCACCGACTCATGAAGTCTTGGGCCCTGGTGACGGGCGGCAGCCGCGGCATCGGTCGTGCGATCGCGATTGCGCTGTCCGGCGAGCACCTCGTCGTCGTCAACACGTCTCGCTCGCTGGATGCCGCGGGAGAAGTGTGCGCAGCGATCGAGGCCGCCGGCGGCAGCGGCGAGGTGGCGCGCTTCGACGTGGCGGATCGGGAGGCGGCCACGGCCGCGATCGAGGCGCTGCTCGAGCGACTCGGCCCTCCGGCGGTGGTCGTTCACAACGCGGGCATCCACCGAGACTCGCTGTTTGCGCTGATGAGTGACGCCGATTGGGACCGCGTGATCGAGACCAACCTCGGCGGCTTCCTCCACGTGGTTCGGCCCTGCCTCAAGCCGATGATCGGGGAGCGCTCGGGCCGCATCGTCGCGATCAGCTCGGTCGCGGCCCTGCTCGGTAACCCGGGGCAGGTGAACTACGCGGCGTCGAAGGCAGGCCTCATCGGCGCGGCCCGCTCCCTGGCCAAGGAGCTCGCGCGCTTCGAGATCACGGTCAACGTCGTCGCCCCCGGATTCATCGAGACCGACATGACCGAGGCGGTGCCGAAAGAGCAGCGTGCGCCCATCCCGATGCGCCGCGCCGGACGGCCGGAAGAGGTCGCTGCCGCCGTCTCGTTCCTGGCCTCCGCCGAGGCCTCGTACATCACCGGGCAGGTTTTGGCGGTCGACGGTGGTCTGTCGTACTGAGGCCATTTGTTGTCGGCCGGTGGCCTTCGTGGCACACTCTCTCGCTCGAAACCCGCTCGCCAGTCTCCATTGTTCCGAAGGTGGATCTCGATGATGCGTCTCGTCACCTTGGCCGTTTCGATCGTCGTCTCGCAGGCGTTTCTCTCGTGCTCCTCGTGCGAGAACTACGTCGCGATGGGAGGCCAGCTCAGCAGTTGCCGCGATGGCCACATCCAGGTGAAGTTCGGGGCCGGCCAGGAGGTCTCGATGCTCGGTACCGATCCCGATGATGCCTTGATCGTCGAGATCGAGAAGGTGAGCAATCGCCGCTCGCAGCAGCGCGTCGAGGTGTGGCTGAAGATCGAGAATCGCCTCACCCAGGAAGTGCGCTTCGATCGCTACGAGGTCGAGCTGAACTACCAAGGGCGGGTGGTCACCGCGCAAGAGGTCGGCATCAACCGCGACCCGAACATCGGCATCTACGCCGGCAAGACCGAGGAGAAGCGCTGGATCTTCGATCTGGGCGTCGAGGCCGAAGCGGGCGTCTATCCGATGACGCTCAAGAACGTGCGGACGCAGCTCAATGACGAGGTCACGCCGATCGGCGAGCTGGTCGTGGCGCTGAAGGTCCCGGGTCTGCCGGGCAGCACGCCTTACCGTTCCGAGATGCCGGAAGAGGCCGTGGCGCCCAAGGCTGAGGAGAAGCCCGCCGAGGAGCCCGCAGAAGAAGAGACGCCGTCCGAGGACGACTTCTGGGGTGTCGGCGGCGAGACGGGCAACGCCACGAATCCGATCGACCAGTGAGACGAAAACCGAGGCCGGTGGACGTTCGCTGGTCTCGGTGCTGACTGCCCGGCGGACGAAGAATTGTACCGACTTCGATCCGTGCTGAGCGATTGGGCGCAGAGTGGGATCACGATTCTCGACTCGAGGTAGGCGCGGCACGCGATCAAAGTGGCAATGTTCCATCGGCTGGATCGCCGCGCTGGTCTTGTCGGGGCTGGTCTCGTGCCGCGCGCCTGAGCCTCTGAGGCTCGCAAGCCCGATTCAGGATGACGAGCCCGCAGACCAGGCGGTCGAGGCCGCCGATGAGACGGGCGCAGCGTCCGATAAGGCACCGATCCTCGACGGCATCGACGCCGACGGCCGGATTCCGAAGGCGAAGGTCCCGCCCGACATCGAGAAGCCCGAGCGTTGGCGCTACGTGCCCGAAGGGCGATTGATCGACGGCAACCTCTTCGACCGGTTCTTGATCAGCTCGTTCATCGTGCCGCTGTTCTTCTTCGAGGAGGACATCGGATTCGGCGGCGGGGTGGCGGTCACCGACATCGACTTCCGTAATCAGAGGCGCCGCGAGTTCGCCGGCATCAATCTCAGCTACACGACCGAGGGACAGCAGTCCTACCGGATCCGCTGGCGGCGCTGGCTCCATCATCGCGATCTCGACGGCGGCGG
Organism: Planctomycetota bacterium; assembly: GCA_040219065.1. GTDB lineage: Bacteria > Planctomycetota > OFTM77 > OFTM77 > OFTM77 > OFTM77. The sequence continues at coordinate 24,763 of JAVJTD010000091.1, forward strand.
GATCATCCAGGAGGAGCGCAGCCACTACGGCGCCTCGGTCGGCTTCACGAAGACCCTGACCCGGCGCTTCTTCGGGTTCGGCTCGCGCACGAAGGAGCGCAACGAGACGTCCTACACCAGCGAGGTCTCGGGTGTGTCCGTCGATTACCAGCAGTCGTTCCCCACGACCGGCGACGACTTCGTCTTCGGTCTCGGCGCTCGCCTCGAGCATCGCGATCTGGCGAAGGGGCGCGTCAGTGGCATCCCGAGCACCGACGATGCGTTCCCGGTGCTGTTCAAGAGTGACGATGCCCACGACAGCTTGAGCTTGAACGGAGGCGTTCGCTGGGATGTCCGGGACTCGCAGCATCTGCCGTATCGCGGCGGCACCGTGGGGCTGGGGATCTACTCCCAGCCACTTCAGACGTCCTCGGATGTCGGCGCCGTGATCGGACTGGACGGGAGCTGGATCTTCCCGATGCCGCCCCTCCTGCACGATGGCGGCGATGCGGACGAAGAGCATCCGCCGACGGATTCCCTCGCATTCGGCAGCTTCGTCAACTCGACGACGGGCGACCTGCCGTTCTGGGCCTTGCCTAGCCTGGGGGGCAGCGACACCCTGCGCGGGTACATCGGCAACCGCTGGACGGATCGATCGTCGTGGCATGCATCGGCCGAGTACCGCTTCTGGGCTGTCCCGCGGGGCGTCGCGATCACCAGGCGCATCCGCATCGAGCGGCTAGGCATGGCTGTCTTCGCCGAGATGGGCTCGGTCGCACCTCGCCTGGACCGGTTAGGGAGCGCGGTCATTCGCGAGAGCTACGGCGTGAGCTTCCGAGCGACCTTCGACCGACAGGCGCTGTTCCGAATCGACGTCGGCTGGTCTCCCGAGGGGACGAACCTGACGATCGCCTACGGCTTGAGTTTCTGAAGTCACCTTCCGGAGGACCTCCCATGACTCGACTCGTTCTCTTCGTTCTGGTCATGACGATCCTCGCCTGTCAGGAGCCCAAGTCGGAAAGGCGTGAGCCGGCTGCGTCCCGAGTGGCGGAGAAGGGGCTCGAGGCGAAGGCGGTCACGTATCGAGCGCCCGACGGCGGCGAGATCCACGCGGATGAGTCGGGTGAGGGAGAGCGCTCGGTGCTGCTCGCGCACGGAGGCCGCTTCGACAAGGAGAGCTGGTCGGAGCAGGCGAGGGCACTCGCAAAAGCCGGCTTTCGTGTCCTCGCGATCGACTTTCGAGGATACGGGCAATCGAAGCCGGGACCCGGCGCGACGGACCGTTATGCCGGGCTCTACCTCGACGTGCTCGGCGGCATCCGGTACCTGCGCGAGACCGGTGCCAAGGAGGTCTCGGTCGTGGGAGGCAGCATGGGCGGCTGGGCCGCAGCCGAGGCCTCGATCGCGTCCGAGCCCGGCGAGCTCGATCGGCTGGTGCTCTTGGCAAGCTCACCCGTCGACTCGCCGGAGAAGCTGAAAGGAAAGAAGCTCTTCCTCATTGCCCGAGACGATCCGAGCGCCGACGGCACACCCCGGCTACTCCGCTTCCAAGACCAGTACGAGCGCGCCCCCGAGCCCAAGGAGCTGGTCATCCTGGACGGCGCCGCCCACGCCCAGCACATCTTCGGAACCGATCAAGGCGAGCGCCTGATGCAAGAGATCCTCCGCTTCTTGAAGTGAGCAAAGTTGGCACTCTGTTCCCGGCACAGATGGCCCACTTCAAGAAGAACGAACCGCCCGAACCAGCCCGCGCGACCAAAAGCGGAATGGTCGATGAAGCGTCGAACGCGCCGGCGCCGCAGTCAGCGCGAAAAAACGTCCAGCGGCCGAGCAAGGTTCAAACCAGAGCCCGCGCGACCGAAAGCGGAATGGTCGAAGGAACGTGGAAAGGGCCGGCGTCGCAGTCAGCGCGAAAGAACGTCTAGCGGCCGAGCAAGGGTGCGCAGCAACGTGGGCCATTCGTGCCGGGAACAAAATGCCAGCCTTCCGAGCAAGGAAGCGCCGCCAAGTGGGCCATTCTTGCCGGGAACAGAATGCTTACTTCGCCAAGTGGGTCATTCGTGCCGGGAACAGAA
>JAVJTD010000094.1:0-18834 GCA_040219065.1 Planctomycetota bacterium
CTCCGTTGGGCCCGATCAACCCGAGCACGTAGCCGCGGGGCAAGACGAGGTCGACGCCCTCGAGGCCGAAGTCCCGGTACTGCTTCGACAGACCGGCGATCTCCAAGGCGAGCTCGCTCATCGGTCGTCCTCCCAGAGCAATCGCATCATCTCCTGTAGCTCCTTGCGTGTAATTCCGAGTGACCGGGCCTGATCGACGGCGTCGGCGAGCTTGTCCTCGACCAGCCGGCGCCTCGTCTCGAGCAGGAGCTCCTCGCTCTGCGCGGCGACGAAGGTCCCCTTCCCGCTGACCGTGTCGAGAAAGCCCTCGCGCTCGAGCTCCTCGTAGGCTCGCTTGGTCGTGATCACGCTGATTTGAAGCTCCTTGGCCAGCTTGCGGATCGAAGGAAGGGCCGTACCTTCGGGCAACGCTCCCGAGAGGATCTGGTCCCGGATCTGCCCGACGATCTGCTGATAGATCGGGTCGGCAGACGAGTTCGCGATGACGACTTTCATGAGGATCCGCCGGGAGCTGCTCGAACGCCGAATGGCATCAGCGTGTATGCACGATATACACAGTTGAGCAGCAGGGTCTTTCTCGGGCCACTCAGAAAAGTCTGCGGTGGCCGGCAGGCGTTGTCCTCTCCTGCCGCCCAGAGCTAGCGATCGAGCCGGCGCGCGGGGCGGACCCCGAGATAGACGTTGCGATAGTCGGGCAGGCTGCTCCCGCGCTCGGCACTACGGGCACTGCCCGCGTTGTGCGTGAAGCTCCCGCCGCGCGACACCCGGTAGCGAGCCCGCTCGCCAGTGCGCAGCCCATCGCCCGGCCGAGGCGCCACCGTGTAGGAGAGGTAGCCGTCACGACACCATTCCCAGACGTTGCCGTGCACGTCGAACAGGCCGAAGGGATTGGCCTGCAAGGAGCCGACCGGGAGGATCCTCGAGGACGGTCCATCGTCTTCGCGCGCGATGCGAGGCCGGTAGAAGTTCGCGGCTGCGGTGAGGCTCTCCTCATCGTTTCCCGTCCACCAGATCGAGCTCGTTCCGGCGCGGGTCGCATACTCCCACTGCGCTTCGGTCGGCAATCCGAGGCCCAGCCTCGAGAGCACCTCTCGACATTCGCGCCAGCTCACCTGCTCGACGGGATACTCGGACCACTCGGGCCCATAGGCATCCTCGCCGAAGAAGCTCGGACGGTCGCCGCGAGCGCGATACCACTGCCCCTGGGACATCTCGTACTTGGAGAGGAAGAACGGCTCGAGCCGGATAGAGCAGATCGGCGACTCGTCTTCGGCGGCGCTCGGATCGACACCGGGCGTGCCGAAGGGATGATCCAGATCGGGCCGAACCGCGCCCATGTCGAGCTGGCCACTGGGCAGCAGCACCAGGATCACCGCCGAATCGCCATCGAGGGCGAGCTGGCCGTCGCGGCCGCGGACGGGCACGCTCCCCGTGAGCCGCACCGCGAACTCCCACCACCCCGTCACTGGATCGGGTCCGAGGGGAAGCAGCCCGAACTGCGGCACGAGGTCGAATCCGTAACGAGGATGCTCTTTGATCGCGCGCGCCGCGAATCGCCAGAGCTTACCGGCTCTCTCGCTCGTCAGGGTCATCTGCTCGAGCTGCCCGACCAGGTCCAGCCTCCGACGCACCTCGGGCAAGCTGCTCCCGTAGGCATCGGCCACGAAGCCCTTCAGCGATTCGTCTCTCTCCTTCGGCCCCTCGGAGAAGTCTCGAAGGTCCTGGACCAAGGACTGGAGCTGCCGGTAGCGCCAGGCCTTCTGGGAAGCCGTGATGCCGGGCTCTTCCTCGAATCGCAGCATTCGAACGGCTCGCTCTAGCCGAGCGACGCGCGCGAGCTGGCGATCGACGGCGAGGCGTCTCTGCTCCAGCTCCGCCCGTCCCCCGGCGATCAGGAGCGCCGCGCCGCTTGCCGACTCTCGGCTGAGCTCGCGGAGCTCGGCGAGCCGCTCCCGCTCCTCGAGCAGCGTCGCGCCGTCGGGATGTCGCTCGACGTCGGCCTTCTCCATCTCTTCGGTGTAGGGCAAGGCCTCGGCTTCGAGCGCGGCGAGCGAGTCCTCGAGGGGAGCCAGCCACGGCAAGACCTCCGACTCCACTTCTCCGATCCACGCCTTCATGAGCGGCTCGGTCTCGGATCTCAGCGGCCAGAGGCTCGCATCGGCCTCCTGGCGCGCGCGCTGCAAGCGCTCGATGTTCGAGAGCTGGAGCACCTCGTGCAGCCTGGCCTCGGCGCGCAACGCACTGCGCTTGGCCGCGTCTTCGTTCTTCACCGCCAGCTCGAACGCGGCTTCCTTCTCACGCAACGCATCCGCCGTCCTCGCCTGCTCGAGAAGCGCGGCCCTCGCGCTCTCCTCGGCCTTCTTCAGCGCACGCGTCTTCAGTCGCTCTTCGCGCCGGGCGTCGTCGGCCGCCGCGTCGGCTTCGAAGTAGTAGTGCAACGTCGTCAAGAATCCGCCGATCAAGGAGACCAAGACGAGTGCGGCCGTCACGACGGAAGCACGATGACGCCTCAAGAGCTTCTTGAACCGGTAGACGGCGCTCGGTGGACCGGCGAGCACCGCTTGGTCCGAGAGGTGTCTCGCGATGTCCTCCGCGAAAGCGGCTGCCGAGGCGTATCGCCGAGATCGGTCCTTCTCCAAAGCACGGAGGACGATCCAATCCAGATCGCCATGAAGGGAGCGGATCAGCGATCGAGCATCCGTGTGCCGCTCCGCGGCGATCCCGGTGGCGCGCTCACCGAGGGACGCGAGCGCGACGCTCGGCTTCGACGGATCGCTCTCCCGGATCGCCTGCCAGAGCAGCTCCGGATCGGGCGAGCGCGAGCCTCCCGAGTACGGAAGATGTCCGGCCAGGAGCTCGTACAGCACGACGCCGAGCGAGTAGACATCGGATCGGGTGTCGATGTCGGCGCGGTCACGATCCGCTTGCTCGGGGGACATGTAACCGAGGGTTCCGACGATCTGACCCTGCAAGGTGTGCAGCGTCTTGTCGGTGAGGCGGCGACCGATGGCCCTCGCCACGCCGAAGTCGATGATCTTGGGCACGGGACGGTCATCCTCGAGCACGACCAGGAGATTGCTCGGCTTGAGGTCTCGATGGATGATGCCCTTCTGGTGGGCGTGCTGGACTCCGAGGCAGATGGCCTCGAAGACTCGGAGCCTCTCGCGGATCGAGAGACAGTGGCGGTCGCAGTACTCGGTGAGCGGCAAGCCCGGAACGAGCTCCATGGCGAAGTAGGGTCGGCCCTCGGGAGTCGTCCCTCCATCGAAGACGCGGGCGATGTTCGGGTGATTCATCAGAGCGAGCGCCTGGCGCTCCGCCTCGAATCGAGCGCGAATCTCTGCGCTGCTTTCGATATCGGCGGCGACGATCTTGAGGGCGACGACTCGCTCGACGGGCTCCTTCTGCTCGGCGCGGAAGACCCGCCCCATGCCGCCACGACCGATCAGCTCGATCAGACGATAGGGTCCGATCTGGTCACCGACCGATGGAATCGCCGAGGGTCGCATGAGCTCCTGACTCTCGAGGAAGGCGGCGTGGAGCGAATGGACCTCCGACTCGAATCGTGCCTGCGAGTCGCCTTCCTCCCGATCGAGCTCGGCCAATGCTTCGATGATCGAGCTTCGGAACGAGTCCTCGGCGGTCTCGAGCCCGGCTTGGATGAGGCGGCTCAGCTCCGCCCTCTCTGAAGGCTCCGCACGGCCGTATTGGCTCAGCAAGCGGAGCGTCTCGCGAATGATCTCTTTCGACATGTCATTGCCCCCGTTCTGGACTGTGCACGGTAGACCCGCGCCGGTCTCCTGGCAATGATGCAGAGACGCCCCTTCCAGGAGTGACCTTCCCCATCCATTCGAGCCCGGGAGCTCTTGCCGTGCGACGCCCCGATCCTTTTCGCCTCGAGCGCTACTTCGACGCTCGCGAGTTCGCGACGCCGTGGCTCCTGTGCGCTTCGGACTGCCAGTCCCGCAGCGTCGCGAGCCTCCTCGCCTTGGAGCCCGGTGCCGAAGAGCGCCTGATGGCGCTGGATCTGGGCTACGGAACCGCGCGCGGCGACGAGTCGTTGCGACGAGCGATCGCTGCGCGGCATGGCGATCCCGTGAGCGCCGATGACGTGGTCGTCCACACCGGTGGCGAGGAGGTGATCTTGACCTTCTGCCTCGCCGAGCTCGAGGCCGGAGATCACGTCATCGTGCATACGCCTTGCTACCAATCGCTCCTCGAGCTGCCTGCCTCGATCGGCTGCCGGATCAGCCGTTGGCGCGCGGACCTCCGCCGCGGCGGCGAGATCGATCTCGGGCATCTCGAGTCCCTGCTGCAGCAAGGGGCGAAGGCCGTGTTCGTCAACTTCCCGCATAACCCGACGGGATACTCACCCGATGCGGCGACCTGGCGAAAGCTGGTCGAGCTAGTCGGGCGAAGCGGCGCCCGACTCTTCTCCGACGAGGCCTACCGCGGGTCGGCGCGCAGCGAAGCAGCCGAGCTAGAGAGCGCCGCCGCTCTCGATCCGCGCGCCTGCTCCTTGTCACTCGTGTCGAAGGCCTTCGGCCTTCCCGGACTTCGACTCGGTTGGTGTGTGTCTCGCGACCCCGAGCTCCTCGAGCGGATCCTCGCCGTCAAGGACTACTCGACCATCTGTGCACCGCGTCCCAGCGAGCACCTCGCCGAGTTGGCCCTGCGTCATGCCGACGCGCTGCTCGGCGAGACTCGCCGGCTGCTCGAGCGGAATCGGGCCGCGGCGAAGGAGTTCTTCGACGCGCACGCGGACCGCTTCGAGTATCACGAGCCGGTGGCGGGCCCGATCTGCTTTCCGCGCGTGAAGGACGGCCGGGCCCAGGAGCTCGTGGATGCCGTCTTCGAGTCTCGGGGCGTGATCCTCCTACCGGGATCGGTGTTCGAAGACGGTGAGGGTCACGTACGATTCGGGCTGGGCCGGGCGAACGCCCCCGAATGCTTCGAGCGCCTGAAAGAGGCGCTGCGGCGTTGAAGCCTCGAGGGCGACGAAGTCAGGAAGGGCTGGGCCCTCGCTCGCCAGGATGAGAGGACCCCGACCGCGTCACATTTGATGGTCCCTTCATATTCTCCTCTGATTCGACGGGCCAGGGGAGACCGTGGTCGAGGCCGGTGACGGTTCCGCGAACCCGGTTCTGAACGAAGGGCAAGTGGATCAAGAAGCGCGTGGCCACGTCGCGCACGAGGCGCGTGATGGGGGAATGGCCCTGAGCGACTCGGGAGACCAGCGCCACGCGCTTCACGACGCCATGGTCGATGGGACGCCGCAGATCGTCGTATCGCTTCAGCTCTCGCCGCGCGGCCAACTGACTGAACACCCAGGCGTCTTCGATGCCGAGGTTCATGCCGCGCGCTCCGACCGGGGAGTGCACGTGCGCCGCGTCGCCCGCCAGGAAGATGTTCCCGACCCGCAACCGACTTGCGAGACGATGCGAGGGAACGAAGCTCGACTCCCAGAGGGGCTCACCGAGGCTCTTCGAATGCGGCACGCTCGCGACCAGCTCCCGGCGATCGCAGAGGATTCGCCACAGCGGTCCCGAGCTCTTCTCCTCGCCGTCTCCCACGACACGGATCGCGAAGATGAAGCCGCCACCCCGAGCGAAGAAGATGTGGGCGCAATCCTCCTCGAGCGAGGTGTCGAGCGGGATGTCGGCCAAGTACCACGGCGCGGTGAAGCTCGATCCGTCGAAGTGGACGCCGAGCGCATGCCGGACCGTGCTGTGAGCGCCATCGGCGGCGAGCAGCCATTTGCAATCGACCGGCTCGGCGTCGTCGGTGTCACCGCTCGTCAGCTCCGCTTGAACGTGATCGTCCCGGTCGTGGCAGTTCGTCAGGCGCAGACCGCGCTCGACCCGAACGCCGACTTCCGACAGCGCTTCCTCGAGGAGCCGCTCGGTCGTGGCTTGGGACAGGGCCAGCATGAACGGAAACGGATGATCCAGACAATCGAACGAGACCCGGGCGGCCAGCTTCTTGCCGTGCCAGAGCCGCGCACTGCCGGCCCGGATGCCGAGCGCGAGCATCTTCTCGGTGAGACCGGTCGGCCGAAGCAGCTCGAGCGTCCGTGGATTGACGGCGAGGGCCTTTGAATGTGTCGAGGGGCTCTCGGTCGCATCGATGATGCGAGCCTCGATTCCGGCCCTGGCCAGGAACAATGCCGCCGCTTTGCCGACCGGGCCGGCACCGACGATGAGTGGCGTCATCTCGAGTCTCCTTCGCGAGCTCTTGCTGCCGCAGTCCGAAACTGACTGACGGCGGGGGGCGAGGCAAGGCTTCCAAGTGAAGGATATCGACCGTCGGGGGGCCCGGGATAGAGCCCGTCCGCTTTGAAGACCGCAGCGGACGGGCGGCCAGTCAGTCCTTTCGCAGGCCGACGTCGACCGGGAGGTAGGTCGACAGCTTTCTGAGACGGCCAGTGGCGTCCTCGACCGCGAGCGAGATGCGCGGGTTACGCAGGTTCAGGGCGGAGGTGGTCAGGACGGCGGTCATCGTCGACCAGGGTGCGGCGCCATCGGCGAGCACGACGATCTCCTTGGACGAAACGAAGTCCTCGGCCGAGAGCCTGGCGAGGGGCTGGAGGGCTTCCCGGATGCCTTCGGGATCGGCGGTGGAGCCTCCGAACATGACACGCCGGATGCCGGCTGCGTGGGCGCGATCGAGGATTCCCGCAACGTCCGAGACGGTGACTCGCTCACCGGCCACGATCTGGAGCCGCTTGACACCCCGCGAGATCCGAACCCGCGAAACCGGCTTCTCGTCGAGGAGGATCCGAAGCGACGACCCTTCGCGGCTGAGCTCGACCTTCACGAGGTCCTGCTCCCCGCTCGTCACGTCGTCGAGGCCGAAATCGTCGATCATCGGCTCCTCGAGGATCTCCTCTTCCTCGAAGATCTCCTCGGGCTCTTCGACGATCTCGACTTCTTCCACCTCGGGCTCTTCGATGATCTCGACTTCCTCTACCACCGGCTCTTCGACGATCTCCTCTTCCACTTCGGGCTCTTCGATGACCTCGACTTCTTCCACCGGCTCTTCGACGATCTCCTCGACCGGCTCGAAGACGTCATCCTCCATGCGATTCGGCTCTTCGATGACCTCGACGGCTTCCTCCAGTGGGAGCTCTTGGAGCTCGAAGCTTCGACCATCGGTCGCCGCACGCACCGTCTTTGCCTCGAGGCGACCGTCGGCCTTGATCAGGATGATGCCACCGACCGAGCCGCGGGACACCGCGAGGCCACCGCTCTGAACCTTTGGCAGCTCGATCCGAGCAGCAGAGCTCTGGAGCTTCATCCAGCGCTCGAGCTCGGCAGGCGACATATCGTCACCCGCTGCCGTGCGCGCATCGCCCATCGGCGCGATCAATGAGATGGCCAACAGCAGAGCCGCCGGCACCAACGCCATCCAGGCGACCCGCGAGCCCGAGGTGCGCTCGAGCTGCAGGAGCCGATGCTTCAGGTCACGCGCGCCTTCGGACAGCGCGATCGACGGCCGCGGCAGCGCGCGAGGTGCAGACGCCAATAGGGAGGCGACGCGCACGAGAGTCTTGCGGTACAGGTTCATCGAGAGTCCTCCTTGTCGAACGGCACATTCATCCACCGCAAGCTCGCGCTCGCGGCACAGGAAGCGGACGGTCCACCACGCGACGGGGTGGTAGAAGTGGACCGCGCGGGTGAGCGATGCCAGCCAGTGCACCTCGAGGTCTCGCCGACGTACGTGCAGGAGCTCGTGGACGAGCACCGACTCGAGCTCCTCCGCCGACAGCTCCCGGCTCACGTGGACGGGCAACAGCACGGTCGGCCGCCACCACTGGACAGTGGCCGGCGACTCGAGCGCCGTGACCTCGAGCAAGCGCACTCGCCGTCGAATGCCCAAGCGACGACACAGCTTCGAGAAGACGCGCTCGAGCTCGGCGGGCGGCCTCTGCGCCGATCGCAGGCATCGCCGAAGTGCGATCGATTGCAGCGCAAGCCATGCCAGGAACAAAGCGGAGCCGGTCACCCAGAGGGTCGAGACGATGCTCGCGAGCCGACTCGCGCGCTCGGGTGCGGGACTTCGCGGCGTGCTCTCTCCAGCAGAAGCCTTCGGGACATCGACCGATGTATTCGGCGGCCGGACGCCCTGCGCCTTCCCGATCGGCTCAACAAGAGTCGCGGATTCCCAGGGAGCGAGCACACGCTGCCAGCTCGCCGGCAGCAGGCTCGGTCGAATGGCCTCCGGCCACCAGCCAATCGGCGGGATCACCAGGCGAGCCAGGACCAGCAGCCACAAGGCGTGTCGCAGCCTCGCCGAGGAGTGACGCAGCGCTCGCGCACTGATCCACACGATCCCGAAGAGGAGCGTGATTTGCCAGATCCACGAGAGTAGCGGCGCGAAGAAGGGATGCTCGCCAATCATGCCTCCTCCTCCTCGATCAGCTTCTCGAGGGCCTCGATCTCCTCGGGCTCGAGCGAGCGGGCCTTGGCGATGTAGCGAACGAGAGGCGCCATCGATCCGTCGAGCACGGTATCGAGGAAGCGCTCGACCGCGCGAGGCACCAGATCCTTCTTCCTTGCGATGGCAGAGTACTGCTTCACCGGGCCGACCTTCTCCATGCGCAGGAGGCCTTTGTTCTCCATACGCTCGAGCTGAGTCTTCACGGTCGAGTAGGCCCAATCGGTGTCGCCTTCGACCTCAGAGTGGATCTCCCGAATCGTGGCCTTGCCCAACCGCCAGACGGTCTTCATCAGTCGCCATTCGGCCGGACTCAACGCTTCGCGCGGCTTCGCCATGGATTCCTCTTCTGGCTACCTTCGTGTCAAGTACGCTACAGGCGTCACACAACTGCCACAACTGTAGCGACTGCGAAGCTCGCTGCAATCCTGAAATCTCATGAGAGCGCGAGATGCCTCTCGCCCCGGTGCCTAGGCAATCCGCCAGGCATCTGCTGAAATGAGGCGACCGAGAATCCCTTTCGAAAGCCGCCTCTCGTGAATCCTCAGATCCGCGTGACCCAACGCAGCCCGGGGTACCCGCTCACCGCTTGGAGCGTCATCCGAGGTGCTCAAGGACTCGACTCGCAGGAGCGGTCTCGAGCTCTCGAGCGCCTCGTGTCTGTCTACTGGCGACCGATCTACTGGACGTTTCGCCTGGACTGGAACGTGTCGTCCGAGGAAGCCCAAGATCTCACGCAGGATTACTTCGCGACCTTTCTCGAGAAGGGTCTCTGGCGAGGAGTCGCCTCCGATCGCGGTCGCTTTCGGGCTTACGTGAAGGCGACGATCAAGCACTTCATGCTGAGTCGGAGACGCGCGCAGTCGGCCTGGAAGCGCGGCGGTGGCCGGCGGATCCTCGACCTCGATCGAGTCGGCGAAGTCGAGCTGGGCGCAGAAGCACGGCGTGACTCGCCCGAGCGACGCTTCGAGCGGGAGTTGATGCGATCGATCATCGATGCCGCGCTGGCAGAGCTCGAGGAGGCTTGCCGGCTGGAGGGTCGCGGCGACTCGTTTCGGCTGTTCCACACCTACTACCTCGAGCAGGCCGAAGGCCGATCGCCGCGCTACGACGACCTCTGCCAGCGCTTCCGCCTCGATTCGCACGCCGTGAAGAACCGCCTCGCCGAGATGCGTGCCCGCTTTCGGCTCACGGTCTTGAACCTGATGCGGGACGGCGTCAGCTCCGAGGAAGAGCTCGTCCGCGAGATTCGGGAGGTCCTGCAAGCATGAGCGAGCGGAAGAGCACGATCCAAGACGTACTGCGCGACCTGCTGCTCGAGGACTTCGGCTTGGCCCAATCCGGCTCGGACGACGGGGAGCTTCGAACGCTCGGACGTTACCTCCTGATCGAGGAGATCGGTCGTGGCGGATGCGGACGCGTCTATCGCGCATTGCACGAGGAGCTCCTCAAGCCATTCGCGGTCAAGGTGATCCCCGTCGACGAGCATACGCCCGACCTGCAGCGGGAGCGCTTCCTGCGCGAAGCCAAGATCGCCGCGCAGCTCGACCATCCCGGTGTCATCGACGTGCATGACGTCGGTCGCGAGGGCGACGTGCTGTACATCGCGATGGACCTGATCGATAGCGAGACGCTGGACACGTGGTCCCGCGCCGAGGGCCGCGATCTGAACGAGATCCTCAGGGTGCTCGAGTCGGTGGCCCGGGCCGTGGACTTCGCTCACGGCCGAGGCATCGTGCACCGGGACCTGAAGCCACAGAACGTCATCGTTCGGCCTTCCGGTGAGCCCGTCATCGTCGACTTCGGACTGGCGCGGCTCGCCGTCGACCGGCGCCTGACCCAAGAGGGCTCGGTCCTGGGCACACCGAGCACGATGGCCCCGGAGCAGCTCAAGGGCGAGGTCGATCGGATCGGCCCGAGGAGCGACATCTTCGCCTTGGGTGTCCTGCTCTACGAGTGCACGACCGGGCGCCTGCCGCATGCGGGCGAGTCCGCCGTGGAGCTCTTCGAGCAGATTCGGCGGGGGAGCGCGCTCCCGCCCAGCCGCGTGCGTCCTGGCCTGCCGGGCGCTTTGGACATGATCTGTGCCCGGTGCCTCGAGCCCGAGCCGGAGCATCGCTACGCCAGCGCCGCCGAGCTCGCCGATGCGATCGCGGGCGTTCGAGAGGGCCATGCCCCACCGAAGCCGGGTCTCCGTCACGTCCTGAGGCGGCGACTCCGCACGATCGGACCGGTCCGGCTCTCGATCATCGCCATGCTGCTACTCGCCCTGATGGGTGGTTGGATCGGATACTCATTAGTTCATTCTCCAACGACCGAGACCGCGACGCTCGAGCAGGCCCATCGGCTACAGTCCGCGCTCGGCGTCCTCGGGCCTCGCCTCGAGCCGCTGATCCGGCGCGCCGAGGAAGTGCGGTACCGGTCCCCAGAAACGGCACGGGCCGAGCTGATCCCCGAGGTGGCGCGCATCGTGGAGGCGAGCGGCGATAACACGGGTGTGGGCGAAGCCTATCTCTTGTGGGCCCAGGCGCTGCTCGGCGCGCCTGACGTCGAGCGACGCTTCGCCGAAGCCCGTCAGGCGTATCCGGGCAATCCCGTCATACCGCTGATGGCGGCTCGGTACGCGCTCAGGCGGTACGCCGAGCGCCTGGAGTGGCCGGGAGGATCCGGTGTGCTCATGCATCCGGTCGAGAAGCCCTTCGCCGACCTCGCTCCGGAGGACGACGAGGCTCGGGCGCTGCTCGAGGCAGCGGCGTTGGAGCTGCGCCGAGCAAGGGAGTCCCTCGTGTGGAAGCGACTGCCCGCCCTGAGCTGGCTCGCCGATCTCTGTCGCGGGTATGAGCTGTTCGCTCGGAGGCAATGGGGCGAGGCCACGAGTGTGCTGGAGCCATTGGCGGAACGATCCGACCTCACGATGGAGGCACGGCTGCTGCTCTCGCTCGCCTACTGCCATCTCGGCGATGAGGACGGCGCCTTTCGCACGGCGACCGCGATGGTCGAGGCCCGGCCGAAGCTGCGACCCGCCGTTCGCGCCCTCGCCGAGTTCCATCAGCTTCGCGCGCTGAATCGGCTGGTCCGGCAAGAGGAGGCGCTTCCCGACATCGACCGCGCCCAGGAGCTGTTCGAGTCGATCTCAGGAGACGTCGAGGCAGACCCCATTCTCGGACACGTCTTGGCGATGCGTGCGACCGCGTTGCGTCGCCGCGGCGAGGACGCCGCAGAGCATTTCGAGAGGGCGATCGCGGTGCTCGAAGGCGCGCTCGCGAACGATCCCTCGAACTTCGAGCTCGCCGTCAACCAGGCGACGATGCTCTCTCAGCTCGCCAAGCTCTCGAAGGATCGCGAAGCGCTGACGGCGCGGGCACGGGCTCGACTCGAAGCGGCGCGAGAGACCGGCGGCGATCATCCCTTCATCCTGGGCGGACTGCTGCAGGTATCGATCCTCGAGCTGCAGAGTGACCTCTCGAAGAGTCTCACGCTCGACCGCGCTCGCCATGAAGAGCTCGGTGAGGACATCGACCGACTGGAAGCCGGCGGAGCCGATCGGGCCGTCGTCGCACTGTATCGCTCGCAGCGTGCTTACTTGCTCGGCGAGGAAGCGCGGCTCAACGGTCGTCCCATGGCCGAGGCGTATCGCGAGACCGCGCGACTAGCGGATGTCGCGCTCGAGATTGCTCCCGATCTCCTCGAGGCGCTCGCGCTGAAGATCGTCCCGGCGATGTACTGCGTGCTGGAGGACCGGGGTCCGAGAGAGACGGCGCTCGAGCTGATCGACGACATCCTGGACCTGGCTGAGGTCGCACCACACATGGCCGTGCCACCGGATCGACTCGCGACCTGGCTCGACCAATTGATGCGTCGCCGGCGTGATGCCACGGACGCCGAGCTCGCCGAGCGGTCTTTCACGCTGTGGACGAGAGCGGCTGCTGACGGATCACTCACGATGCGAAGGAAGCGGGCCGAGGCGCTACTTCGCTGGTGCGTTCTGGGCGACGACGTGCCGATCGAAACGGTGCTCGAGGTCGCCGAGTCTTCAGGAAGCGAGAATGACGAGGCCGCGCGGCGCATGGCCGCTTGCCTGTACTTGGAGGCGGCCGAGCTGGCCACGTCCGGGGCGCCACGACGGCGAGCGCTGGACGCGGCGCTTCGCTTGATTCCCCGCGAGGAGGCGGGGCGGGAGGTGCCGTGGCTGCTGATCGAAGGGCGTGCTGCGGTCATGACGGGCGATGGCGGTGCCGCTTCATTGCATCATGCTCGTGAAGCGCTTCGGGCAGGAGCATCGGGTGCGGGCGACTGGAACACGCTCTTGAACGACTGCTGGCTGATATTGTCGGTCGAAGGCCGAGAGCCTCGGCGACATCGCACTCGGCTCGAGCTGGCTCAGGCGATTTTTTCGGTGGATCCGGACAATGGCGCCTTGCTGAATACGGTCGGTGTCGGTCTCTATCGCCTCGGTCGCCACGAGGACGCGGTCCGGGCACTCGAGCAGTCACTCGGCATGAATCGCGCCAGCTTCGGACATGAGCACCCGGCCGATCTGGCGTTCCTGGCACTCTCCCATTTGGCGAACGGCGATGCCGGCAAGACCGCTTCGCTGAGGCTGCGGTTGTCGGAGACGGTCGGGTCGCGTGCTTACCGCCACGATTCCGAAGCGCTGCGGTTCCTGGACGAGGTCGAGCGGGCCTGGGCCTCCCGGTCCGATCCGCAGAAGGATCAGCGTTAACCTTTGAGGCGCCTCGGCAGTTTTTTCGGAAAGTCCGAGAAACCCGCAGACGGAACGCTCTCAGGGTCTTCGCCAGAGAGATCTTCCCCGGCGCGTGTGGCCACGCGCCCCAGACCCTTCTGCGGAGGAATGCCATGAGATCCCTGCTTCGAGGTCTCCCCGTGCTTTGGGCACTCGCCTTGACGCTGCCCGCCTTCGGCTCGGACATTCGCGTGCCTCAGGACCACCCGACGATCCAGGCGGCCATCGCGGCCGCGATCAACGGCGACACCGTGCTCGTCGATCCGGGGACTTATACCGAGAACATCGACTTCCAGGGCAAGGCGATCACGGTGCGGAGCACCCGTGGTCCGAGCGTGACGATCATCGACGGCGGGGCGAGCGGCCCGGTGGTGACGTTCGCGAACTTCGAGGGCTCGGGCTCGGTGATCGACGGCTTCACGATCCGGAACGGCAAGTCCGATGACATCGGGGGCGTCTTCGGCGGCGGTGTCTCGTGCTTCAAGGCCTCGCCGACGATCGTCAACAACACGATCACCGGCAACATCTCCGACATCGGTGGCGGCATCTCGATCTACTACAGCTCGCATCCCTACGTCGCGAACAACGTCATCGTCGACAACCAGAGCACCGCCGGTGGTGCCGGCGCGGGAATCGGCATCAACGCGCTGTCGGACCCCGTCATCAAGAACAACCTCATCGCCCGCAATGTCGGTCCAGGCCTCGGTGGCGCGATCAACGTGCTGTTCAACTGCAGCCCGCAGATCATCAACAACACCATCACCCAGAACTCGGGCGGCACCGGTGGTGCGATCAACGTCTTCGCAGCCTCGCCGACGGTGTGGAACAGCATCCTGTGGAACAACAGCCCCGACGAGGTCTACGAGCTCGGCGGCAGCGGAAGCTCGACCATCACTTACACCACCGTGCAGGGCGGTTATCCCGGCGTCGGAAATCTGAGCAACGATCCCAGCTTCATTGACCCGGTCCTCGGCGACTTTCGCCTCGATTGCGCTTCGCCCTGCATCGATGCGGGTGTCAACCTGGGCTCTCCTCCGACGCATGACATCGAAGGTGACCTCCGGACGGTCGACGGTGACTCGGACGGGCTGTCGATCATCGACATGGGCTCCGACGAGTTCGACACGCTGTTCCGCTTCAACGGACCGGCGACCGGCGGCGCTTCGGTGAGCTTCACCTCGTTGAACCCGCCGGCCAAGAACGGGCAGTCGGCGCAGGTGTTCCTGAGCCTCTCGGACGGCAGCCTCACCGGAGGGATCACGATCCCCGGCAGTGGCGGTCAGAAGCTGGGCCTCGGAGTCGATCCGATCTTCAACCTCTGGCTCTCGCTCCCAGGGCTCCTGCGGCAAACGACGCTGAGCGGATGCCCAGGCGCAGGCACCTTCCCGTTGACCTTGCCGGGCACGATCCCGGTCGGATTGCGCGTCTACTTCGCGGGCTTCACCACCTCGGGCGGCACCGTCACCGGCGTCACCCCGACCAGCTCGCTCGTGACGCAATGATGGGTTGAGTTGCTCCCAGGCCCAGCCTGGGAGCGCCTGATCTGAGATCAGAGCCCGCACGGGTCTCTGACATGGAGCCGTTGCCGTTGGGACGGCGAGGTTCACGACGGGGACGTCATCCGTCTGCCGATGAGTAAGGGACGATCCGATATGCCCGTCGGTCAGGGTGGCGGAACGTTCCCTCGTTTTCGCCTGCGGGATCCGGTCCCGTCGTCCCTCACGAGGCCCCACTGAATCGATCTCGAGCTCTGTGCGCGAGCGTGTTCCCAACCTCGCGATAGGGACCTGTTCGGGCTCCGATCGTTTCTCACTGCTCGATCACCCGCTGGAGCGGCTGCCGAAGTAGAAGCCGATGATGGCGGCGAGGACGCTTTGGATTTGTTCGGGGGTGAAGCGCTCGAAGGCGTCTTCGCCCAGGACGGCGAAGAGCACCAGGGCGGTCAGGGACCCGATCATCGCGACGCCCTTGGCGTGATTGCCGAGACCGGCTGGCGTTCCGCCCCCGCCGCGCAGCAGCACCTTCATCATCGCTCGCCAGGCATTGCCCGCCAGGAAGCTCAGGACGAGCAGGAACAAAGCGCCGAGCGGTTCGCCGAGCTCGAAGAGGTCTCCCGCTTCGTAGCGGCGGTAGGCGAGAAAGGCGGCGAGCGCCGTCAATGCAAACCGGATCGAGCCGGACGGCAATCGGAACGGTGACTCGCCGCCGGTCGCCGAGCGGTAACCGAAGTAGTACCCGATCACGAGGATCGTCAGTCCCCCGACGACCGGGGAAACGTCCTGAGCCTTGGCGAGCTGGACGCCGACCAGGGTGGCGAGGGTGAGAACGGCAAGGGTGCGGATCGTGCCGACCGGCCAGTTGAGGGGCGTCATGAGGAGCGTCTCCGGCGCAGTCCGATCGCGGCCTGGAAGGTGTCGGGATCGAAGCGGCGTGCGAGGATGAGGAACGTGAGGACTCCGATGATCACCGGCAGGACGACGCTGGTGATTCGTCCTGGCAATCCGGGCTCCCCGGCGAACGTCCACCCGAGTCCCCAGAGGCAGGCCGCCACGCTCGCGCCCATCAGGAGCGGCGGCACGGCCAGCCGCAATGACCACGCGGATGGGCCGGTGCGGAACAGGGACTCGCCGTCGAAGTGCTTGCTCAGGATCCGGAGGAGCCAGGCGAGCTGGACGAAGCTGGTCAGGGAGGTGGCGATGGCGCTTCCGGCGGCGCCTAAGGGGAAGACCAGCGCGAGCGTCAGGGCGGCATTGACCGCGATCAGCGCCACCGAGACGTGCATCGCTCGCCTCGCCTCACCGCGCGCGAAGAAGACGCGCATGAGGATGGTGTTGAGGCAGGTGGCCGGGATCCCGATCGCATAGGCGGCGATGCAGGCTGCCGTGCCGGCAGCATCGCGCTCGCCGAACTGACGGTACTCGAAGAACAGCTCGGTGACGGGCCGGGCGAGGATCATCAGGCCGACCGAGGCAGGCACGGCGAGACCGAGGGCGATGCGCAGTGCGCGCGAGAGCGTTCGGCGCAGGCCGTCTTGGTCGGTGCGGCTGTGGGAGCGCGAGAGCGACGGGAAGATCGCGGTGCCGAGCGCGACGCCGATCAAGGCGAGGGGCAGCATGGCGAGGCGGTTGCCGAGGAAGAGCACAGAGTTCGCGGACGGTCCGACGACCGCTTGGGCGATCGCGCGGTCGACCACCAGGTTGATCTGAACGGCCGAGAGACCGAGGATCACCGGCGCCGTTTGCCGCCACAGCTCTTTGAGATCACCTTCCCACCACCCGCTGACGCTGAACTTCAGGCGTCCCTGCGACACTTTCCGGAGTGGTGGGAGCTGGATGAGGAGCTGCGCCAGACCACCGAGCAGCAGCGAGGCGGCGAGAAACCGGAGCTGGAGGTCCGGTGAAGACGCGAAGGCGGCGCGAGAGACGAAGAAGCCGCCGATCCAGAAGACGTTCAGGAGCACCGGGGCGAAGGCTGGCATCGCGAAGTGCCCCTGCGAGTTCAGGATGCCTTGCAGGAATCCGACGAGGCAGATGAACACCAAGTAGGGCAGTAGCCATGCGACCAGCTCGAGCGCCGAGCGCGCGGCCGCTTCGCCGCCGAAGAAGCCGGCCGCGACCTCGGCAGGAAAGACCCACAGGGCGAGCTCGGCGATGACCGTCAACGTCACGAGCACGGCGATGAGGAAGCTGAGCGATCGGCCGGCGAAGCGCCAAGCGCGCTCGGGCTCCTTTCCTTCGAGGTGGCGCGTGAAGATCGGGATGAAGGCGGACCCGAACGCCCCTTCGCCAAGGATGCGGCGGAAGAGGTTCGGCAGGGTCCAGGCCCAGAGGAATGCGCTGAGACCGACCGCACCGAAGGCCTGGAAGCACAGGACGTCTCGGACGAGTCCGAGCATTCGGCTGAGCAGCGTGTAGGCGCTGATCACGCGAGCCGACGACAGTGTTCGGGACGACGATTCGGCCATGTGCTCCCCGAGGACGATGCCTCGTCGGCCACGTGACGTGGACCTCGGGCGCACGACTCCCGGTACCGAAGTCGTTGCCCCTCCCTCGGAATCGGCCTCCCTGCGAAGCCGACTCGTGATGACGCCCAGGCCCCTCCCCTCGAACCGTTCCCTGGCAGCGGTCCGCCGCGATCGCGTCCTGTCCGAAGCGGAGCTCGGCATCGGACGCCTGAGAGGCCGCGACCATTCTGCACGGGCGCCGGTTCGCGCTCAACCGGCTTTCACCCGGAGCAACGACGCAGTAGGATCGAATGCCGAGTGCCCAGGAGGTCCCATTGTTGAAGCGCATCACCGCCATCATCAAGCCGTTCAAGCTCGACGCGGCCATCGAGGCCCTGAAGGGGCAAGCGGTCGAGCAGCTCCTGATTCGTGAGGTGCGGGGATACGGTCGACAGAAGGGGCATCTCGAGCTCTACCAAGGCACCGAGTACGAGATCACCTTCCTGCCGAAGGTTCGGCTCGAGTGCTGGGTCCCTGCCACTGCCGCCGAGTCCGTGGTCGAGGCGCTCCTCGAGGCGTGCCGCACTGGGCGCATCGGCGACGGGAAGATCTTCATCCAGGACGGCGACTGAATCCGCATGCTGCACGAGCCGAAGACCGACGCCGAGCGCCAGAGCGCGGGCGGCGACCTCTACGACGACATCGTCCGCCTCCGCTCCCGCGGTGAGCTGGCAGCCTTGGCGACCATCGTCGAGACCATCGGTTCGACGCCCGGCCAGGTCGGTATGAAGCTGCTCGTCACCGAGTCGGGAGACATGAAAGGCACGATTGGCGGGGGGTGTGTCGAGGCCGAGGTCTTCGATGCCGCTCGCGAGGTGGCCCGCGACGGACGAGCTCGGCTGCTGTCGTTCGAGATGAACGAGGAGAGCCTGCCGGACGAAGGCCTGGTCTGCGGCGGCGAGGTGCGCATCTTCATCGAGCCGATCGCACCGCCGACCTTGCTCGTCTTCGGCGCCGGTCACGTCGGCAAGGTCCTGACCCAGCTTGCGGCGATCGCCGGCTTCCGGGTCGAGATCGCCGACGATCGCGAGGAGTACGTGTCCTCGGAGCGCTTTCCCGCCGCTGCGAAGCGGCATTCGGGCGACTGGATCGCGATCTTCGAGAAGCTCGCGATCCCCGAGAGCGCCTACGTCGTCATCGCGACGCGCGGTCATCAGCACGACGCGACGGTGCTGCGGCAAGTGGCCCGGTTTCGCCCGCGGTACGTCGGCATGCTCGGGAGCCGGCGCAAGGCGGCGCTGATCTACGAGGCGCTGGAGTCCGAAGGCATCGACCGCGAGTGGCTGCAGAGCGTGCACTCCCCGGTCGGCCTCTCGATCGGTGCCAAGACGCACGAGGAGATCTGCGTGTCCATCGTGGCCGAGCTGATCGCTCAAAGGCGTCAATGACGCGGGGTTCGTCTCGGCTGGTGGTCGTGTGCCCGGCGGATCCGCGATCGAACGTCGCCACCGATCCTGCGTTGGAGATCGATCGGCCAGTGACCCTCGCGAGTGCCGGAGGTGGCGTCCGTCAGGGCTCAGTCTTTCTCAATCTCACTGAGAGCCGTGGCAAACGGTTAGGGGAAATCGCTGGCGGCGAAGGCGAGAGGTTGGTAGCTTTTCCGCCATGGCAGATCGACGCGGGGATGGGAGTCGGGGGCCAGGAGGGGGGA
>JAVJTD010000101.1:0-34670 GCA_040219065.1 Planctomycetota bacterium
ACCCCGATGTCGACGAAGGAGCGATCGTCGATCGAGACACCGATGGCGTAACGCCCGGGCAAGACGGACAGCTTCCAGTAGCCGCCGGCCGTCGTGGTCGCATGCTCGTCAGTGCCGACCAGATGGATCTGCGCCCCGCCGACGCCGCGGCCGCTCTCGGCCTCGACCACTCGTCCTTCGATGGCGACCGGCACCTGCAGCTCGACCGTCACCTCCATCGTCTCACCCTCGCTGAGCAGGCCGTAGCCGCGCGGCGCCGCGCCGTGCGCTTCGCTGCCCGCCGATTCCACAGAGACGATCAACGCCCCCGCGGCGAGTCGATCGACGACGAAGGCGCCCTGCTCATCGGTCAGGACCTCGACCTCTCCGCCGGCCCGTCCGCCATCGACGATCGTCTCGAGGCGCACGCGGCGACGGGAGAGCTGCTCGGGATCTTCGCCGATCAGACGGCCTTGGACGCGGCCCGTCGGTAGGAGCGTCGTCGCGCCCACGCGCTCGTTCGGGCGACGGCGAAACCACTGCTGTCCATAGGCCGACGTCGCGACCGTGAAGTCGGTCCAGGCCTCGGCGGCGATCCGCTCGAGCCAGAACGTCCCCGTCTCATCGGTCACCCGCATCAAGGACTGCGCCAGCACGTCGGGCAAGAGACGCGTCTC
This sequence comes from Planctomycetota bacterium, assembly GCA_040219065.1. Lineage (GTDB taxonomy): Bacteria > Planctomycetota > OFTM77 > OFTM77 > OFTM77 > OFTM77. The sequence continues at coordinate 657 of JAVJTD010000101.1, forward strand.
GTCCCCGATTGCCCGCGGGGTGACATGTGCGTTCTCGACGGGCTCGCCGTCGGGTCCGGTCAGCGTCCAGCGGGTCGAGATGCGCGGTCGCAGCACCAGCCGGATCGCCTCCGCCGGCGGATTGCCCGGGTGCAGGGTCCGCCACGCGATCGCGTCGTCCTCTCCGCGGGCCCACACGGTGCGCGGCGGCCAGAAGGCTCGTCCGTTCGTGCCCGTTCGCATCGGCACGATAAAGCGCCCCTGCTCGTCGGTTCGTGTCATCGATTCCAGCCGAGGCGCCTCGCCCGGATGCGCCCAGGTCAGCACGATCTCCGCCTCGGCCACGGGCTTGCCGCCCGCGTCGAGGACCAGACCTTCGAGATCGAAGTCCGACGTCGGCGCGAGACCGACGAACACGAGCAACGCACTGAAGAGGAATACCATCGATCGACTCCACTCGGTTTCGGGGTGGGCGCAGGGTCGCCCGGAGACAGCTCCGCCTGCTTCATCGGCGAGAGCACGCCGAAAGTTGAGGAGATCGGGATTGCACAGATCGAGCAGACACCGCGGCCTCCCGGTCTCGGCCCTTGGCGCGGGGAGTTCGAGCGATATGATGGGCGCGGGGTCGGGAACGACTGTGGTGATTTGGCAACCGGAGGGCGGTCATGAGCTGGGCGCGCCTTTTACGACATCCCATCCGCTTCACTCGTGAGAAGCTCGATATCGCCAAGCGGCGCAAGGATCCGGTCGAGCTGCTTCGCTACCGGGGTGCGGTCGTCGGGCGGAACGTCTTCATCGACAAGAACGTCGAGATCGAGCAGCGCGCTTCGTTCCTGCTCGAGATCGGAGACGGCGTGGGCATCGGCGAGAACTGCCGGATCATCCTGCACGACTCGTCCACCTGGTCGCACTGCGATTTGCCGACCAAGTTCGGCAAGGTCGTCCTGCGGGACCGCGTCTACGTCGGCGTGTCGTCGATCATCCTGTGCGGCGTCGAGGTCGGCGCAGGCACGGTCATCGGTGCGGGCTCTCTGGTCACCAAGAGCTTGCCGGCGGGCGTCGTCGCGGCGGGTGTGCCGTGCAAGGTCCTCGACACGATCGAGAACTACTCGGCTCGGATGCGTGAGGTCTACGAGGCCGACGACGATCCTCTGGTGTACTGGGTGAAGCCGGTGACGCGCGACACGATCCGCGAGCTACGGGACCGTGTGGAGCGCGAGCGTCGCGAAGGCGCGGTGCCGGAGCGCTTCGCGGAGTCGGACGCGATCTCGCGCGCCGCGGCCGTCCCCTCGAGCCACTCGTGACGACCCAGGCAGAGAAGACGTCGGGCCTCGACTGGAGCGAGCTCTACGCGCAAAGGCGCCGTGTCCAGGGTCGCTATCGCCGCGTCTGGACGTTGCCGGTCAAGAAGCGCATCTGGGACGTGGCGCGTGAGTATCTGAAGGAAGGTGGCTCGGTGCTCGATGTCGGTGCTCATGAGCGAAAGCTCGAGCGCTTCGTGAAGAGGGACCGGCCGAAGGCGTCCTACCACAGCATGGACATCGATCGCCGCCTGCCCCACGACTACTACTCGCTGGACGATGTCGACCGGCAGTTCGACCTCATCGTGATGTGCGAGGTGATCGAGCATCTCGGCCTCGTCGAAGGCGGCGAGCTCGTCCAGAAGCTGGCACGCCTGACGAAGCCGGGCGGGCACGTGCTGCTCACGACACCGAACGTGTTCTGCCCGGGACAGTACCTGCGCGATGCGACCCACAAGACGCCGTACTGCTACGACGAGCTCGGCGGGCTGATGATCCTCGCCGGGCTCGAGCCGCCCGAGCTGTTCCGCATCTACAACGCGCCGGCGCTGCAGCGCGCGCTGCGACTGGGCGTCTTCGTTTGGCTCCATCGGTATCTCGGGGTCGACTTCGCCGGCACGATCGTCGCCGTCGCGCGGCAGGGGGGAGCCTCATGAAGGTGCTGCACATCAACACCGAGCGCACTTGGCGCGGCGGCGAGCAGCAGACGCTGTACTTGGCGGACGGCCTGCATCGCCGCGGACACGACTCGCATGTGCTCTGCCCGCCCGGCGCTCCGCTCGGGGAGAAGGCTCGCTCGCTCGGGCTCGAGACGTTCGAGTTCTCGCTGCGCGGCGAGCTCAACCCGATGGCGATCGGCCGCATCGCCAAGCTGCTCAAGAAGGTGAAGTACGACGTCGTCCACATGCACACCTCGCACGCCCATACGCTGGGCTGCGCGGCAGCGACCATCACCGGCCAAGGGCTCCGCATCGTCTCGCGGCGCGTCGACTTCTCGATCCACCGCCACAAGCTCAGCGTGAGCGGCTGGAAGTATCGCTTCGGCGTCGACCACTTCATCGCGATATCGAAGGCGGTGCGGGATGTGTTGGTGAAGGACGGCATCCCGGCCGAGCGGATCTCGATCGTCTACAGCGGTATCGATCCGGGGAGGTTCGAGAGCGTGCCGCCCGTCGATCTGAAGTCCGAGTTGAAGCTGGCGAGGGAAGCGCGGCTGGTGGGCTGCGTGGCGCACTTCGGCTGGCACAAGGCGCAGGAGTATCTGATCCGGGCGATCCCCGAGCTGAGGCGCCAGGTGCCCGAAGCAGTCGTGCTCCTGATCGGTCACGGCGATCGCGAGGAGCTGCTGCGCGAGGAGGCCGCGAAGCTGTCCCCCGAGGATCGGGAGCACCTGGTGTTCACCGGCTTTCGCAGCGACATCCCGAGCGTGCTGCACGCACTGGACGTCTTCGTCATGCCGTCGGTGCTCGAGGGGCTGTGCACCTCGATCTTGGATGCGCTGGTCTGCGAGCGGCCCGTGGTGGCCAGCAAGGTCGGCGGCATTCCCGAGATCGTGCGACCCGGCCAGACGGGCGTACTCGTGCCACCGAAAGAGCCTGTGGCGCTGGCCGAAGGGATCGCGTCGTTGCTGTTGGATGCGCAAGAGGCGCGGCGCCTCGGCCGCGGCGGCCGCGAGATGGTCGAGCGGGAATTCACCTACGACGCCACCTGCGAAGGGACGCTGGCGGTGTACGAGCGGCTCTTGGCCGACTCGCGCCGGCGGTCCGAACGTCCTCGGTCCCACAGCCGAGAAACCTCGAGCGGTCTCTGAACGAGCCGGCGCGCGCCGGGCCTTCAATGCTCACCGTCATCGTCCCCAACTACAACGGTCGCCAGATCCTCGAGCGGTGCTTGCCACACACGCTGCAAGCGGCTGAGCGGGTCGGGGCCGAGGTGATCGTGGTCGACGATGCCAGCACCGATGACAGCGTCGCCTTCTTGGAGGAGCGCTTTCCTATGGTGCGCCTCGTCCGTCACGCGGAGAATCGCGGCTTTGGTGAGGCGTGCCGCTCGGGCGTGGAGGCTGCCGACACCGAGCTGGTGGCGCTCGTCAACAGCGACGTGATGCCCGAGGCCGATTGCTTCGAAAAGCTGATCTCGCCGTTCGAAGGGGACGAGCGGCTCTTCGCGGTCTCGGCGGTGTCGGTCTATGCCGACAACGGCGAGCAGTATGAACATTTGAAGATTCCCTACCTGAAGCACGGACACTTCCGCTTCAAGAGGGCCGGCGGCCGGAACCCCGAGACGAGCTTCGACCCCGACCGAGTGACGGCGCGGACGGCGACCTTCTTCGCGACGGGCGGACATGCCGTCTACCGGCGGCGGGTGTTCTTGGAGCTCGGCGGCTTCGACCCCATCTACCGGCCCGCGTACCTGGAAGACGTCGACCTGTCCTACCGGGCCTGGAAGCGAGGCTACCGCATCGAGCTCGAGCCAGGAGCCAAGGTCCGCCACGAACGGAAGGGCTCCCTCAGCGAGCGCTACGGCGATCGCGCCCTCGAGCGACTCGTCTACCGCAACCGCCTCATCTTCTCCTGGAGCAACTTCACCGATCGCGGCTTCCTGCTGAGGCACCATCTCCTGCCGATGGGGGTACGCTGCCTGACACGAATCTTCGCCGGCGACCTCGAGTTCTACCGCATCCTCTTCCAAGCACTCCCCTACCGCAAAGCCTGCCGCGAGCGTCGGCACAAGGAGCGCGCAGCGGCAGTGCGAAGCGATGCGGAGGTCTTCCGGATCGTGCAGGAGGCGTATTCGGGGATCGGGTGATCGGGTGGTCAGGTGCTCGGGTGGTCGTGTGTTTGGGTGTTTGGGTGCCTCGAATCGAACCCGGATGATCAGGGCTCGACATGATCATCTGGTCACCCAGGAACCAGAGCACCAAGGAACCAAGACACATCTTCTAGGGTGGTCGGGTGGTCGATGACGACGCGCGAGCGGACCGATCACGAAGCACGACGCACGAAGGGAGCGATTACGAGGCACGATGACCGATCCTGCACCCGGCGATGACGAGGCGCGGAGCGCCTGGGCCTTCGGCCCCGGAGTTTGGCCATTTCAGAGCGAGGAACTATCAGGCCAGGCCCGAACGGCCGTCAGCGAGTAGCCCCAGGCTTGGGCCGGTCCTCCGGCCCCGCTTGGGGTGGGCATGCAATGATGATGTTTTTATCACTCGCCCTGAAGGGGCGCTGGCGGCTGGGCGCGTCGACCGGGACGATGAGCGAGGATCGGCGCCGCCGCCCTTTCAGGGCGGGGGAAGGCGTTGTATACGGGCCCGAAACCCAGGCCTTCGGCCTGGGCTACACGCTGCCGGGCCTTCGGCCCTAGGGACCCAGGCCTTCCGAATGGTGGCGCGGAGCGCCGGCGCAGGATTAGGCCGGGGCGCAGCCCCGGTTCCGGTCGGCTCACAGCTCGAAGGTGATCCTCCGCTTCTCGCCAGGCTTCAGGACGATCTCCTGAGGCTCACCGATTGGATCACCATTGATCTCGAAGTGAATCTCGAGCTGAACGCCGGGCGGCAGATCTTCGAGGCGAAATCCGCCTTTCCGGCTGACTTGGATCGCGTCCCAGTCATCCCCCACCTCGACGATGGCACGGACGTCGTCTCCGCCGATCTTCCTGCCGTTTGGAAGGTGAACTGTTCCGATGATCATCGCTGACCGCTCGATCGCGATGTCCTCGAGCTCTTCCGCGGGTCCCGGAACCTGCATGACGAGCGAGGTCCAAGAGTAACCGTACTTCCCGACCTGAATCACGCACTGTTGATGGGGCGGGACATCCAGAATGGTAACAAGCCCGTTCTCGTCGGCCTGGGCCTTATACTCATTGGGGCCTGGCCCCTCCTCGAGGAGCAACGTGCGGATCTCGGCTTTGGGAACCGGCGCTCGCGTGTGCTGATCCACGACTCGGAAGCGAATCCTCCCGCTGAGGTCGATCATGCGACGCCTATGGTCACCGGGCTCCAGGCCGAGGTCGGCCTCGCGGTGAATCACCACGCTGGAGTGACGACCGATGACCCGAAAGCTCGCTGCGCCCGGGATCAAGTCGATCCGAGCGCGTCGGATATGGCCTCCGACCTTCGTCGGCTCGAGGACTTGCATCGGCAGCTCTGACAACTTCATGATCCACGAGAACGGAGTCTCTGGCAAAGGCGTCGCTTGAACGAAGAGGTCCTGATCGACGAGCTCGGATTCGCGCGAAAGGAGAAGGACGAGCTCGACCGTTGCCGGTGGATCCAGAGCAAGCTCGAGTTGTTGACCGAGCTTTTTCACTTCCGCGAACGGTAACCTGAGTTGGCCCACGCCGAACTGCACGACCTGCAGCTCGATCGATGCACCGTCCGGAGCCTCCCGAGACGCGACCAGGCGGAAGCAACCATTCTCATCGCTGCGAGCCGAGCCGAGGTAGCACCGATCGCCTGGCCACCCATCCTCACATTCATACATCAAGCAAACGACGGCGCCTTCAACAGGCCGCTCGTCCGGACCGACCACCCGTCCTTCCAGAACGATCGGATCCGACGGCTCGGCTTCCGCACCGATCGTCAAGAGCGTCAAGAGTGCGAGCTGCTGCAGCATGGGTCTCTCCCTCACCTGTGCTTACTGACAGGACCTCCATCTCACTCCACTCCAAAGCGCGATGCAACCCGGTTCGGGGTCGAGGCGCCCGAGCGCTCGCGATGGACGGACGGCGATGACGAGGGGAGAGTCGATGACGATGACGACTTACGAAGGGTGGCGACGACCAATCACGAGGCACGATTGGATCGATCACGACGCACGAGCGGAGCGATCACGATGCACGATGACCAATCCCGCATCCGGCGAGGACGAGGCGCGGAGCGCCTGGGCTCGGCCCCTGGAGTTTGGCCATTTCAGGGCGAGGACCTATCAGGCCAGGCCCGAAGGGCCGTCAGCGAGTAGCCCCTGGTGGGGCCGGTCCTCCGGCCCAAGCCTGGGGTGGGCATGCAATGATGATGTTTTTATCACTCGCCCTGAACGGGCGCTGGCGGCTGGGCGCGTCGACCGGGACGATGAGCGGAGATCGGCGCCGCCGCCCTTTCAGGGCGGGGGACGGCGTTGTATACGGGCCCGAAACCCAGGCCTTCGGCCTGGGCTACACGCTGCCGGGCCTTCGGCCCTAGGGACCCAGGCCTTCCGAATGGCCAATCTCCAGGGCGCGGAGCGCCGGCGCTGGATTGGCCCGGGGCGCAGCCCCGGTTCTGGGGACAAACTTGCACCGTTCGTATCGAAGCGCGGAGCGCTGGCGCTGGTGTTGCCCATCGTTGTTCGATTCGATCGGTCGACGTTTGGAATCCCGCCTGACGCGGCGGGCCAGCTCGGTATGATGGCGCCCTGAACTCGGCACTCAAGAAGCGGAGCGATCGAGCACACGATGCGAATCTTCTGTTACACGAAAGAGTTCCCGCCCGAAGAGGGGGGGCTCGAGACGTATGCCTTTCAGGTCGTGCAGCACCTGCAGCAGTTCGGGCACGAGGTGCTCGTCGCGGTGCGGCACATGGAGGGCGATGCCGAGTACGATCGACAGGCCAGCTTACGCATCGAGCGGCTCAAGGCGTACTTCAAGCCCACCGCTCTCTATCGCGCTTACAGCTACTGGACGGTTCCGCGGCTGATCCAGAAGCATCGCGCCGACGTCGCGTTCCTCCCCTACTGGTTCCGCTTCAGCTCGGTCATCCCCTGGTTCGCGCGCTACCGCAAGCTCCCCTACTTCGTGACGTGCCACGGCGAAGAGGTCGCGTTCCCGCCCGGCCAGCTCAGTCACACTCGCAAGCGCATGTTGAACGGGCTGCAAGGCGCGCTGCGCGTCTACACCAACTCCACGCACACGCGCGAGCTCTGCCTCGGACACGGCCTCGCCCCCGACAGAGTCGAGGTCATGGGTGGCGGCGTCGTTCCAACTGACTTCAAGGTCGACGCCTCTCGCGTCGAAGCGCTGCGCGACCGCTTGGGCGTGCGCGGGAAGATCGTGCTGCTGACGGTCGCCCACCTGCGTGAGAAGAAGGGACACGACTACGTCCTCCAAGCGATGGCTCGGTCCGGACGCGACGATGTCCACTACGTCCTCGTCGGGCGAGGCGATCACGAGGCCGCGCTGCGTCAGCAGGCGAAGGACCTCGGTCTCGCTGACCGCGTCCACTTCCAGGGCTTCGTCCCCGATGACGAGCTGCCGCTCTACTACCACCTCGCCGATCTCTTCGTCCTCACCACGCGCGACACCGACGGCAGCAATCGCACCGAAGGCCTCGGCCTCGTCTACCTCGAAGCCAACGTCTGCGGCACGCCGGTCCTCGCCGGCGACGTCGGCGGCGTTCGAGAGGCCGTCGAGGACGGCGTCAACGGGCTCCTCGTCGACAGCTCACACATCGAGGCGATCGCGAAAGGTCTCTCGCGCCTGCTCGAAGATCCGGCACTCCGCGAGCGCCTCGGTGAGCAAGGTCGGCGCAGGATCTTCGAAGGCGGCTTCACCTGGGAGGCCGTCGCGCGGCGCTACGAGCAGAGCATGCTCGCCGCGCTGGAGAGCCGCTCCGCCAGCGCGGCCGTGAGCTAGCCCGAAACTAGACTCATCGCTCCCTCGATCTCCGCTCCTTCACCGTCTCCACGCCAAGAACCGCGACATCCACTTCGCGACGGTCGGCGTCAGCTTCGTCCTGTTGAACGCGTCTCCCGCCTTGCGGATGATCTCGGCCTGCGTCGGATACGGATGGATCACCTCGGAGAGATCCGACAGCTTCATCCCGGCGCGGATGGCGACGGCGATCTCGGAGATCGACTCACCGGCATGCGGTGCGACGAGCGTTGCGGCAAGAATGCGTCCCTTGCGATCCGTGTGGACTTCGAGGAAGCCGTCGCTCGAGCCATCGAGACGCGCTCGGTCGACGTCGGCGAGCTCGATGCGGGTGGAATGAACATCGTCTCGCTCGGCGAGCTCGGTATGGCGCGGCCCGACGTGGGCCACTTCGGGATCGGTGTAGGTGCACCAAGGCATCACGAGCGACGACACCTTCGCTCGTCCGAAGAAGAGCGCGTTGCGGATGACGATCCGCGCCATCGCGTCGGCGGCGTGGGTGAACTGATACCTCGAGCAGACATCACCGGCCGCATACACATGAGGATGGCTCGTGCGCAGACGATCGTCGACTGCGATGCCCTTCTTGGGATCGTGCTCGATGCCGAGAGCTTCCAGGCCGAGCCCATCGACATTCGGCTTGCGGCCGGTCGCGACGAGAATCTCGTCGACCTCGAGTGGCTCACCATTCGAGGCATGCAGCCGCCGCGTGCCCTCGGTTTGCTCCACTCGCTGCACCTGAGCCTCGGTCCGAATGTCGACGCCGTCGCTCGCGAGAGATTCGGCGACGATGCGAGCGGCCTCGGGCGAGTCGTTGCCGAGAAGACGCGTCCCGCCTTCGAGCACGGTCACCTCCGAGCCGAAGCGCGCGAAAGCCTGCGCCATCTCGCAGCCGATCGGGCCACCGCCGATGATCGCGAGGCGCTGCGGCAGCTCGGTCAAGGAGAACAGCGTCTCGTTCGTGCGGTAGCCAGCGGCCTCGAGCCCGTCGATCGGCGGCGCGCTGGCGCGAGCTCCGGTCGCGATGCAGGCCTTGGCGAAGTGCAACGTGACGTCATCGACCCTCACGGTCCGGTCTCCCTCGAAGCGCGCTTCGCCGAGGAAGACATCGACACCGAGATCGCGGAACCGCTGCGCCGAGTCGTTCTCCGAGATGTCCGCGCGCAGCCTGCGCAGCCGCTCCATCACCGAGCCGAAGTCCGTCGTGACCGGACTCTTGCATCTCAGCCCGTAGGCCTGCCTTCGTTTGACCGTCGCCACGACGCGCGCGGCCTCGAGCAGCGCCTTCGAGGGCACGCAACCGACGTTCAAGCAATCGCCGCCCAAGAGCCCCCGTTCGACGAGCGCCACCTTGGCGCCCAGACCGGCGGCACCGGCCGCGGTCACCAGCCCGGCCGTGCCGCCTCCGATGACGACGAGGTTGTAACGATCCGCAGGCACCGGCGGCTGCCAGTCGTCCGGGTGGACACGATCGGCGAGGCGTTCGTTGTGGGCGTCGAACGGCTCGAGCGCGGGGAGCTCGGGTCGAGACACGGGAGTTCCTCGGTACGGTTCGAAGGGGTCAGGAATTGGACTCGGGAGTCAGATCGGTTTGCTCGTCGAGCGCGCGGCGGGCGAGCCGCGTGACGATCACGGTGACGACGATGGTCGAGACGAGGCCGGCGCCGAGCAGGAGCCACTCACCCGTCGTTCGCTCCGGGGATTCGCTAGCGGCGACCTCGAGGCCGCTGCGGCCCAGGTGTCCGAGGTAGACGTAGAGAAACGTCCCAGGTGCCATGCCGATCCACGAGGCGAGGACGTACGGCAGTGTCCGTACGGCCGTCAGTCCGAAAAGGTAGTTGCCGATCGAGAAGGGGATGACCGGAGAGAGCCGCAGGAGGCCGACGATCTTCCAGCCTCCCTCGGCGATGGCGCGGTCGATGGCAGCGAACTTGGGATAGCGGTCGGCCAATCGCTCGAGGTGGTCGCGTCCGACGGTTCGGGCGATGAGAAAGGCGAGCGTCGCGGCCGTCGTCGAGGCTATTGAGACGACGACGAATCCGATGCCGAGTCCGAAGATGGCGCCCGCGGCGAGCGTGATCGCCGATCCGGGCACGAAGAGCAGCGCAGCGGCCACGTAGATGGCCCCGAAGACGAAGGGTCCCCAGAATCCCAGTGAGCGCGTCCACTCATCGAGCGCCTCGAGCCAGTCCCCGAGAGGCAACAGGCGGGCCGCGACGATCAGCGCGACGATCACGAGGCCCAGGACGATGAGGCGCCCGTGCTTCTTCCAACCGCTCATGACGAGGTGGTGTTCCGTGCGACTTCGGGGGGCAGAGACTCGAAACAGGAATGTTCAAGGGCGTCGGCAAATCCCCTTGTCGCAGACCGGCGAGAAAACGGCAAGCTCCCCGGTGATCGTCCCGCGGCGAGCTCGCTGCTTCCCTCACGCCTCGCGGGCACGCTCCCGGCGCTCGCGGCGGCGCTCGATCTTCCGCTCCAGGCGAGTCGACGAAACGGGGGCATCCTCATCGGACATCATCTGTATCTTTGAAAGTATGATCAAACCGAGGCCGACCAGCGTGACGGGCGCCCAGAGCAGCATGCACACGACTCCGTTCAGGATCGCGATCGCGACGACGCTGCCGGGAGTGTGCACCCGGATGAGTGGTAGCTGGAGCAGCAGAGAGGCGAGCCACAAGACGAGGCAGGTGATGCTCCAGAGCCAGACGAGGTCGCGGCCGGCCTGCGCCTTGAAGTCCGCCCCCAGCTCGCGGCGGCGGTTCAGGAAGAAGATCACGATTCCGACGATCAGGGGGATTCCGGCCAGCAGGGTGCTCCAGCTCGTGTCGGTCGATGACATGGTTCGATCCTCTCGTTCGCTTCGTGGGTGACTGCGTCTGCCACGCATTCGCGAAGGAGCTCGAAGTCCGTAAGAGAATCTTGCTCTTCGGAGGATCGGCGGCGTGGGCGGCCTTCACGGAAACACGGGCATCGGCCCCCCCATCCGCCACATTCGACGCCGCAGTACAGGCGGAGCGGCCCGCCGGACGAAGGGATCGCGAGCCGATCACTTCCTGACGTTTTCGATTCCGTTACGGGATTCTTCTGGTCCTTCGAATGGATGGGTGAGCCTCAGTCGTCCAAGCGCGCCGAGGGAAGCGCCCTCTGGACCATCGAAGGAGAACCTGGAACATGACCGCCCAACACGACCCCACTGTCAGCCGCGCTCACAATCGTCGTCATCGCCGCGCCAAGCGATTGGCCGCCAGCCGCAATGCGTGGATGTCCTTGTTCTGGGTGACGACCGGTGGCGCCCTCTTCGTGGGCGCGTTCCTGTTCTTCGCTCTCCGGGATCGGACCGTGCAGGCCGAGACGGTGATCATCGCGGCGGCTAGCGAGCTCGAGCGGCCAGCGCATCAGAAGAGCATCGCCGAGATCTTCCACCGCGGCGGGGGCGATTCGACACCTGTCGAGGAGTTTGCGCGAGTCCAGGTCGAGACGTCGGCCGCGAAGAGAGAAACGACTCTCACACTCGCGAAGGCCGAAGAGCCGGTCGATCCTTACCAGACATTCGTCGCGACCCGGCGAGCGACTTGGTCGGACGAAGCGGTGCTGACGAAGCAAGGCTTCGCGGTGATCGAGGCGAAGCCGTTCCTCGTCGCCTTGCCTGCCGAAGACTCCAAGGTTCGCCAACGGACAGAGAAAGAGGTCGCGGTCTTCGCGGACCAGCTCGCGTTGCTCGAGAGCCGAGTCACCGTGCCCTTGGGCCTGGCGCGACGCGCGGGCTTCGAAGGCTTCGCCGTCTGCCGCTTGGCCAATGTCGACGCGTTCGAGCAGTTTTTCCGAGCCCGCGGCCTGGATGCGCCCTTCGAGGGCACGATCGCTCGCTACGAGCCCGGCAGTCGCACCCTGGTGCTCTGCGATGATCCACGCCTCGACGCCTTCTCCGCCGAGCACCGCCGCCACGAGCTGCGCCGCGAGGCGGCGAGGATGCTCGTCGACGCCTACAGCAAAAGCGGCGTCGATCGACTCGTCGCCTTCTGGTTCGAGCGAGGTCTCACCGAGTACCTGGCGGCCCACGGCAAGACCGACGATGAGCAGCGCCTCGAGCAGCGATACGCTTCGGCGATCGTCGACGGCCAGCTACCGCTGCCGATGGGCGAGCTGCTGAACGTCGAGGCCGAGGAGCAGCTCTACTTCCTCTTCAAGGAGCGCTTGGAGAAGCAGCAGATCCTCGCCCGGCTCGACCGCCCGATGACGGACCTCCATTTCTGGTACGACGCCGCATCCGCTCGCCTCGTGCAGCACCTGATCGAGTCTGGCAGCTTCGAGGATCGGAATCGCCAACGCGGGCTCGCCCAGCTCTTCTCGAGCCGATACGAGACCGGCGAATGGCTGCAAGCCATGGGCTACGCGAGCCCGACGGCTCTCGAGTCGGAGTGGAGCGCCCGCGAGCGCGCCACGAGCCGGCTCGCCAAGAAGCACTGACCGAAGGCCCCCTCGCGACCGAAGGAAGTGTGGTCCCATCGTGCCGGGTGCGATTGGACCACGGGACCCAGGGCGGACCTCAGAAGTCGGGCGCCGTCTCGTCTTCGTATCTCGCCACGAGTTCGCGGAGCTTCTCCTTCAGCTCGGCGAGCAGCTCTTGATGCTCTTCCCTGCCGGCGAGGTTGTGGATCTCGTGCGGATCCTCTTGGAGGTCGTAGAGCTCCCAGTCACCGAGATCGTAGAGGTACATCAGCTTGAAGCGCTCGGTGCGGACACCGATGTGACGCGCGACGGTGTGGTTGGTGCGACCCGAGTCCTTCTGGTGGTAGTGGTAGTAGACCGCGTCTCGCCAATCGTTCGGCGCCTCGCCCTCGAGCCACGGCCTCAAGCTCCGGCCCTGCATCGCGGCAGGCACTTTCGCATTGCCCAACTCGAGGAGTGTCGGTGCGACGTCGATGTTTTGGATCAGCGCGTCGCAGGTGCTGCCGGGCTCGGTCACGCCAGGCCAGCGCACCACGAACGGCGTCCGCAGTGACGGCTCGTACATCCAACGCTTGTCGTACCATCCGTGCTCGCCGAGGAAGAAGCCTTGATCGGATGAGTATATGACGATGGTATCCTCATCCAAGCCGAGCTTGGTGAGCGAGTCGAGCACACGGCCCACGCTGTCGTCGAGCGCGCTCACGCAGCGCAGGTAGTCCTTGATGTACCGCTGGTACTTCCAGCGCACGAGGCTCTCACCCTCGAGCTCGGCATCCAGGAAGGCCTTGTTCTTGGGGCCGTAGGCTCGGTCCCAGAGCGCCCGCTGCTGCGGCGTGAGCCGATTCAGAAGGCCGGTCGCGCTCGGATCGAGGATGCCTTCGCCCGTCACCGGCAGCTTGAGGTCGTAGGCCGGGAACAGGTCGCGTGCGATTCGCATCTGCGCTTCCTGGGCTCCCCGGGATCGCCCGGTGTAGTCGTCGAAGAGGGTCTCGGGCTCGGGGATCTCCCGCTCGTCGTGACGGGTCAAGTAACCCGGCCCCGGCATCCAGGTTCGGTGCACCGCCGAGTGGTTCAGCCAGAGACAGAACGGCTCGCCCGCCTCCTTCTGCTTCGCCATCCACACGAGCGCCTCGTCGGTGAGGATCTCGGTCGTGTAGCCTTCGCGGTGCTCGCGCCCTTCGGCCGTCTCGAGGTCGAGATTGTAGTAACCACCTCGCTCGATCATCCAGTGGTCGAAGCCGCGGGGCTTCGTCGGGAGGTGCCACTTACCGATCATCGCGGTCCGATAGCCGGCGCCTTGCAGCAAGGTAGCGAAGGTCGGCAGCTCGTCTCGAAAGCCGTCCTGGTTCGTCATCTTGCCGTTGAGATGCGAGTGCAGGCCGGTGAGTACCGTCGCTCGCGCCGGCCCGCAGATCGAGTTCGCGACGAAGCTCTGAGTAAACCGCATCCCGGACGCCGCCAGTCGGTCGATGTTCGGCGTCGCGACGATATCCGAGCCGTAAGCGCTGACCGCGCGTTGGGCATGGTCATCGGCATAGATGAAGACGATGTTCGGTCGCTTTGCGGCCCGCTCCACGGCCGGCTGAGCGCAGACCGCGCTCGCCGCCAACCCGATCACACACCAGGTGATCCAACGCATCCGTGCTCTCCGTTGCTCAGGCTCATGACTGTCGCCCGAAGAGCATGGCAAGCCAGCCCTCGCCCGACCAGTCGAAATCGACGAGGTCCGTGGTGTGTCGGCACTCGGCCCCCGATGCCGTGCTCTGGATCGATTGATCAACACGGTTTGGCCGACGGCCAGAGTCTGGTGTAATCGGAGCAAGCACCGATGATTCAGGAGGCCTCGATGTCCGTAGCCACTCGCAGCGCCTGGCGTCCGCTCTCTTTGCTCGGACTGTTGCTGTTGATCGGCATCGCGGCTTGGGTGCTGCTCGATGCGGAGGATCCCGAAGCGGCGAGCTCGGGGGCCGTCGATCCGGGCAACCAAGCATCTGCATCGGCTAAGCCGCTCGAGACACTGCCCGAGAGCTCCGAGAAAGAGGCCACGCGGTCGGACGAGCGTTCCGAGCCGTCGACTGAGCCGGTCGAATCGGCGATCCCGTCGCGCCCCATCCAAGGTCGCGTCATCACGCTCGCCGGTGAGCCACTTCCCCGCGTCAGCGTCGCCTCGAAAGGGGCTCCGGATACGCCACTCGCCCAGACTGCTTCCGACGGCAGCTTCCGCTGCACGGTGAGCCTGGACGACGGGCAACGGTTGATCGTGGGCACGGAAGGGTATGTCACCTTCGGCGAGGCGAGAGTGAGCTCGGGAATCTCCGAGTACGTGATCGTCGCGATGCCGGGCGTCGAGGTCTCGGGGCACGTCGTCGACTCTGGCAATCAGCCGATCAAGGGTGCGGAGCTGAAGGTCGACATTCCCAACCGCTTTCTGCGAGAGCTTCCGATCAACGACGAGACGCAGTACGTGAGACTCGAGGTCCAAAGCGATGCCGAGGGCGCGTTCCGTTTGGCGCTCGTGCCCACGTTTGCCGAGGGATTCCTAAGCGCGCGCCATCCCGGCTACCGTACGCACACGCAGCCCTTGCCAGCGACGATCCAGCGCGATCTCTGGATCCGGCTCTATCGAAAGGACGAGACGGCGCCCGGACGCGGCGTTCAGGGGATCGTCGTCGACACGGCGGGTCAAGGCATCGCCGAAGCGACGGTCCAGCTCGGGAGTGAGAAGACCTCGACCGACGAAGCCGGACGGTTCACGATCGAAGGAGCTGAGGCGGGCGCCGATCTGCTCGCCTACAAGGAGGGCTACGCTCCTGCGGTGCGAGAGGGCTTCGGCGATGTGGTCCTGGCTAGCCCGGGGCCGCTCGCACCGATCGAGCTGGTGTTGGGTCAGCCCGCCGAGATCGCTGGCACATTGGTCGACGATCAATGGCGACCCTTGCCCGGCTGGAAGCTCCTCCTCGCCGACGCGACCTTCGCCGAGGTTCGCTCCGAGGTTCGCGGCGGTCAGCTTCCGGTCGGCTACTCGGGCCCGACCGAGCCGGTCAGCGTCGAGGAGATCGCCGCGGGTGAGCAAGGTCCGAGGACATCCGACGAGGCCGGTCGCTTCCGCTTCGAAGGGCTGGATCCCGGCCGCACCTACCGCATTCGTGCCTGGAATCCGAAGACGCTGCGGGACGAGGTGAGCGAGCCCGTTCCCGCCGGCACGTCCGACTACGTGTTTCGACTGAGACCGTCCCTAGCCCGCAAGGTGCACGGCGTCGTCGTCGACCGGCATGAGCTCCCGATCGCCGGTATCCTGATCCGGCTGACGATGATCGAGAGGCGGAGCCCCAGCGGCGGGCAATGGATGTACACCGGGCAACAGCTCACCACCGGCCTCGACGGCCGATTCGAGCTCGAGGGCGTGCCGCGCAACGACCTATTGCTCCGCTTCAAGGGCGACGGCGTCCACTCGAAGACCATCGATCTCGCTGGAGAGGATGACGGCCAGCACCTCGAGATCATGCTGACGCGGATTCGGCGCCTCCGGCTCATCTCGTCCCGGCCGAACGTCACTCAGTTCGCAGCCGAGACGGTGACCGGTGAGCGGCTGCGGATGTCCGCACGCCTGGACGCGGGCCGGAGCTACGCCGGCGAGCGCATCCAGCTCCAAGAGGGCCGCTCGCCGATCGTCGAGCTGAGTGACGAGGCGGCCTTCGCGATCCTGCTCCGGAATGGCCAGGAAGCACAGAGGATCCCCATCGTCTGGGATCCCGTACCAGATGCCGTGACCGAGGTCCGCGATTGAGAGCTATCCGGACCCGAGACGGCCGCCTCGGGCGGATGCCCCAGCCGGTGCTCACTTGTCAGGTTGGCGCTCCATCCATACCGGTGTCGGTCTCACCTGGCTGCGCAGCCGAGGCGGCAGAACGACGCCGAGCATCTCCTGCTCGCCCTCGAGCCGATCGCTGCCCACGGCCCACACGCGCGTCCCGACGATGGCGCGAGGCCGCTTTCCATTCATCACCCCCCACTGCACGGATCCGTCTCCCAAGCGTCTGAGCAGAACGAGGGGCTCGGGCTCTCGCTCGACTGGCAGGCCTCCGACCGCGAGGGTCGTGAGCGTGCCGACGACTCGACCCTGATCCAGGGAGAGCTCCAGCTCCACCGTGATCGGCGTCGGTGCCTCGATCACGCCTCGCCAACGGCCGAGGTACTCCTCGATGTCTCGCTCGGACGGTGGTTCGAGTGCCAAGAGCGCATCGACCGATTCCCTCGGAGGCCCAACCTCGAGCACCTCGCGCGCTCGGCTCTCGAGCCAATCGAGCTGATGTGACTCCTGACGACCTCGCACTCGCTCGATGAGCTCGAGGGCCGGCGCACTCCTGCCGGCCCAGATGAGGTCGTCGATCGCTTCCAGAAGCCGAGGCATCGGGACGAGCACCTCGTACCCGTAGCGCGCGCTGAGGAGCCGGTAGGCCCGTTCGATCTCTTCGAGCGAGGTGCCGGGCTCGAAGCTCGGAGCGAAATCCTGGAAGGCTTTCCTCAAAGCCTCATAGCTTCCCGGCAGAGCGAGCGATTGGTGGGACTCGCTCGGCAGCTTGGATCGCCAGACCGGGAACGTCACTGGAGCCGTCGATTCCAGGAGTCGCCAATCCTCCTCTCGCCAGCCGAAGCTCCGATCGATGCAAAGCAGGCTCCCGCGTCGATCGGCATCCTCAGCGAGCTGACCGATCAACCGGCGAGCGATCCAGCCCTCTCGGTGGTGCGCAGGACCATCGAGCACGATGGCCCAATCAATGAGCGAGGGGCGAGCCGCGAGTGCCCACGTCACGAAGAGGCCTCCATGTGAGTGCCCGAGGCCGATTCGAAGCGGCGCCGTGCGATACCGCTTCTCCAGGAACGGCACGAGCTCCTGCTCGAGAAAGTCAGCGAACCGCTCGGCCCGGCGGATCGGAACTCCGGGCAGCTCGAGATCGGCTGGAGTGAAGTCGGCTTCGCGGTCCGTGTTGTGGATTGCTACGACGATCAGCTCGGGAATCGCTGCTTGGGCGGCGAGGAAAGCCGCACTGGCCGCGACGTGCTCGAAGTGGACTTCACCGTCGAAGACGAGGAGCAAGGGGTAGCGAGAGTCGGTCGTCGCGTAGGCAGCGGGAACGTGGACGCGCAAGGTCCTGCTCTCGGACAGCAAGTCGGATCGAAGCAACAAACGCTCCCCCATCACCTCGACCTGGCACGATTCGACCTCGGGCAGAGACCCCGACTCATGTGGCTCTTGCACGAGAGGGAGCGAAAGGGCGACAACCAGGACGAAGGCACTCATCATGTTGATCAACAGTCTCCACCGATCGAGATATGTAAGCACTTACATGTGAAAGGATACGGTGCTCACCTCGGCTCGTGAGGCCGAATTTTCCGATGCCGAGCCGAGTGCTTCTGCGGTCTACTGAGGGCGCCGCTGGGCGTCGGCCGCCCGGCTTCCGATCCGCTCCCAGGACCGATCCATGACCGAAGAGTCTCCGGCCTCACAGCTCCAACCGGATCCGAACGTCGTCCGGATCGAGTCGATGGCACACGGCGGTGCCGGCCTCGCTCGCGCCGAAGGGAAGATCGTCTTCGTGAGCGGCGCGCTGCCTGGCGAAATGGTTCGCGTCGCGATCGACGAGTCGAAGGACCAGTTCGACCGAGCCCACGTCGTCGATGTCCTCGAAGCTTCCCCCGACCGCATCCAGCCACCCTGCCCCCACGCCGGTGTCCAGGAAGACTCCTGCGGCGGTTGCCAGTGGCAGCACGCCAGCTACGAGGCCCAGCTCCGGTTCAAACGCGAGATCGTCGTCGAGCAGCTCCAGCGCATCGCAAGGATCGAGACGCCGCAGGTCGAAGAGGCCATTCCTTGCCCGTCACCCTTTGGCTATCGGCGCCACATACAGGTCGCCCTCGCCCGAGACGGACGTCCGGGATTCCGCGGTGCGAGGAGTGATCGCGTCGTTCCAGTCGACGGCTGCCCGATCGCGGTCCCCCAGATCGACCATTGGCTGAGCACGACCAGCCAGCTCACCGGCGGCCAGCGCTTCGAGATCCGGAGTGGCGATGATGAAGAGACGCCGCTGCAAACCTGGAGGAGCGAGCACGTCGCGAACGACCTGGCGCGGACGGATCCGTTGACGCTGCGAGTCAAGGACCGCAACTTCCGAGTCTCCGTCGGCAGCTTCTTCCAGTCGAATGCCCTACTCGTCGACTCGCTGGTCGACCTGGTGCTCCAGTCGGCTGCGGTCGCCTCCGGCGAGCGGGTGCTGGACGGATACTGCGGCGTCGGCCTATTCAGCGCATTCCTCGCCGAGGATGCCGACAAGGTGGTCGCGGTGGAGTCGAGTCGGACCGCGGTCTCGGATGCTCGGGTGAACCTCGTCGACCGGCGCGTCGAGCTGCGTGCCGAGATGCTCGAGCGCGAGCTGCCGAAGATCCGCGGGACCTTCGACGTCGTCGTGCTCGATCCGCCTCGCAGCGGCTGTGCAAAGGCGTTGCCCGCCTTGATCCAGAAAGCGCCTGCCCGCATCGTCTACGTCTCATGCGATCCCGCGACCCTGGCGCGCGACACGCGCGTGCTGCTCGAAGCGGGATACGACCTCGAGACCGTGCAACCGATCGACATGTTCCCGCAGACGTTCCACATCGAGACCGTGTCGACCTTCCGCCGCTGATGCGGTGAGCTCCCGGGTTGGCACTCTGTTCCCGGCACGAATGGCCCACTTTCGAGCGTCCTTCGCGGGTTGGCATTCTGTTCCCGGCACGAATGGCCCACTTTGTAAGGCCCCTTTGCTCGGAGCCTCCCCGTTGGACCGGAGGCACGCTCGAGAAGGCGACCGGTCATTCGATCGACGCTCTCCGTCTCGGTCGCGCGGGCTCTGGTTGGCACTCTGTTCCCGGCACGAATGGCCCACTTTTGCGGGCCCCAGGCCCGGAGCCCTCGACCGGCGGGACCATCGAGAGAGCGACCGGTCATTCGATCGACGCTCTCCGCCTCGGCCCAGGTCCGGTTCTCTGCTTCGGGAATCGTCCTCACCTCGTGTTCTCGAATCTCGGCAACGTACTCGTCACGCTGCCCAGCTCCACCGAATGCGAGGAATGGACATGAAGACTCCAGCCGAGATGTCTCTGTCGGACCGTCAGACTCCGAACGGTCTCCGGATCGCCTGGGCCGAAAGTGCCGCAGAGACTCCGGGATCCCCCCTCGTGCTCTTGCACGGCTACAGCGACTCCTGGTTCTCCTTCAGCCGACTGCTCGATCGCCTATCCCCGGGACGACGCGCGATCGCCGTCGACCTCCGAGGACATGGGCGATCCGATCGTCCCGAGACGGGATACTCGATGCCTGATCTGGCGCAAGACGTGGCCCGCCTTCTCACCGCGCTCGAGCTGACGGATATCACGCTGGTCGGGCACTCCATGGGCAGCCTGGTGGCTCAGCACGTGGCGGCCGAGTGCGCCGAGCGCGTCGCACGCCTGGTCTTGATCGGATCCACCGCGACGATTCGCTCGAGCGACGTCGAGGAGCTTCGTCTTGCCCTGGAGTCGATCGAGGGACCGGTCCCCGAGGACTTCATTCGTGAGTTCCAGCTCAGCACGCTGAGCCGTCCCGTACCGGGCACCTTTCTCGATCGCGTGTGTGCCGAGAGCGCACGGGTGCCGATCCACGTCTGGCGCAGCGCTTTGGCCGGCATGTTCGCGTATCGCTCGGCGCCTATCCTCGGCCAGGTGCTCCAGCCGACGCTACTGATCTGGGGTCAGGACGACGCCTACTTCACGAGGTCCGACCAACAGGATCTCTTGGACGCCCTGCCCGCCCGATTGGTCGAGCTACCCGGCGTCGGTCATGCACCGCACTGGGAGGTTCCGAGCGTGGTCGCTTCCGAGCTGGAGCGCTTCGAGCGGGCCGCGCACCTCTCGGTGCTCGGCAGCCGCCTCAGCGGTTCTTGAGGTCCACGTGGTCCGATCGCACCCGGCAGCATCGTGCCGCGGAGATTCGTAATCCGATCGCACCCGGCAGCATCGTGCCACAGAGATTCGAATGTCGTGTCCGGGTCCCCTCCGAGGCGCTCGGATGGAGGACACGGAGACTGGCTGAAGCGGGCGGTCCGAATGCCATGTTTCAGATCAGCGGCGCCCCCGGGCGCGGCGCTCGGAGCATGCAGGTGGTGAAACGATCGGCCGCTGCGCGGCCCGATGCGGACGGGACGCCCGCGCTCCCAGTGGCCTGTTTCACCTCAGCGGTCCCGGAGCTCCTCCAATCGAGCACGGCCTTCTTCGAGAGTCGGGACGCCGTACGCTCGCCGGATGGCGTCGGCCATCGAGGTCTCGTACGGCTCCTGGCTCCAGGCGTCTCCCAGCTTGTGGTACTGCGTGCCGAAGATCTGCGGCTTGCCGATCTGGTTCAGGTATCGATCGAGAGAGGCGGCCGCCAGCCAGCGCCC
Organism: Planctomycetota bacterium; assembly: GCA_040219065.1. GTDB lineage: Bacteria > Planctomycetota > OFTM77 > OFTM77 > OFTM77 > OFTM77. Next base: position 21,466 of record JAVJTD010000101.1, read on the forward strand.
CGGCTCGTGCCCTTGGAATGCAGCCGCGGTCGCCAGCACATGGGACAGGAGATAGTGCTCCTCTCCACGCCCATGCTGGAGGACCATCGCGGCATGATAGTAGTTCTCGCCGGTCGAGAGCTTCCCCGCCGACACGATCTCCTCGACGCGGGCCAGGCGCTTTTGGTCCCCCTGCATCATCTTCTGGATCGTCTTCGGATCGTCGAAGTCGAGGCTCTCCCGGTCCGCTTGATCGGCCGCGTAGATCTCGGCCAGCTCTTGGCTGATCGCACGCGACTCATCGCTTTCCTCGGATGCCGATGGCTCCTGCGTATTGCCTCCCCAGAGGAATCCGAGAGACAAGATCAGCACGGCCCAGACAGAGAGCTTCATTCCTTCACTCCCTCAGATTGCAGTGACGCATGGCGAGGCTACGGTAAGAGGCCGGCTGAAGCCGGCGCTCCGACGCGCGCTCCGAATGTCAGCGCTCCGATCATCTGGCGCCGCGGAGTCCGGCCAGGAGTCGGCGGATCTCGCGGTGGACGGCCTCGGTTTGGCGCACGACCAGAAGGCCGTTGTAGAGGCGGATCGAGGCCTTCTCGTTCTCGTCCCAGCTCTCGCCGCCGGTGTTCTCCTGAATCAGGTCGACGATGTCGTCGCCGGCCAAGACACGGGTCGCTGTCTCCTCGGGCTCGGGCTCGATGTCGAAGCCCCGCTTGCTCGGCTTCAAGTTCAGGTCGGGTGCCTTGAAGTCGCGGATCGGGATCAGCATGTCCTGGATCGAGTAGAACCGCAGCACGACGTTCTTGTCGGCTTCGCTCTTGGGAACGATCAAGATGACGCCGTGGCGATGCACGGCGCGTAGGTTCCACTGATGCAGGAAGAGCTTCAGGCACTGGAGCGCCGAGAGCCTCTCCGCTCTGAGAGTGAAGGTCAGCTCCTCTTCGGGAGTCTCCTCGAAGATGCTCGGATGCACGACGAAGCTCAGCTCCGAGACCGTCGCGAGGTAAGTTGCGAGCTCGCGGGCCGTCACCTTCTCGAAGCGCGGCGAGAACTGGACGGAGGCCAGGCGATGCAGGGTCTCTGCGTAGACGCGACGACTCGTCTTCTTGTCGCGTTGGATCAGATCGTCGGAGGCGAATGCTGCACTCGTGGTCAACAAGGACGCGATCGCGATCGCTCGAAGCCAGCTCGTCTCGAACATGTTTCTTCTCCGCGGACCGGGCCCGGTCTCGGATTCCATTCCGCGTCCAGTATAGCGGCGCGATCTGGCTCGGCTGCTGTGAACTTCTTTGAAGTCGCCGGTCGCATCGCTTGAAACGGCCGGCCAAAGCGGCACAATGGGCGCCGGAGATTCGGGAAACACTCCCTTTTGCTTCGTCACAACTCGCTGGGCACGATCGCCGGCGACACCGGTCGCCTCGTGTCCTACCCCACTTCGGAGGAGCTCTCATGAGACGCCCAAGAATGCGCCTCTTCGTGCCCCTGTCGGTCGTTTGCGCGGCCGTTCTTTCCGCTTGGGTCATCGGACAAGAGCCGACGCCGACCGATTCGCCGACTAAAGGACGTCCGGCCGAAGCCTGGCCCGTCGCCGAGGAGCCGACGCCGGCTTATCGCGATCTGCAGAAGCGCGCCCATCGGACGCCGTCCGGCCAATCGGCCGGTCCGGTTCGGGTCGCTCCCCTGGCCAACCCGGCACGCTGAGGAGGTGGCACGATGATCGAAACTCTCATCTTCTCCATGCTCCTCGCCGTCGTCGGTGCACCCGAGGCGGCTACGATCACCGTCGATGACGACGGTCCGGCCGACTATGCCACCATCCAGGAAGCCGTCGACAATGCCGTCGCGGGTGACACCATCTTGGTGGCCGCCGGCTTCTACCCCGAAGAGGTGATCGTGCCGGTCTCGGTCGCCATCGTCGGCTCGGGTATGGGCGACACCCTCGTCGCACCGGCCACGTCGCGACCTGGCTCGGGCCCGGGCTCCCAGCTCGGCACCACGGCCTGGGTCTTTCGGGTGCAGGCCTCGAACGTCACGATCGCCTCGCTGACGATCTTGGGTGACAACCCGAACATCGGCGGCGCCTTCGACGCCCGCGGCGGCGTCATCACCGACTTCACGACGGGCACCTACGACAACCTGCTCGTCTCGGGCGTCGAGGTCGACGGCGTCGTCTACCGCGGGCTCTACGCGGCCGCCGGCGGCAGCGGTCACCGCTTCCTCTCGAACGACGTGCACGGCGTGAACACCGAGCCGCTCGATTCCGTCGGCATCTTCTTCTTCGGTGCCGTCGGCGAAGCCAAGAACAATGTCGTCGATGACTGCTCGGTCGGTATCGGATTCCAGTCCGGCGGTGGCGGCCTCTTCGAGGGCAACGTCCTCACCGGCTGTGACGTCGGCGTTCTCACCAATGGAAGCAACACTCCGGTGACGATTCGAGACAACGACATCAGCGGCTGTGCCCAGGGTGTCCAGTCGATCGCTCCCGGCACGCTGATCACCACCGAGCTCAACCGCATCGACGACTGCCCCAACGCCATCGTCTGCTTCGGCCTCGGCGTGGGCAGCAACGTCATCGACGACAACGAGCTCGAGGGCGGTGCGCTTGCGGGAGGTGCCGGGATCTTCGCGACCACCGACGTCAGCCCCTTCGGCTTCGGGACCGTCCGCGTCTCGGCCACGAACAACGAGATCGTGAACTTCGAGACCGGCGTCGTGCTCCACGAGAGCCTGCTCGATCAGACCTTCCCCATGGAAGTGACGCTCTCGGGTGACACCTCGACCTACAACCTGTTCGCCGACTCGGGCAACTTCAACCTGCAGCTCGTCGATTGCGACGACGACATCGATGCGACCGGCAACTTCTGGGGCGTGGCGGCTCCGGCGCTCATCGAGGGCTCCATCTTTCATCAGGTCGACGACGCGGCTCTGGGGCTCGTCGACTTCGCCAGCCCGGTGAACCTGGTGGTGACCGTCGACGACGACGGAGGCGCGGACTTCACCCAGATCAATCCGGCGATCCAGGCCGTTTGGCCCGGTGGCACGGTCGAGGTCGCTCCAGGCTTCTACCAGGAAGACGTCGTCGCCGATCGCTCGCTGCGCCTTCAGGGCTCCGGCACCGACTCCGATCCAAACGTCGGGACAGTCGTCCAGAGCACCGGCGCCTCTCCATCTGAAGCGGTCATCGCGGTGACTGCCAACGACGTGATCCTCGAGAACCTGCGCGTCGACGGCTTCGTGCCGGCGGGCGACAACAAGATTCGGCGCGGCATCTACGGCTCCTCGATCGACGGGCTGCAGGTGACCGATTGCGTCGTGCATACCGCGGTGTCGTCCATCGCCTACGTCTTCTCGACCAACGGGTCGTTCCTGCGCAATGAGTGCTTCGACTTCGGTCGGAATCTCAACGAAGGAGGCGGCATCTTCTGCTTCGGCTCGACGGCTACGACGGGCACCGCCGGCAACGGCAACTTCGTGCACGACGGGCCGGCCACCGCCATCTTGTTCCACCAGGACTCCTCGGGTAGCGCCGAGGGCAACCGCGTCGCGAACGCCGGGCTGGGCTTCCTGTGCAACGGCTGCAACGCGGCGACGACGATCCGCGAGAACGAGGTGCGCGACTCCGACCAGGGGTATCAAGCGATCGCCAGCGACCAGCCCGTGCTCTACGAGAAGAACACCGCCTTCGGCTGTGGCACCGGCTTCTCCCTGTTCCCGCTCAGCGACCAGGTCCACACCTACACCGACAACTACGTCGACGGTGAAGGCCTCGGAACCAGCGGCATCTTCATCACGACCGAATCGAGCTTCGGCGACAGTGACGTCCACGCGGCCCTCTCGGGCAACGTGTTCGTCGGCAGCCAATACGGCGTGCAATGTGACGAGACGGCGAGCAGCCAGGCATTCACGCTCGACGCCGACTTCGATGGCTCGACGTCTCCGAACCTGTTCGCGGACAACTCCTCGTTCGCGTTCTTCCTCGACGGCTGCGATGACGATGTCGTCGCCACGAACAACCAGTTCCTGACGACCGACAGCGCGGCCATCGAAGCACGTGTGTTCCACAAGAACGACGACTCGGCGCTCGGGCTCGTGTTCTTCTCAGGCTTCCTCGCCCCGGATCCCGCCCTGCGGATCGACGGGTTCCTCGACGAGGACTTCACGTTCGTGGTCACCCACGTCGGCGCTCCATCGGAGCTCGCCGTGTTCTTCGTCTCGGGATTCACGGGCTCGGCCCCGACGCCGTTCGGCGAGCTCCTGTTGGGCGCGCCCTTGATCCAGATCTTCACCGCCCCGACCGGGCCGCTCGGCCTCGCCAGGACGCAGCTCCCGATCCCTTCGGTGATCCCCGGCGTCACGATCTACGGCCAGTCCCTGATCACGACGCCGACGCCGTTTCCCGACGCCGTCCTGACGGATCGAGTTCAAGCGGTGACTCGGTGACTCGAGAGTGACTGGGTGCTTGGGTGACTGGGTGACTGGGTGCTTGGGTGACTGGGTGACCTGATCACCTGGTCACCTGGTCACCTGGTCACCTGATCACCAAGGCACCCGATCACCTCTCCCGGTCCGCCCAGGCTTCGACTTCCTCGTCGAGGTAGAGGTTCTCCAGGAGCTCTCGTGCCCAGGCTTCGCCGTCATTGGCGAGGCGCCTGACCCATCGAACCGCGACCACCTGAGCGGCCGGTAGCTCGCTCCAGACCGTCTTCTCGAGGACGCGCAATCGCGCGGCGTCGAGGATCTTCGTGCTCTGAATCTCACGGCCGCAAGGCTCGCAGAGGAACAGCGTCGTCTCGAGCGCGGGCTCATCGGGAAGCGGAGGGACCTCGTAAGCGGCCAGCGGGACACCACTCGTCTCGCAGAGCTCGCATTGGGAGCGAGAGCGGCGGGCGAGGGGGCGTCCGAGTGCCGCGATGGCATCCATGCGCTCCTTGTGCTTGTCGTATCCCTTGGCCATGATCCCTCCCACGTCTGCGCGCTCTTCGAGTGCGGCCGCCCGGTGGCAGCCCGGTCGGACGAGATTACACACTCAGGTACCGATGACCAATGCCGGGAGCCGACTCACGCGACGTTCCCAGTGGTTTCAAGTCAGCGGCGCCCCCGGGCGCGGCGCCCCGGGTGGTGAAACTGGGCCCGAGGGCGATGGAGTGCCCAAGTCGAGCGAGTCAAAGACCGAGTCTGTCGGCGAGGGCTATGCGCAAGCGAGCTTGGGCCGGGGCGCAGCGTTGCAACGACAGCGCACTCCGAGCGGCCCCTTGCTCGGCACCTCTCCGCTCGATCGTCAGGGACGTCGAGGAAGCGGCTTCCAGCTCTGTGACCGCTTCCCGTATCGGTCGCGCGGGCTCTGTGGTTGGTTCGCGCGTCGTGAAGCCGACACTCCGTCCCCCGCGGCATCGAGCCACGGAGCTTAGGATGTGAGGTTTGGGCCCTCTCCGAGGCGCTTGGATGGAGGACACGGAGACCGGCTGAAGCCGGCGGTCCGAACGACGACGTGACTAGTTTCAGATCACGGACGCTCCGGCGCCCAGTCCGCCAGCAGGCCGAGGGCACGCTCCGAGGCCGCTTCGTTACCGGTGGCGGCGGCGGCCGCAGCCTGCACCTCGAGGAGCTGCCAGTAGACGTCGTCGCCGGGTCGGGCGCCCTTTACCTCCCTGGCGAGCTCGAGGGCCCTCCCCGGCTCTCCCGATCTCGTGGCGAGACGGGCGAGCGCCAGAGCGCCCCTGGGATCCTCGGGATGCTCACTCCGGAAGCGCTCGGCGGCGAGAGACCAGGCTTCGAGATCTTCACCGGCTTCGAGGATCAAGAGCGCCGCCCACTCCCTCTCGATGTGACCTTCCGGCAATCCCGATTTGGCGAGAGCCACCTCGGCGGCGACCGGATCGCTGGGAAGATTGCAGCGCGCCAACCCGACCGCGGCGGCCGCACGCCCGTCCTCGAACCGGCCCGCGCGCTCGAACGCCGCTCGGGCTTTCTCGACGTTTCCTCGATAAAGCCAGCGCTCGCCGATGAGCGCGAGGAACATATGCTCGTTCGGACCGTGCTTCGCCGCGATCGCCTCGAGGCGCTCGATCGCCTCTCTCCAGCGCCCGAGCCGGGTCGAGATCACGGCCAGGCGGTAGGGCAAGCCTTGCCCCGAGAACCCGCTGGCGAGGGCGCGCTCGAACCCGTCTTCGGCACTCTCCAAGGACTCGCGAATCGCTGCGGGCTCGTCTTGCCGGGTGAGGCCTCGCTCGTAATGGAGCGTCGAGAGATCGACCAGCGCGGCTTGGGCGCTCGAGTCACCCGGCTTGGCATCGAGCACCCCCTCGAGTGTGTCGCGCGCCTGGCCGAGCTCGCCTCGGGACATCTGCAAACGGGCCCGCCACACACGCAGCAGGAGGTCTCCCGGAAACCGCTGCTCGCCGGCCTCCAGGACGCGCTGCGCCTCATCCAGGGCATTCTGCCGCAGGAAGAACCCCACGAGGTACAAGTGCGCTCCGACGAGGTCGACGTCCATCGAGACCGCGCGCTCGAGGACCTGCCTGGCCTCGTCCGGCTCCCCGGAGCGCTCGAGGAGCAAGCCGAGCTCGCCGAGGGCCCTTGCGAGCTGACGGCGCTCGGACAAGGTCTTCGGCTTCGCGCTCTGGATCGCTCGCTCCAGCTCCGCGCGTGCGATCGTCTCCTGGCCGGCGCCCGCCGCGAGCAGCCCGCGCGCCAGGGCGGCAGGGGCTCCGAGCTCCGTGCGGCCATCGGTCAGCCGAGTGATCTCGGCGAGACCCTGCTCTGCCTGGCCAGTCGCGAGATACGCATCGGCCAAGCTGGCGAGCACGTCGGGCAGCACGTCGGCCTGAATACGCGACTCCAAGATGGCCAGGTAGTCCTCGCGCGCCTTCTCGAGATCGCCGGCGAGCATCCGCCTACGGGCGAGCGCATAGCGCGCGTCGACGTAGTCGGGGTAGATCTCGAGCGTGCGCTCGAGCGCCACGACGGCACGTCGGCGCTCCTCCTCGGCGAGGCCCGTCCGACCGTCCCGCTGGAGCGCATCAGCGCGCTTCTCGGCTTCATGTGAGTAATTGTAGGCTGCGCGGGCCGCGTCCGGGCAGGCGAGCATCGCCGACTCCCACAATCGATAGGTGGTCCCGTAGTCCCGGTTGCGATCGTAAGTGCCCCAGGCACCGGCACCGATGAGGATGCCGAAGACGGTCACCCCGGAGACGGTCAGCACTCGGGAAGGAGTCCAACGCCGGAAGAGCCCTCCGATGAACAGCGCCAGCGCCATCGACGGCAGGAAGAGCGTCCGCTCGCCGAGGATCGTGCCGATCACGACCGGGATGTTCGAGATCGGTAGTGAGACGAGGATCCACGTCACGATGGCGATCGGAACGAAGACCCAGCGGAACCAAGCCGCGACAACGCCGACCAACACCGTGAAGGCCACCAAGACGATCCAACCCAGGTTGCCGGCAGCATCGGCAGGGATCTGGGCGTAGGAGTAATCGATCGAGAGGCCGACCGGCCAGACGAGAAGTGCGAGCTGTCGCCCGAGGAGGGCGATGCCGTCGTCGAGCCGCTCGAAGAAGCCGAGGTCCCGGAGCGGATTGTCGAGGAAGGCGATCGCCCCCGGATCCGGTGTCACCTTGCCGAGCACGGCCACGCGGAGCACCGCCGCGATCGCCAAAGCACCGAACAGCCACGCCAAGCCGCGAGCCCGAGCCTTCAGCGCTGACCAGGCTCCCTTCACCCTCGGACCCTCGATCGCTCCGCGAACCGCAGCGACCGACAACACGAGGAACGGGAGGGTCGCGGCCATCTCCTTGCCGAGCAGTCCCAGGAAGAAGGCCGTCGCGGCAGCGATCTCCAGAGCGAGCCGCCTGCGCCCCGCCTCGGAGCACGACCGCTCGACGAGCCACCAGGCACACAGGAAGCCGAGGCCTGCGATCAGATCGGCCCGGCCGGAGATGTAGGTGACCGCTTCGGTGTGAATCGGATGGACGGCGAAGATCGAGGCTCCCAGAAATGCCCCGAGATCCTGTTCGAGGAGGGTCCGCAGCAGTGCGAAGAGCAAACAGGCGGCGATGCCGTGCAAGAGGATGTTGACGAGACGATACCCTCCGGGCTCGAGACCGAAGACCGCATGGCTCACCGCATAGCTGAACACCGTCAGCGGGCGATAGAGCGCTTGTCGCTCGCTCATGTCCGGATCGACGCCGTACCAGTACCCGGTCGTCCAGGCTTCTCCCAAGCGCTCCTCGAGGACGATCCGGTTCTGCTCGATGATCGTCAGGTCGTCGAAGACGAAGGGCGATTCGAGGGCGCCGAAGTAGGGCACCACCGCGAGGGCGGCCACCACCAAGAGGGCACCCCAAGGTCGTCGGCCCCTCGCGACCGTCTCATCCGACATCAAACCACTCGCCGCTTGCGCGCCTCAGAAGAGCTGGGCGTCATCGCCTTCGGGCTCGGATTCCGGATCGCCTTCGAGCTCCCCCGCTTCCTCGGTCTCGTCGCCGGGCCCCGCGACGAGCACCTCGACGTGGTGCTCCACCTCGCGAAGGATCCTTTGGCACTGACGCAAGGACTCGACGCCGAGCTGGTAGCGCTGCAGCGAATCTTCGAGGGGCAGCTCTCCCCCTTCGAGCTCTCGCACGATCTCCTCGAGCGTCTCGAGATGCTCTTCGAATCGCTTGCTCCTGGGCTTCTTCTTCGCTTCGCGTGGACTCATGAATCTCCTCGAGCGGGTTCGTCTCGGACCGCTTCGGATTCTGCCGTCTCGCACCGCTCGACGCGACAGTGAATCCGGCCGCGATCCAGGCGGGTCTCGACGGTCTGGCCGGGTGTGACCTGTGCCGCATCTCTGACCGCTCGACCGTCTTCGTCGAGGGTGATCGAGTAGCCTCGGGCGAGGACTGCGACAGGGCTCAGCGCTTCGAGCTGGCCCGCCAGATGCCGGAGGCGCAGAGAGTCTCCTTCGGCGCGACGGTGCATGGCGCGATGCAAGCGCTCCTCGCAGTCCACGGCGCGACGGCGTTGCTCGTCGAGTGCTTGCTGCAGCCGACCCAGCCCGACGCCGCGCGCCAGCCCCTCGAGGCGAGATTGCGCCAAGGCCAGCCGCTGCCGGATCGCCTGGACCAGATCGCCTTGCAGATCGTCGAGCGTCTGCTGCATTCGGCGCACGCGATCGAACGGGTCACAGAGGCTTCGGCTCTGCGCGAGTCGATCGACGCGCTCTCGGCAGAGGTCGAGCTGTTGACGGAACCGGCCATGAAGCTGACGGCCCAATCCGATCAAGCCATCCTCCCAGGCGGACAGCTCGGGCACGACCATCTCGGCGGCGGCCGAGGGAGTCGGTGCAGCTTGATCGGCGACGAAGTCGGCGATCGTCGTGTCGATCTCGTGGCCGACGGCGGAGAGCACCGGGATCTCCGAGGCATGGATCGCACGCGCGACGACCTCCTCGTTGAAGGCCCAGAGATCCTCGAGCGAGCCACCGCCTCGGCCGACGATCATCACGTCGGGGCGAGGCGTGCAGCGATGCAGCCTCCGAATGGCGATGGCGATCTCCTCGGCGGCGCCGACGCCTTGCACCCTCGCCGGCGAGAGCACGACCTCGACGGAGCGAAAGCGGCGACGGAGCACCTTGAGGATGTCTTGGATCGCGGCACCGGTCGGCGACGTGACGACGCCGATACGGGCGGGCAGCCGCGGCAAGGGCCGTCGCTTGGCGGGATCGAAAAGCCCTTCGGCACCTAGCCGCTCCTTGAGCTGTCGAAAGGCGAGCTCGAGAGCACCGACGCCGCGCGGCTCGAGTCTTTCGATGGTGAGCTGGTAGCTGCCGCGCGCTTCGTAGACGGTGATCTGTCCTTCGGCGACGACCTCGAGACCGTCCTTGGGCTCGAATCGCAACGAGTGGACCTTCGAGCGCCAGATGACGGCCGAGAGCTGGGCTCGGTCGTCCTTGAGGGTCAGGTACACATGGCCGGAGCCGGGTCGCCTCAGACCGGAGATCTCACCGACGACATGGACGCGCGAGAAGCGCCCTTCGAGCTCGGAGCGGATCCGCCGAGTGAGGTCGGAGACGGAGAGCAGGGCGGGCCCGGCGCCCGGATCTGCGCTGAGTGGATCCGCCATCAACCGCCCCTTCGAGAACGAGGCCTCAAGCGGCCGTCAGGTCTTCGAGGCGAACGACGACGCGCTCGACTTCGAGGGCGAGGCCGGTCTCCGTATCGATCGTGAAGCAGGAGCCGCAGATGCGGGCGTCGTTCTCGGCGACGTCGAACGGCGCGTGCATCTGGGTGACGAACTTGTGGAGCACGGGCTCGATCTTACGGCCGAGGATCGAGTGGTGCGGTCCGGTCATCCCGACGTCGGTGATGTAGCCGGTCCCCTTGGGGAGGATCTGCTCGTCGGCGGTCTGCACGTGGGTATGCGTCCCGAAGACGGCGCTGACCTGTCCGTCGAGGAAGTGGCCTAGGGCGTACTTCTCGCTGGTCGCCTCGGCGTGGAAGTCGACGATGATGACGTTGGTGCGACGCCGGATCTCGGCGACGGCCTTCTCGGCGGCAGCGAAGGGGCAATCCACCGGCTGCATGAACACGCGGCCGAGGAGGTTCAGCACGCCGACCTTGATGCCGGCATCGGTGGGGACGACGGCCCACCCCTTGCCGACGGCGGCAGCCGAGTAATTGGCGGGCCGGACCAGCCGCTCTTCGCGCTCGAGGAGCGGGATCACTTCGGCCTTGCGCCAGGTGTGGTCACCCAGCGTGACGAAGTCGACTCCCGACTCCCGGATCTGCTCCCAGCACCGCTTGGTGAGGCCGGAGCCTCCGGCCGCGTTCTCGGCGTTGGCGATGCAGAAGTGAATGCCGTGGTCGCGAAGGTAGGCGGGAAGACACTCACGAAGCACGCGACGACCGGGCCCTCCGACCACGTCACCCAGGGCCAGGACTTTGAATCGCATCGAATTCTCCTTAACGCTGCGCCTTCGCTCGCCGCCGCCACTTCCGCTCGGTTCCCTGGAGAGCGGTCAGCCGGAAGAAGGCGAGTCCGGCGATCTGCGCAGCCAAACCGTCGATTATAACGTCGCCCGAAGGAACGGTCCTCCCAGGATTCTGGACTGCGCCAGAGTTCCCTGAAAATCTCCGCGGGCCGGAACATCTCGATAAGTGCCTCCGTCCCAAGCACCGGTAGGTTCTCTTTCGTACAGCTCGACGTCCCACCGGAAAGCCCGCTCACCAGGCACCGCTCCCCAAGAGCGGAGAGCCCTCTCTGGTTGACGTCGTACAGCCCGTGCGACCGACAAAACAAGGGAGGAGTGCTCGATGCGCCACTGCGCACGTCGACTGGGGAGAGGTCTGGCGATTCTGGCTCTGGCGGCATGGGCGGCGTCGGAGGCGCCCCTCCATGCTCAGCATGTCATCGATCTGGCGACAGCGGATCCCGATGTCGTCATCTACGGGGAGAAGGCACGCGAGTGGTGCGGCTACCACCTCGCGAGCGGCGATGTCAACGGCGACGGTTGGACCGACGCCATCGTCTCGGCGGTACACGCCAGCGAAGTCGAGCTGAATGCCGGACAAGTGTACGTCTTCTTCGGCAACCGGTTCCGAAAAGGCGTCGATATCGATCTTCAGTACCGGCGGCCGGACTTGACCTTCTACGGTGATCAGCTCGCCGAGGAGGTCGGACGCGACAGCGGCGCGGGGGACCTGGACGGCGACGGGATCGACGATATCGTCGTTCCGATTCGCCTCTATGACCACGGCGACCGCATCAACGCCGGCGGCTTGTTCTTGATGTACGGCCGGAGGAACTGGGTCCGGGAGTACCGAGAGGTGCTGCAACCCGACGTCTTCGACCTGACCATCGTCGGCGCGGGTGCCGAGGACGGCTTGGGACGCGACGTCGAGTTCGGCGACTTCAATGGCGACGGCAGGCCCGACCTCGCGGTCACGGGTTACCGCGCCGACTTCAATGGCGTCCAGGACGTGGGCGCGGTCTACGTCTTCTACGGTCGAGGCGCGCGTCTGCCTTCCGGCACGCTGATCGACTTGGCCCATCAGCCCGCTGACATCGCCTTCTACGGTCCGCACGCGGGCGCGAAGTTCGGCATCACGACCAGCTTCGATGACATCGATGGTGACGGCATCGACGACCTCATCGTCGGGGCCGACGGATTGAACTCGCCCACGAGCGGCGCCAGCGCCGGAGGTGCCTTCGTCTTCCGCGGCGGTCAGCCCTATCCGAATCGTGGGGTCATCGACCTCACGACCCGGTCCGCCGACCTCGTCATCTACTCGGACGCCGGCGGCAATCAAGCTGCATATGCGAGTGACACGGGTGACTTCAACGGCGACGGCCACGCCGACATCGCCCTCGGAGGACGCGGTGCCGACCCGGCGGGCAAGACCTTTGCCGGCGCGACCTGGATCGTCTACGGCGGCCCGAGCCTTCTGAATGGCCAATCGATCGACTTGGCGCTGACCGCCCCCGACGTCTCCCTACTGGGAGGCAATGCTCACGACGAGCTGGGTCGCGACGTTTGGTTCGGCGACATCAACGGCGACGGTCTCGAAGACCTCTTGAGCGGCGCCTTCAAGGCCGATCCGAAGGGACGCAGCAGGGCCGGTGTCGTCTACGTCGTCTACGGGCGCAGAACGGCATCGACGCCCTGGGTCATCGACCTGAGCGAGACGAAGGCGGACCTCGAGCTCATCGGCGGCTCCCCGCTGGACAGCGTCGGTGCCCGCGTCCGCGCTGGAGACTTCAACGACGACGGTGAAGGCGATCTCCTCCTCAGCGCGTTTCGCGCCGCGGCACCCGGTCGCCCCGAAGCCGGTCAGACCTACCTCTTCTTCTCGCCCGGCAAACGAACGCCTCTCCTCCAGCTCACGGCAGCGCCCCAGGCCGGCACGAGCGTCGGCTTCCGGCTGAGCGAAGGAGGACCGGCCTTCGAGGGCCACGCGGGTCTCGTCCTGCTCAGCGGGACAGGAGACGGCCGATACGATCGGCGGGTCCCATTGCCGGGTGGGCTGTTGCTCTCCCTCGAAGCGGACGCGATCACGACGTTCGGCTGTCACCTGGGCAGCCTGCTCGCAGTCAGCCCGCTGCACATGGGAAGGTCGCAAACACCGGCGATCACGTTGCCAGCGAGCACGCCCGTCGGAACCAAGGTCTGGGCCGAAGGGCTCCTCGTCGACCCCTTGACCGGCTTGCCTTCCGCGGTCACCAACACGCTGGTGGTCGAGACGGAG
>JAVJTD010000011.1:0-4401 GCA_040219065.1 Planctomycetota bacterium
GCAGGTTGAGATCATCCTCGGAGGGGCGATATGAGCGGGTTTCATCAGCCGGAGTCGCGGAAGCAGCTCGTCATGTACCGGAACTGCATCGATGATGCGATTCCCGACAACGCTCCGGTACGGGTTCTCGATCACGTGCTGCTTCCGCGACTCCGGCTGATGAAACCCGCTCATATCGCCCCTCCGAGGATGATCTCAACCTGCCGCGCAGAGATTACCGCATCCCCGGCCCTGGGGCGCCGATTATTTGGACAGACCCTAAAGCCGGCGGTCCGAATGTGGCGTTCCCGTGGTTTCAGGCCAGCGGAGCCTCCGCCGGCGGACCGGCTGAGCTTACAGGGGGTGAAACGATCGGAGCCCGAAAAGGTCCCTGGGCACGTTCTTCTGCAGCTCGGTCATATGGAGTCTCCTCTCGAGCTGGTCGGCGAGATCGCGACAGGAAAACGACGACGAGACCGGCTGAAGCCGCGTGCCGATTTCCCCCGTTCCCGCGCTTCGGAAATGCCCCTTGCTCGGCGCCATTCCGTTCGGCTGGGAGCACTCTCGAGCAGGCGATTGGCAGCTTCGAGGCGACTTCCCGTTTCGGTCGCGCGGGCTCTGGTTTCGAACACGCCCCTTGCTCGGTGCTTTTTCGTTCGTTCGGGAGCACGGTCGAGCCGGCGATTGGCAGCTTCGAGGCGTCTTCCCGTTTCGGTCGCGCGGGCTCTGGTTTCGAACGTGCCGCGTCCTTCCGTTTCGGTCGCGCGGGCTTTGGTCGTCCTCGAGTGGACCGGTGGCGAGCGTCGTCGATCAGCACTCTCGAGCCCGGACACGCCCTCTGCCAAAGGACCCGAGTGTAGTGCGCCGCTCGGCGGCGCTCGCCCCGATCACTTCGAACAGACGACGGTCCTCGGTCAGGTCTTCCCGCAGTCTCGATTCGCTTCAACGGCTCGGCGTCACGGGTGCGAGGTGGATCGCTGGCGACACGAGGAGCTCTTTGATCAGCCAGCGTAGCTCGGGGTCCTGCTCGAGCATCCGGCGCTCTTCGAGTCGACGAGTGCTGTCCTCATTGCGGAACGAAGCCAATGTCACGAGAGCCGTGCGCCGCACTTCGCGGCTCGCATCGCTCAGGACCTCATCCAATGCGTCGATCGTCTCGGGATCGCCATTGCTCCGAAGGGCGCACACGGCCGCGCATCGGATGGCCGGATCCGAATCACCGAGCAGCGGCATGAGCGCATCAGCCGCGATGACTCCCAGCCGTCCGCCGAGACACGTTCGAATCGCGCGACCTCTCTCGGACTCCGGGCTGACCGAGTCGAACGCCATCGCGACTCGATCGACGCGTAGCTTGGACAAGGCCCAGACGACCTCGTCGAGACTGTTCAGATCGTCGAGCTGGGTCGCATACTCGATCAGCGTCGCAGCAGCTTCCGGGCGTCCGGTGCGTCCGAGAGCCCGAATCAACTCGCTCCTCGTCTCGGTGCCCTGGGCATCACCCAGCGCCTGACCGATCAGCGCGACGTGCTCCGCATCGGCCCATCGGATTTCGGGGAGGTGGCCGAGACACAGAGCCGCGTCACTCCGTAATCTCGTGACGGGCGAGCCCAGATCCTGGACCCAGCTCTCGAGGCGCTCTCGTTCGAGACTCGTGGCCCGGGCCAAGTGAACGCGCCGGGCGATGGCGGCAATCTGGAGGGAATCCGTCACCTCGAGGAATCCTCGCTCACCGCCGAGCGGGCGCCATCCATCGATGTCGCGCTTCAGGAACACGATGCAGCGCATCGACGCCATCGGTCCGTCGTCGGGCGACTGCGACACCGTGAACGAAGCGGTCAGCGCGTCTCCATCACCGACGATCAGGTCCTCGCCCATGAGCGACCCGGTCATCTTTTGGTCCCCGATGGCCACGAAGATCACCTCTCCGGCGACCACGGCATCGGCAGAGACCGAGAGGGCGTCGACTGTCGTGGTCTCCAAGACGGCCTGACCCAAGGCGGCCGGGGCGAGCAGCATTCCGAAGAGGATCGGACGGATCAGCGAGTCGGCTCTGTTCATCGGAGGATCAAACCTTCACTCAGGTAGGCTCGGTTGAGGGGGCGGAAGCGGGTGACGGGGCTGATCAGCACCTCGAAAGACAAGGCAGCGCTCATCACATCGAGGATCCGGGCGCCCGCGTTGTGGAATCCCGAGCTGCCCTCCAACCCGCTCGGCAGGTCGCCGGGTGCCGTGAGCCCCAAGGAGTGCCCGAGCTCGTGTGCGATGAGGAGCGCGACGGCATGGGCGAGCCGGTCACGGGCGAGGGTGTAGGCGTCGTAGCGAGTGCGCTCTCCGGGCGTCGCCGTGTTCCAGTCGAAATCGGGAGACAAGATCGTGATGTCCGCCGGATGCTCACCGATCGGCAGGCCGCCGAGCGAAGGGGCGAACGGCTCGTACGTGTCCCCGAACGTCGTCGAGAACGTCGGCTGCACCTGTTCCCAGAACTTGTACTGCGACAGGAACAGCTCGCCGGGAAACACACCGAGTCCGAGGGTCGGGAAGCAGTCGAAGTCGCCGTTGTTCAAGTTGCGAGGATCGTAGAAGGCGCGACCGATGACGTTCGTCGACTCGTCACCGACGACGCGGCCCGGACGACTCGAGTCGATGCCGCCGATGCAGAGCTCGGTGACGGGACCCGGAACACGCTCGGTGCGAAACACGACGTCAGTACCGCCGACGCGTGGTCGCCCTGCGGGAGTCCGGCCGAACAGCAGGTTCACGCGTGCGAGCGTCGCCGCGATGACCGACTCCCGAACCAGCTCCTGGACACCGATCGGGTCCGATTCGGTGGCGAGCCCATAGATGCGGAGATCTTGATCGAAGTCCGGGGTGCCGTCGCCGATCCAGCCGGCGCCGTCGCGGTCCGCGTCGAAGTTGACGAAGACCTCTTGGCTGCGGCGGAACGGCCGCAAGTGGTCGAGTGCGGGCAGCACTTCAAAGCTCACCCTCGACTGCACGGAGTTGCCAGAGTGATCCTCGGCCCGAACAGTGAGCGTGACCTGACCGGGCCGGAATCGACGATCGGCCGCAAATCGCAGCGTGCCCCAACCCGGGGAGTCCACCACGAAGCGATCGGCGAGCTCCGTTCCGGGGGGCAGCTCACCCGCGGGTCGGTCGGCCGTGACGCTCAACCTGGCGAGGTCCACGCCGCTGCCCAGCTCGTCCTGGTATCCGATCTTCAGGAGGAAGCCCGCGCCGAGATTTGCGACGGACACTTCCTCTTCCCGGTCGAGGTCTTCGAGCTCGAGCGTCAAGGTGGGCGCCTCGACATCGGCGGTCGAGGTCGTCAGGAAGGTCGCCGCCAGATCGCCACTCAAAGGACGCCCGTCGATGTCTCGAACGCCGTCTTCACCTCCGAGCACCACGAAACGGTGCAAGCGAAACGGCCGCAACGGCTGATCCGGCGTGAACCGGACCACGCGGCCCTCTCGCTCGAGCGTGAGCTCGCCGGTCAGCTCGCTGCCTTCATCGAAGAGGATGACGCTCAGGCCGGTCACTGAGCTCTCGTCCAGCGGCCTGGAGAAGGCGGCGGTGACGGTGGACTCCGGCGAGAGGTTGCCGACCTGATCGTAAGGCGTGAGCGATCCGGTCAAAGGAGCCGCGTCCGTGCGGAAGACGATCTCTCGCCTCTGTCCCAGGCGCTCGCCACCGGCTCCCCGAAGGTCCGAGGACAGCTCGAGCGTGCAGTCCTGAGACGGTGGCAAGGGGCTCTCGGGTGTGAACGTCAGCACCCTTGCCTCGACGTCCAGTGAGAGTGATCCGGCGATGACCAGGCCGTCCTCGTTCCGTAAGATCACCTGAGCCGCGAGCTCATCGAGGTCGCCTCCGAGTGTACTCCCGAAGCGGACGGTGACGTGCCCGGTCGGGTCGACCCGGACCTCGCCGTGGGCGGGCTCGCTCCCGAGCAGCTCGAGAGTCGGGGGCGCACCGGAGGAGCCACCGTTCCGATGACACCCGACGAGAAGACCCAAGGACGTGAGCACGACGAGGCGAGAAAGAGGCATTCGGGCCATCGGGGGGCAATCCTCTCGATGCAGATCGAGGTGAGGGATCCGTTTGAGCGGACCCCGGACGAAACGTCCGTTCCTCGGGCCGTATCGAGAATGACGGGCATTGCCCTAAAGCTCATGTTGCTATTGATTTAGGTCGTTGCGAAGAGGGCGGAAGCGCAAGCGGGGTGGAATGGAATGCCGATGAAGGCGGCGAGCGTCCCGGAGAAGAAGAAGGACATCGGGAGGCCAAAGGGTCAGGCGGCGTGCCGGCACACTCTCGTCGAGGCAGCAGGGCCTGACGAGGCGGCGAGGGGCCCTTGGGCCAGGCCCGAAGGGCCGGCAGCGAGTAGCCCCAGGCTTGGGCCGGTCCTCAGGCCCAAACCTAAAAAGG
>JAVJTD010000105.1:0-12328 GCA_040219065.1 Planctomycetota bacterium
TTGCCCGCGTCGATGTGGGCTACCAGGCCAATGTTGCGAACGCGCTGGAGCGCCTGCTTGGCGACCGGTATACCCAACTCTTGAAACAGCTTGTTCGAGCTGGTCACCTGACTCACTGTACCTTCCTCTTCGGGTTCTGGATGAATGGACGAGGGGTGCGGGACATCCGCGCGAGACGTCGAATCCGCGACGAAGTGGACCTCTCTCGCACTCGCACGTGCAGCGAATGTGAAGACCCGGTTCGATTCGAAGTGAAAACCGGTTCGGGCTTCTTCGAGGCGGCGGATGCGAGACCCCATCTTGGAGTCTCATTCCTTGGGTAAAGACCCGCTAGACTACTACCAAAAGCCGGCTTGTCAACCTATCTCGGCAGAAAAACGTAGTGAGTTGAGATTCCGCAAAAGGTTCTTTTCCGGGTACCCTCTCGCCGCTGGCTCGGACCGTCCCGAGCTCGCCATCCCAAGCACGGATTCGTCGATTCGCGAGGAGCCATGACCACTCGAGTCCATGTCGGCGGCACCGTCCGATCCCCCGAGGATGCGACGATCTCGGTCTTCGACCACGGATTCCTGTTCGCCCACAGTATCTACGAAGTGGCTCGGACCTACCGGCGGGTGCCGTTTCGGATCGATGCGCACTTCGACAGGCTAGAGGGCTCGGCCTCGGCGCTCGAGATCCCCCTGCCACCAAGGGAGGAAATGGTCCGAGCGATCCGGGACACCCTCGGAGCGGCCGGTAATGACGATGCCTACATCCGAATCGTCGTCACCCGAGGTACCGGCGAGCTCAACATCTCCCCCGAGACCTGCGAAAGCCCCAACCTCATCGTGTTCGTCAAGGACTGGTCAGGGTTTCCGCTCGAGCTGTACCAGAAGGGCATCTCGGTGATCGTGGCGAAGACGGCGAGAACCGGCGTGGCCGACATCGACCCGGCCGTGAAGAGTGGCAACTATGCCAACAGCATCGCCGCGCTCCTCGATGCCCGTCGCCGAGGTGCCCGGGATGCCTTGATGCTGGGCAGCGGCGGACAGGTGAGCGAAGGCACGACGAGCAACGTCTTCGCCGTGTTCGGGCGAACCGTGAAGACGCCGCCCCGGGCCGCCGGCATCTTGTCCGGGATCACCCGCTCGATCGTGCTCGACGTCGCTCGCCAGCGCGACTTCGAGGCCCTGGAGCAGCCGATCACCCTGGACGAGCTGCTCCAAGCCGACGAGGTGTTCTTCTCCAGCACCCTCAAGGAGGTCATGCCCGTCACCCGCATCGACGAGAAAGCGATCGGCTCGGGGACTCCCGGCCCAGTCACCGAAGAGCTGGCCGGCGCCTTCCGAGACCACGTCGCCGATCGCATCCGAGAACAAGAGCCCTGGTGGTGACGAACGGAGCGCGGGCTTCCAGCCCGCACTCCCCGAAGGATACGACTCAGCGTCGCTCAGCTGTCCTTGCCGCGGGTGACCTGCCGGAACTGCGGGTTCGAGCGGAGGCGCTCGAAGGCCTTCTCTCGCCAGGCGTGCTCTCGATAAGCGGGATTCATCCGAATCGCCTGCTGGAGATCCTCGATCGCACCAGCGGACTTGCCGCAGCGGGCGTGGGCGATGGCGCGACGGTAATAGGACTCGTGCTCGAACCCGCCGGCGCGGATGGCGCCGTTGTAGGCTCGAACAGCCTCTTCGAAGCGGCCGAGGCGCTCGAGGGCGAGGCCCTGGTTGTGCCAGCAGACCGCGTCGTTCGGCGCGAGGCGGGCGGCCTTGCGGTAGCTCTCGAGGGCTTCGTCGTGCCGCTCGAGGTGGCTGAGGGCAAGGCCGCGGTTGATCCAGATCACCTCGTAGTCTTTGCGAATGGCGAGGGCCTGATCGTAGGCTTCGACGGCTTCTTCGTGACGGCCGAGGTGGTGGAGGACCATGCCCTTGCCGTTCCAGGCCTCGAAGTTCTCGGGCGCGATGGACACCGAGCGCTCGAAAGAGGAGAGGCCTTCGCGGTAGCGGTGGAGATCCTTGAGCACTTCGCCCTTGTGGTACCAGCTCCAGGCGTCGGCCGGGTCGCGGCGGATCGCTTCGTCGTAAGCGGTGAGCGACTCTTCGAGCCGGCCGGCGTAATGGAGGGCGAGACCCTTGCCGCGCCAGGCCTCCAGGCAGCGGCGATCGCGTTGCAGGGCTTCGTCGTAGGACGTGACGCTCTCGTCGTAGCGACCGAGGCTTCGGAGCGAGTCGCCGCGATACACCCAAGGCCACGGCGAGGTCTTGCGTAGCGCGGCAGCCTTCTCGTACGCCGCGACGGCCTCTTCGTAGCGGCCGAGGTTCTCGAGGGCCGAGCCCTTCTCGTTCCAGGTGTCGAAGTCCTCGGGGTCGTAGCGGAACGTCTCATCGCAGAGACGCAGGATCTCCTGATAGTGGTGACGACGTGTGGCGTCGTTGTCCCGCATCAGGTGCACGCGACCGAGGTAGGGGTCGTAGGCGTAGATGAAGAATTGATGGCGATGGCAGAACTTCACGAGAGCCGGCTCGATCGCCTTGTAATCGCACTGGATGCGAATGCTGAGCTCGGAGCTCACCAGGTCGCATTCGACGTCCGAGAAATCACTGAACCAGGCAAAGCCGTGATCACCCAGAACGCTGACCAACTCGAATTTCAGGCCGAGAAGATCCGAGTCGAACGCGAAAGTCTCTGGGGATGTACTCATGGAGGGTCCTCTGCGGAGGTCGGAGACGAGTTGGATTCGTGATTGGCTCGTGAGGTGACCCGTGGATCGGTCCGGGCAAGCGAGGTGGAGAGTCTCCAGCGGAGGCCGCAAACTCGTCCCGGACTCTATCAACTCGCCCTACCGCTGTTAAGCGATATCTTGCGTCGACAGGGGTCTGGAGAGCCAAGGCGGGAGAGGGGGAGGACCAGGGGAGGTCCGATCGAAGACGAGCCGAGTCGGCAGCGATTTCGATTCCCCTCAGGTGTCGGGCGTGGTGTCTCGTCTCGAGACACGATCTCGGTCCGGTGTCTCGATCCGAAACACGGGACACGGGATTCGACATCTCGTGGCGATCCTCGCCGACGCCTGGACCCTGTTACGAATCCCGGGCCAAACCTTCCGCTGACGGACGCGCGGTCGACCCAGCGCGACTCGATCGCAAGTTCAGAGCTTGCTCCGAGCTCAACGTGCCCTTGGTGCTCGCTCTGCTTCTCCACGCCCACGCGGATTGACACGTTGGGGCTGCTTCGTACAGACTCCTCCGTCCGGGTCCGACCCAAGACGTCCCCCAGCCGAGGAGGTGGAGCCATCAACCCGACTCGAGGCCCCTGGTACACGAAGCTTCACTGGCAGGTCCTGATCGCGATGATCCTCGCGGTGGGAGTCGGGATGGGGATCCGTGCCGCTGGCGACGGCATCGATCTCTCGGGCGAGTCGCTGCGCGGTGATTGGGACGAGCTCCGTCCGGCCGTCGTCAAGCACTTCAAGAAGATCGAGAAAGCAGACCTCGACGGCGTCGAGGGTCGAAGGGCCCGGCTGGTAGGCGTCGTTGCCGAGAAGTACGACTTCACCGACGAGGTCGCCAGGCAGCGCGTCGAGCGATTCGAGCGAGCTCATGCACGCGAGAGCCTGGCGAGCTGGGTCTCGTGGATGGGGACGATCTTCATCCGCCTCTTGAAGATGGTCATCGTGCCCTTGATCGCCACCTCGATCATCAGCGGGGTCGGCGGGCTCGGTCAGGGGGGCGGCTTCGGGCGTCTCTTCGGAAAGACGCTCACCTATTACATGCTGACGAGCTTCGTCGCGATCTGCGTCGGCCTGGTCCTGGTCAACACGATCCAGCCCGGCGTCGGCGCGACCCTCGATTTGACGGAGGGAACCTTCGAGCGCGAGGTGGAGACGACTTCCCTCTGGGAAGTCGTCGTTCGCATGATCCCGGAGAACCCGGTCCAGGCGGCCGCCGAAGGGCAGATGCTCGGCTTGATCTTCTTCTCGATCCTGTTCGGGCTCGCGATCAACTGGGTGGAGCCGCGCTACAGCCAGAAGATCCACGAGATCGTCGACGCTGCCTTCCAAGTGATGATGGGCCTGACGAGCGCCGTCATGCGGCTCATCCCCTTCGGCGTCTTCGGATTGATCGTCGGGCAAGTGGCGAGCACAGGGCTCGAGCCCTTCAAGACGATGGGATGGTACGCGCTGACGATCACTGCCGCCCTCTTCGTGCACTTCTTCGTCGTGCTGCCGCTCGTGCTCTTGCTGATCGCTCGAGTCAAGCCGCTCGACCACTACCGCAACATGGCCTCGGCGCTCGCGACCGCCTTCTCGACCTCCTCGTCGTCGGCGACCCTGCCCGTCACGATCAGCTGCATCGAGGGCAACTCGAAGGTCTCGAACAAGATCTCGTCCTTCGTCCTGCCGCTCGGTGCGACCATCAACATGGACGGCACGGCGCTCTACGAGTGCATTGGCGCCATCTTCATCTGCCAAGTTCTCCAGACCGACCTCTCCTGGAGCGAGCAGTTCATGGTGATGATGACCGCACTGTTGGCGTCGGTCGGAGCCGCGGGCGTGCCCTCGGCCGGTCTCGTGATGATCTTCATCGTCTTGAGCGCCATCGGCCTCGACGGAAACCCCAATGTCGGACCGATCGTCGCCTTGATGCTCGCCGTCGATCGTCCGCTCGACATGATGCGCACAGCCGTCAACGTCTTCTCGGACTCCGTGGTGACGGTCACCGTCGCCAAGTCGGAGCCGGGTGGCATCCTCGAAGAGCCTGCCACCACTTGATCGTCCCCCAGTTTCGCCAATCCATTCCCCCGAAGACCGACCGATGCGCTGCCGAAACTCCCGATGCCCGGTGCACGACGAGAGCGCCTGCGGGTTCATCGATCACGGCCGTCGACGAGACGTGCCGGTCCTGGTCGCCTTCCTGCAGCAGGAAGGCGAGGCCGTCGATTGTCCGCTGCTCGATCGGCTGCGCATCGCGGCCGCCCATCAGCAGATTCGCGGGGAGACCCACGGATCGCTCTTCGCGCTCCTCAGCGCACTGGGGAAGTTTCGCGCCAACGCCGAGCGCCTCGAGACACTCCGCCACCTCAAGGAGGCACTGGGGGGACGAATCCTCGCTCGCCGGCAGTCGAGCCGCGGGCCGCGCCGCGCCTGCGGAAGCTGTCGCTCGTTCGGTCCGTACAGCCAGCTCTGCTTGCGCACCTTCTCCAATGATCCACTCGCGACGCGCCTCGTGCCGCACCCACACTTCGGGATCGCGCTCACCCCGGACCAGGATCCGAGTGGCCTCTTTCCGCCATGCCGCGCACACGACCCCGTCTCCGATTCGATCGATCGCTCCGAGTGGGTCGCGTTGCGCTCGTCCGGTGGCGAGCGTCACGCCATCATCGAGGCCCTTCTGGCCCTGGCCGCCGAAGATCCGCTCGGGGCGCGGCTCCTCAACGGCGTGGTGATCGAGGGACGCGAGCTGAAGGACTTGGCCGAGGAGCTGCAGGTCTCCGTGGAGGAGGCCGAGACCGCGCTCAGCGCCGGCTCGGATCGTTGGCTCGGGCTCTTCGACAATCTCTTCCGGCACGGGGCGGCCTCATGAGCGTCGAGCCGCCCCCATTCGATTGCGCGGCCATCGATCGCGTCCGCCAGATCCTCGAGCGCAGCGATCGAAGCGGAGACACTCGCCGCAAGCTGACGAGCGAGTCGGAGACGCCTTGTCCGCCCGTCGAGGAGCTCGTCATGCTGGAGACCGGGCGCATCCACGACTCACTCGGAAGCGCGGCTCTGCGCTCCCACGTGCTCGGTTGCTCGCGATGCACGGCGTACCTGCTCGATCTGCGGAGGGTCCAGCGCGGCGACAATCTCCGTCGCCGTTCCCGCGCCTCGTTCGGGAGCTGGCTCTGGTGGGCGGTCCTGCTCCTGGCTACCGCGGGTGCCGTCGTCTGGTGGCTCTTCGTGAGGTGATGCGAAGGGGGCTCCGGCGAGAGGGAATTCGCGCGGGGTGCCGGCTTGACCCTCTGTCGCTCCGCCGTTATGCTCCGCGTCCCTGTCACTGAGGGGCCGTAGCTCAGTTGGGAGAGCGTCGCGTTCGCAATGCGAAGGTCGTGGGTTCGACCCCCATCGGCTCCACCAATGAGAACCCCGGACCGAACGTCCGGGGTTTTTTTTGTGTCCGAGTTACCCGGACGCTCGAGAGCCCATTGCGGCACGGACGCGCTCGAGCAGCTCGGCGTTCTTGAAGGGCTTGGCGAGGAACGAGGTGGCCCGATCGCGAAGCTGCTCGGCGAATGCGTCGAGAGGGTCCGTCGATAGGAGCAGCACCGGACAGCTCGGACCCAACCGGGTGATGAGGTGCTCGACCACATCGGCGCCCGAGGCCGTCTCGAGCAAGGCGAGCCCGGGCCCTCCATAACGGCGACAGAGATCGCCGGCATCGCCAAGATCGCTGAGCAGGCGGACCGTGTGTCCCTCACTCTCGAGCAGCTCTCGGAGGAAGCCGGCGACGATCGGCTCGGGCTCGGCGATCAAGATCCAGCGCTCCCTGTCCAGAGGTGGCTCGGGCAGAGGGCGAGCCGGAGGAGCCTTCGCGATCGGCAGACGTCGGCTCCAGTCGAACGTCGAGTCGTCGCCTTCGGGCGGAGTCAGCTCCGCAGGTACGTGCAAGCGAAGCGTCACGGCGTCCTGACCGGGTGCGGTCTCGCATTCCAGATGGGCCAGCTCCTTCGAGCAGCGTCCGATCCATGGAAGCAGCACCGAGAGGAGCTCGTGTCGCAATCTCTCTGGATCCGCCAGGACCATCAAGTCCGAATCGACGCTCGACATCGGCGGCTCGACCATCGTCGCGACCTCTAGAGAGACCTCCTCGATGAGCTCCGCGAGCGGCACGGGTGTCCTGGGCGCTCCGCCCATCTCGTCGGGCCTTTGGAGCTTGCCTCGATCGGCGAGGACCGTTTGCAGACGGCCCCACTCCGCTGAGAGAGGCTCTCCCAGGATCGTCACTCGTGCTGAGCCTCTCTGGGTGACAGCCCTCCAGCGCATCGGTACGAGCCGATCGTCAGACGTGGTCAAGGGAGCCACGAAGGGCTTCGAGATCCGTCGATCCAGTTTCGAGTCGATCGCCTGGCGTCGGGAGACATCGGGAAACAGGAGCCGCGTCCAGCCCTCGCGCTCGAGCGCTTCGCGCGTGTAGCCCGTGCATTCGACCACGGCATCGCTCGCCTGGCAGCGGCCGCGGGCACGGTCTTCGGTGATGACCAGCCACCCGGCGCCGCGAGCCACCGCTTCGAGCTCCTCGAGCTCCCGGTGCTCCTGCTCGCGCTCGAGGCGGAGGCGACAGCGCTGGAGCCACTGGGCACCGAGGGCCTGGAGGGCGATCGTCCGCTCGACCGGAATCTCCTCCCCATTCGCCAACTCGAGACGAGCGGTCCAGGGGGCCGCATCGTCGAGCTCCGCCTGGAAGCACACGGCCGTGATCCGTGTCCCTTCGGGACCCAGCGCGACTCGGTGACCTCTCGTGACCTCGGCGTAGGAGTCGGCAAGTGGAGCGACCTCTCGCCAGAATCTCGCGAAGCGACCGGCCTGGATCCACTCGGCCACCTTTCCGCTCGGTTCGCCCGCTCGCCAGACGGTCAGTCGAGCCGCCAGCGCGCCGCCGTGCTCGGCGAGCAGCCGGGCGGCGCCGCTGAGGGTGTTCCGCCAGGAGCTGGCTCGGGTCGCGACATCGAATAGCCTTCGAAGCGTCTCGAGATCGGCCCGTGTGGCCTGGGGCACGCGGGCCGGGGGCTCGGCCGAGAGCTGGAGTCGTTCGAGGGAAGGGGCGAGTGAGTCGAGCTTCGCGCAGAGCGTCTGGATCGTCTCTGCGTCGAATGGCATCGGCTTCGTCCGCTCGACGTAGATGAGCCCGAGCAGCCCAAGGGATCCGAAGATCGGTAGGAAGGCGCCGCTCAGGGCATCGTCGCTCGGCAGATGACTGCCGCGGGAGCGCTCTCGATCGAGGGGGCTGCCAGTGAGAATCGTCGCACCCTTCGCGCGGCGGACGTGCTCGAAGAGGGCGGGGCTGCGCTGAACGTCGTCGATCGGGAGATCGCACACGGCACGGAGACGGAGGCGCTGCCGATCGTCGCTGATCAGCAGACAACCGCGCTCTGCTTCCAGCTCGTCGAGAGTCTCCCAGAGCAGCGTGCGCCAGAGCTCGCGTGGGTCGGAGAGAGCGGTGAGGAGGCCGGCCTTCTCGAGCGCGAGTGACGGGGCCGTCGATTCCCTCCCCCGATTCTTCCGTCGCGCCACGTGTTCACACCTCGGTTCGGGCTCCGGGATCAGGACCCGGTCTGCGTCGCCGGGACTTCATCCGCCGCGGACTGCTCTTCGGCCTCGCGCAGACGGCGTTGGCGGATGCCCTCGAAGATGGCGAGGTCGAAGGGACGATGACGCTCGTTCATCGGGAGGCCCTGGTACTCGGTCAGGCACTCGTAGCAAACCGCCCGCAGTGGCAAGCGAAAGTACATCACACGATCCACGAGCGCGAAGATCAACAGGAACAGCGTCGCAGCGGCCCCGTCGAAGTAGAAGATGATCACGCTGACGATCGCGGCGCCGACGACGAGAGCGAGTCCGAGCGCGCGATTGACTGCTTTCTCGATGTAGAACGTCCGTCCGCCGCAGACGGCGCACGTCTCGATCGGCTCGCCACCAGGGAGCGCACCCTCCAACGTGACGACCTGCTGGCACCGGCGGCAGCCCACCGTTCCGTGCTGGGGATCGCCGGGCACGGGGATCTCGCACTCCGGGCAGCGAACGCGGACGTCGAGGCTCACGAAGGAAGCTCCAGATCGAGAGACATCGTTACCAGGGGAGGGACAAGGTCGCGACGAGATAGGTCGAGATCAGCTCGCCGACGAGCACGAAGACCAGCGCCACGTAGAGGATTCCCGTCGCGGCCATCGTATTGCGCAGGCGGGCGCACTGGTAGCTCATCCAGGCGAGGGCACCGGGCAAGAGGATCCCGAGACTGACCTTCATCAGAGCGAAGAGGCCGTCGCCGAGCAAGAACTCGCTGGGCCGCTCGGCGGCGCCTTCGGGCAGCGTGTGACCACCCGCCCAGGTCAAGAGCGGGGGCGCGATGGCTCGCAGTGCGATCGACACACCCAGCGCCACGATCATTCGCTTCAAGAGACCGATGGGCAGATCTTTGCCGACCAGGTACCAGTGTCCGAGCAACATCGCGACATTGGACGCGCCGAGGGCGAAGGCAGCGCTGACCAGGTCGATGCCCAACGTGATCGATCGACCGTCGATCGGACGGCTGTCGATCCGGGCACCGTCCAAGACCAGTGCCGCGGCCGCGGCCAGAGTCGAAGTGATCAAGAATCCCCCGGCGAGGCGCGGTCGATCGGCCACGAGGATTTGCAGGAACACAGCGCCGCAGTAGGCAGCCGTCAGCCACGCCGTCCACAGGGCCGCCGATTCGCCTTCGAAGTCCGGCCAACGAAAGGCGAGGGAGATCCCGGCGAGACCGAGACCGATCCAGCAGTGAAGCCGGAAGAAAGCCGGGGTGAGCGGGTCCCGCGGCAAGAGCAAGAGGACGCCGCTCGTGCCGGCTCCCAAGGCGAGGAGGAACGACGAGAACCAGCCGCTGCTGGTGGGCGGGTCCGCGGTCAGCGTTTCGAAGAGCATCGAAGGCGGGTCTTCCAGAAGCCGGGGGTCTCGAAAGCGGGCGCGGTTCGCCGTGCGTCCGTGGGCGCGACATTAGAGCCCGAGGCGCCCTGGATGCCAACCCGCGGCTCAGTTGAGCCTGGGAAAGAGGTGCCCACACGGGCCGTCGGTCTTCATGACCTGCGTGCGATGGGCGAGGTGGGCGAGGAGCCGCTCCGAGCGCGCGACGGGATCGAGCTCCTCGAGAAGCTCGTACCGCATGTCCGGATCGAGGGAGACCGTCGCGGCGATCTGGTCGCAGAGCATCCCCAGATCCATGCCGGGCCGGATGATGTGCTCGCGCAGGATCTTCTCGCCGTCACAGAGCTGGCGCGCCAGGACAGCGGTCGCGGCATCGAGAACCTGCACCCTCAGCTCGCGCTCGGCTTTCGCCGAGAGCAGCACCGCTCCATCGTGCAGCCGAAGGATTCGGGCCTCTCGGTACGGATGGGCACGAGGCTTCTCCTCGACGATCTGACCGCGGACCATACCGCGCAGGACGATGTGATATCGCCGGCCGGGGATCTGGATCCAGCGCTCGATGTGGCCCACTCCGACGATCGGTCGCAACGGAGGATCGTCGATCTCCGCATTCGGGTCGACCACGTGAGCCATCGCGATCGATTCGTGGCTGTTCAAAGCACAGCTCACCATCTCGAAGTAACGCGGCTCGAAGATGTGCAGCGGCACGAGGAGGTGCGGAAAGAGGGTGACCGGGTTCAACGGAAAGAGCGGGACGACCCGAGGGCCCGGTTGATAGTGACAGCTCATGATATCACCCTCCCGCAATCGAGAAGGCTCGGCGAGCGCTTCATGCCGAGGCTATTGGGCAGCGACCGTGCTGACCACCGCCACCAACGCTCGGGCGGCCTCGCGGAACTTGGACGCGATCTCACCGTCGGGCTCGGTAGCCGTGAGCGGCTTGCCATCGTCGCCGCCCGAGCGGATCGCGCCACGCAGCGGGATCTCGCCGAGGAAAGGAATGCCGAGCGACTTGGCCGTCTCCCGAGCGCCGCCGTGTCCGAAGAGATCCTCGCGGTGCGAGCAGCTCGGGCATTCGTAGTAACTCATGTTCTCGATGATGCCGAGGATCGGAATGTTGACCTTCTGGAACATCGCCACACCACGTCGGACGTCCTGGAGCGCGACGTTCTGCGGCGTCGAGACGATCACGCCTCCGGTCATCGGGACCGACTGTCCTAGCGAGATCTGAACGTCGCCGGTGCCCGGCGGTAGGTCGACCAGCAGGAAGTCCAACTCGCCCCAGCGCACCTCGTTCATGAACTGCTTGATGATCCCGTGCACCATCGGACCTCGCCAGATGATCGGATCGCCATCCTTCACGAAGAAGCCCAACGAGACGACCTTCACGCCGAAGGCCTCGTGGGGGATCAGGATCTTGCCTTCGGTGCGAGGCGGTGTGTTCAGACCGAACATGATCGGGATGTTCGGGCCCCAGACGTCGAGATCCATCAGGCCGACGCGAGCACCCTCTTGAGCCAGAGCGACCGCCAGGTTGGTCGCGACGGTCGACTTGCCGACGCCTCCCTTGCCGCTCGCGATGGCGACGAGGTTCTTCACACCCTCAGGCATGCCCGGCATCGAGTTGTCCGCGTACTCGGCTGCCGCGACGACCTCGACGCGTTTGACACCCGGCAGACCCGACACGACGTCTTGGCAACGGGACCTGAGGCCATCGTCGGTCGCACCCGCTCCCGAGAGCGCGATCTTGACCTGTCCGTCGCACACCGCGACGTGGCTGATCATCTGACTCTCGACGAGGTTCTTGTCGGAGCTGGGAACACTCACGCCGCGTAGGGCGTCGAGTACGGACTCCCGGGTCAAGTCGGGCACGACAGGGATCCTCCAAGGGATTGTCACGTCGGGGCGAAAAGGCCGCTCGCGGCGACCGCTCTCGAAGAGAGGGCGCACTAGTATAGGAAGGTGCCTCCCGCAAGCCAGCGGGCGTTCGAGACCAGGGAACGCCCATGCTGGTGCGAGCCCAGTGACGAAGGCCGTCGGTGGGAGCTCGCCCGAACGAGCTCGGGCCGGGCATGCCGTTCCGGCGAGCCGACGTGCGCCGAATGGCCCTTGAATCGGCACCTCCTCGCCCAATCGTTGGCATCGTCAGGTCGCGCGGGCTCTGCTTCGGAATCATGCCTGTGATCCGTAACCAGCGGGAGCGCCGACCAGGAGGGCCTCGACTGACAGTGGAGTGTGAGCCGTGAGCGAAGCGATCGGTCCTCGCCGAGTCCGTTGAGGGTCCGTGCCGGTAGAGTCTCGGGGAGGTTCGTTCTCTTCATCGCAGCCTTGAAGATTTGCGAAGCGTGGCGTGCCTTTCGGCGAAGTCTCGCTTCACTCGAAGGTTCTTTCAGTCGCGAGACGGGTTGAACGTTCGCCCTGGCGATCGCCGGAAGGGAACCTCCCCGAGCGGGGCGTGGACCGGTCGCTGCGCTCGCGGCTCTCTCCCTTTCGTTTGTGACGATCCTTCCCGCTCCGATCTGAAACCACCGGGTACGTCACGTTCGGAACGCCGGCTTCAGCCGGTCTGATCGGAAACTGGTCACGTCGTCGTTCGGACCGCCGGCTTCAGCCGGTCTCCGTGTCCCCCATCCAAGCGCCTCGGAGAGTGCCCAAACCTCACATCCGAAGCTCCGTGGCTCGATGCTGCGGGGGACGGAG
>JAVJTD010000119.1:0-2691 GCA_040219065.1 Planctomycetota bacterium
GGGGCCTCGTGAGGGACGACGGGACCGGATCCCGCAGCGATGGCGAGGGAACGTTCCGACGCCCTCACCGACGGGCGCGTCGGATCGTCCCTTACTCATCGCCAAACGAATAAGGTCCTCGCCGTGAACCTCGTCGTCCCAACGGCAACGGCTCCGTGTCAGGGACCCGTGCGGGCTCTGGTTTCAAGTCAGTTCGAGTCGTCGGTGAGGTAGCCGATCTTTTTGTAGAGCATGCCCTTCAGGGTCTTTTCGGTGATGCGCCAGAGGAGCTCTCGGTCGGCGCAATTGGCGAAGACGCCGACAGGGATGCGGAAGCCTCCCTTGTCGAGTCGGCCGCCGCCCATCCAGTCGCCGTTCTGATCGGCGCCCACGAGCTCCTTGATGAACTTGTCGGGATCGAGCGCCTGGGAGCGCGTGCGGAAGGAGCCGTCGATGAGCTGATCGTCGACGATGCCGAAGACGATCGCTGTATCGATGCCCTCTCGCTTGATCAGGTAATCGGCGGCGTTGGCGATGCCGTCGCGATCCTCCGAGCGAACGAAGCCGACGCCCGAGATGATGTAATTATCACGGACCTCCTTGTTCTCGAGCGCGCGATGCAGGATGTCCATCACCTTGGGGGACATCGACTGCGTGCTGATCACGCGCAGGAGATCCATGTCGGCGTACTGCGACAGATACGACGCCGCGCGGAAGTCGATCTGACGCGCCGCGAAGAAGTTGTCGGTATCGGTCTTGATGCCGTGCATCAGCGCAGTGGCGAGCTTGCTGTGCATCGGATTGCCCGGCTGCAAGCCGACGCTGCCGCGCTCGAGATACTCGGCAAAGATCGCCGACGTCGAGCCGCAGTCCTCGCGAATGTCGACGAACTCGGCCTCGACCTCACCGGTGTTCTTGTGGTGATCGACGAAGGTCAGCAGCGTCATCTCCTCGAGCAGCGACGGCTCGATGGGCATGCCCGGCTTCTGCGTGTCGACCAGGGCGTAGTAGCGATAGCCCGAGACGTTGACCTTCTCGGTGTAGCGGATCAGCTCGATCTCGAGCGACTTGACCAGCGCTCGGTTCTCCTGGTGGCTGATCGAGTCGAAGTAGAGGATCGTCGACTCCATGCCGAGCTCGGCCGCGATCATGTGCTGCGCCCACGCCGAGGCGATGCTGTCGGGATCGGGCGGTCCCTTGATCGCGATCAGCAGCCGCTGACCGCCGTTCTTTCGAATGTGATCCTCGAAATCATGAACGCGCTGACTGCGGCCTCGGCGAACCTCGGGCTCGCCGAGCGCCACCGGTGTCAGAGCAGAGGGCCGGCCTGGCCGTGGAGCTCCACTGAGGTCTTCCATTCTCCGCTCTCTCTCTGAACTTCGAGGAGTCGCCCGTGCGCTCGGGGTGCAGGACCTTCAGACGCGCCATCTCGGGTGCGCCTGACGTTTCCCCTAATGTCGGCCGGTCGAGCGCGGTGACTGAGGAGAATTCGGGTGGGTTCTCGAGGCGTCGCAGGCTGCGTCGATCGCGCAGAACCTTCGAGGGAAGCGGATTTCGGGGGATCCGGTGCCGGTCGCGACATGGGCCCCGAAACAGGGATCGCTTTCGCCCGAGCCGGTCTACGTTTACAATCACCGCCGTTCTAGAGGCTTCTGAAGATCGAGGCGAAATTGAACACGCGCGATGAGCTGGTTCCCCCGCCCGAGGACGCGACCCACTGGGCGAGGGTTCGATACGGTCAGATCAAACATCGAGGACCGTTTCTGGTCTCCGATACCGGACTCCGACCGGGCGATCGATGCGTCGTTCGCTCCAACCGCGGCATCGAGCTCGGCCAGATCCTCTCGCCGCCGGTCCCTGCCGACGAGGAGACCCAGTCGGGCTGCGGCGGCTGCCACGTCGTCAAGAAGATGAGCCCCGAGGACGAGCGGCGCGAGGCGCAGCTCCAGGCCCATGAGGAGCGTCTCGAGTTTCGCTACTGCAAGGACCGGATTCGCGAGCTCGGCCTTCCGATCAAGCTTCTCCGCGCCGAGCATCTCTTCGGTGGCCGGAAGATCATCTTCTACTACACCGCCGACGGGCGGGTCGACTTCCGACAGCTCGTCCGCATCCTCGCCGGTCACTTCAAGCGCCGCATCGAGATGCGTCAGATTGGCGTTCGGGACGCGGCACGCCTCCTGGGCGGCGTCGGGATCTGCGGTCGCGAGGTCTGCTGCAGTAGCTGGCTCGACAAGATGCCGCCGATCACCATCCGCATGGCCAAGGAGCAGGGCCGCCCCTTGACCCCGGAGCGAAACTGCGGCGCTTGCGGGCGGCTTCGCTGCTGCCTGCGTTACGAGCTCGACGAGGAGACCGGTCGTCGCCTCGAGTGAGCGGCGACCAGGAGACGACGCAAGCGGGAGACGGAGGGCGGTGATGCACGAGTCGAAGGACAGCCCCCTCGGAATTCTGTGGATCGGCTGTGAGCCGAGTGGCACCTCGCTCGAAGGACTGCCGGGCGTCGACTTCGTGCAACACGTGGGCTCGTTGTCCGACGCGCGAGAGCAGATCGAGCGGGCCGGGCCGGACGTCGCCATTCTGCATGGTCGGCCGGAAGACGTCACGCAGCTCGAGGCCTTGCCCTTCCTGCGCCGGCTCTTTCCTGGTCTCGCCCTGGTGCTCATCGCCACCACTGAAAGCAGCCACCTCGGGGCGCGCGCGGCCTACCTCGGC
>JAVJTD010000129.1:0-2993 GCA_040219065.1 Planctomycetota bacterium
CTTCCTGCTCGGTGACCGCTTTCCGTTTCGGTCGCGCGGGCTCTGTGTGTTTCAAGTCGGTGGGGGACCGCCTGCGGCTGGAGACCTGAGAGTTGAACCGTTGAACGTTCCAAGAGGCCCAAGCTCGCTTGTGCAGAGCTCTCACCAACAGACTCGGTCTTTGACTCGCTCGACTTGGGCACTCCATCGGACTCGGGTGCAGCTTCACCACCTGTATGCTTCGCCGGTCCCCCACCGACTTGAAACACACAGAGCCCGCGCGACCGAAACGGAAAGCGGTCACCGAGCAGGAAGTGGCCTCCTCGACATCGCTGATGTCCGAGCCAGGAGGTGCCGAGCAAGGGGCGCCCGAAATGCACCCTCGCCGCAACGATCGTTCGGACCGCCGGCTTCAGCCGGTCTCGGTGTCCTCCACCCGAGCGCGTTGGATAAGACCCCAGACTTCACATCCGAAACTCCGTGGCCCGCCCCCGGGTTGTCCGAGCGGCACCTCACTCCCCCTCACCCCCGCAACGCCACGACCTCCTCGACGATCTCTTCGGCCCACGGCGAAACATGGTGCTGCATCCCTCGCGTCCACTCGGGCAAGGCTTCTGCCACCTCGCCGGGAATGACCAGCTTCGGGCGGCGAGCGCAGATGCCGACGAGTCGGTCGGCGACGAAGTCCGGGTCTCGGTAGGCCGAAGGGAGAGTGCCGTCGAGCAGGCGTCTTCGCAGGCCCTGCCAGCGCTGCTGCGCATCACCGTCGATGTCGACCTCGACGCCTTGTTCCAACGCTCGTCGGAAGAGAGCACGCTCGTCGTCTAGCCGGGCGAGCTCGCCGTCGAGGAGCAGCTCGACGCCGAGGTGGGCGACTCCGCGGGCGTGTGCCGCGCGGAGCCCGAGCGCGCGCAATGCCTCGGCGCCGCGCGATTGGTGCTCGAGGAAGCTGGCTCGGGAGTGGAAGATCTCGTCGGTCGCGTGGTGGCAGGTCACGCCAGCGCGCAGCGAGGCGTCCGCGGGCGCAACTACCTTGAAGCGGGCCATCGACCCGAAGTCGGGGAGCATGGCGCCGAGGAGGAACGCCTCCGAGCGATCTTCTCGGGCCGCGACGACGAGGTGCGCGAAGAAGTTCAACTCCCGTGGCTCTCTGCGAGTATCAAGCGTTGACCCATGCGCCGAATCGATCTGAGGAACAACATCATGCCGCTCGTCCTTCTCGTCTCCTTCGTCCTCGGGACATTCTGCCAGGTCGGTGGGCTCCCTCCAACCGAGGCGCCGGAGCCCGTCACGTATCGCTTCGTCCGGCAGGCCGAGCCCCTCGGGCTCTTCGTCGAGATCGTCGTTCCGGGCGGCGATCGTGAGTTGACCGAGCTCGTCATCGAGCCGCACTGGGGACCGGTGGAGAAGACGACCGACAGCCTCGCCGATTTCACGGCTCATGACGCCGACGGCCAGGCGCTCGAGGTGACCCGCGAGGCGGAGACGTCTTGGACGGTCTCCCACGAGCCCGGCGACGAAGTGACGTTGCGCTACCGGTTGGTCGACGGTGGGCCTGTCGGGTTTCGCAATCGATACAAGCCGGTGGTGCGAGAGAGCCACTTCGAGATCATCGGCCATGTCGCGCTCGTGCGGCCGGCGCACTGCCAGCTCGAGGTCGCCCGTCCGATCACGATCGAATGGCAGGGCTTCGAAGAAGAGGGCTGGAGCGCCGTCTGCTCGTGGGGCACCGGCTTCGGTCCCCTGCAGCTCGAGAAGCCTCTGCGTGAGGCTCTTCGGGCGATCTACCTCGCCGGCGACCTCGAGGTGGCGCGGCGAGAGGTCCCGGGCGGCGAGCTGGTCGTCGCGCGAACGAAGGGCGAATGGCGCTTCACGGTCGATCGACTGGCCGACGTCGCCCAGGGCATCGTTCGGGCACAGCGTGAGTTCTTCCGGGACGACACGGATCCCTACTACTTGATCACGATGAGTCCGTTCGAGGAGCGGGGCGGCATGGGCGGCACCGGCCTCGATGTGTCGTTTGCTTCATTTCTTCACCCCGACTTCGACCTCGACGAAGGCTCCGACTCCGCGCGCCGGATCGAGGTGCTGTTGGCTCATGAGCTGTTCCATCACTGGAATGGCGGCGAGATCCGCCTCGATCAGCCTGAGCAGCTCGGGTACTGGTTCTCGGAAGGGTTCACCGATTTCTACGCGCGCGCGATCCTCCGGCAGGCCGAGCTGATGAGCGATGCTGAGCGCCTGGATTCGCTCAACGAGCTGCTGCTCGAGCTGTGGCGAAACCCCGAGCGCGAAGCGCCGAACGCGAGGATTCGTGATGCGTTCTGGACCGTCCGCGACGTGCAGCGTCTGCCGTACTTGCGCGGTCATCTGATCGCCTGGCTGCTCGATCATCACTTGCGCCGAGCTTCGGGAGGTGACCGTTCGCTCGACGAATGGATGCGCGCAGTGTGGAAAGAGACGCTGGCCGAGGACCGGCGCGTCGAGACCGATTGGCTCCTGTCCCGAATCGAGCGCGACGCCGGTGAAGAGATGCGCGCCCGGCTCGAGCGAATCCTGATCGACGGCCGGCTGCCCGATCTTCCTGACGACCTCGGAGGTGAAGGCACGCGGCTCACTTGGAAGGAGCAGCCGAGCTTCGATCTAGGATTCGACTTCGAGCGTTCTCAAGAGGAGCGGCGAGTCTGCGCGCTCGACGCCGGCTCCGCGGCCGAAGACGCCGGACTCCGAGAGGGACAGCCTCTGACGAGCTGGAGCGTTCACTGGGGCGACATCGATCGAGATGTCATCATGGTGGTGACCGGAGAGGACGGCACAGCGGAGGAGATCCGGTATCGGCCGCGCTCGAAGGAGATGTTGAAGATCCCGGTCTACGTGCGCTGAGCAAGGAGCGCGGGCCGACCTGAAACTACAGGGAACGCCACATTCGGAACGCCGGCTTCACTGGGAGCGCGGGCATCCTGCCCGCATCGGGCCGCGCAGCGGCCGACCCGCTTCACCCCCTGCACGGCCCG
>JAVJTD010000135.1:0-8224 GCA_040219065.1 Planctomycetota bacterium
CCGCCGCCGAAGTTGTCGCCGAGGGCGAGGAGGTTTGCGAAACCCTCATTGAAGTCCAGGAACGTCGCGCGATCTCCTCGCCAGTGATACGGCGCGTTCGTCGTGAGGTCCTGGAGGTCGGGCGGCAGCTCGTGATCGAGGAGCCCTTGGAACGTCTGAGTGACGAGGCGCCCCTTGTCGGGGTCGAAGCCGTTGTTGAGGAGGGCGATGAGATCGGCGATCGACGCGCCCGAGGGCGAGTCGACGAAGCCGCGGCTGAAGGGGGCACTGAAGCCGGTCGGGCTGCCGAGGTTCCATCCGATGGCATCGGTTCGGCCGTCGGTGTGACAGCTCGCACAGGAGTTGAAGCCGCTCAGGGAGAAGTCGGCGCTGAAGAGGAACTGGCGCCCGTCGCGGATGTAGGCCGGCGTCGGATCGTTCTGGAGGGCGAAGGTCTCGATGAAGTTGTCGTTGGTCGGGTCGAAGATCGAGACCGAGTTGTCGAGTCGGTTGAGGACGTAGATGCGGGCGCCGGGGCTGCCGAAGCCGCCGAGGGCCGGCTTGGTGGCGAGCGCCCGAGGGCCGCTGCGAGGATTGGTCGAGCCAGGAGCGACGGGGACGGCTCTTCGAACGATCGTCCACGTCGAGGGATCGGCGGGGTCGACGAGGGTCACGATGCCGAGTCGGTCGCTGCCGAACGCGGTGATGAAGAGCTTGGTCGTGCCGATGCCACCCACGAAGACCTCGACGTCGGTCGGCATCGCGAGGGCGTCGGGCTTGGAGACGGGATTGCCCGAGACCAAGTTGAGGTCACGGGTGAGGACGACGGGTGAGCCCGTCCCGGCGCCGGTCACGCGGAACACCTGGCTGGTGACGAAGCCGCTGGGCGCGGACGCGACGGCGCCGCCGATGAGGTGGCTCTGCGCGACGCCACCGACGACATAGAGGTCGCCATTGCCGCCGAAGCGCATGCCCCAGTTGGTCGAGCCGAGCCCGACGACGGTGTTCACGGCACCGGTGGTGACATCGCGCGCGTAGACATCGAAGTCGTAGCCGGTCGGATTCACCTGTTGGTTCGGGGTGGTGATGCCGCCCTTGTGACCGAGCACGAAGGCCTGGCTTCCTTGGACGAGGATGCGGCGCGGCTCCTTGACGATGCGCTCTTGGCTGCCGAACGTGGCGGTGAGCTCGAGATCGTCGGTCGGCGCCGGGAAGGCGGCATTGGCCGGAATGGGCGTGAGCTTGATGGGGTGGAACGCGCCGAGAGTGTTCTTGGCGTGGAATGTCACGAGCAAGGTGCTGCCATCGGGCGTGAGCGCCATGTCCATCGGCTCATCCCCGACGTTTCGGCTCGCGTCCAGCGTGAACGTCAGGCTGGCCGGGCCACTCGTGGCCGTCAGCACACCGGTCGTGATCGAGTCGCCGAGGAAGTTGCTGACCCAGAAGCGGGACCGGCTCGGATCGTAGAGGACCGAATTCGGCTCGAGGCCGACGGGGATGCGCGCCAGGAATCGGCTCTGGGCGGGCAGCGTCTCGTCGGTGTCGTACACCTCGAGTGAGTTGTCGGGCGTGTTGCAGACGAGCAGGTAGTCATGGCCCTGGAGCCTGGCGACGGTGATGGGCCGGACCTGCGGCGTTTCGACGTTGAGGTAGTCGGTGCGGCCTTGAGCCGCTGCGGGCTGCGAAGTGAACAGGGTGAGTGCGCTCACAGCGCAGAGTGCGAGAGTCGCGGGTGAACGAACGGCTCTCACGGCGAGCGGAATCTTCATTCCTCGCTCCTTCCAGAGTGACGCGAGTGGGATCCGGAGTGAGCGTCCGATAGAAGAGGCCCTGCATCCGGAACGGGGGGTGGAGAGACACTGGCTTCGGGGCGTGTGCGTCTGGAAGGCGGGGTGCGGTTGAAACTTTTTCGAAGTTCGTTTTTGCCGGGGAACGAAACGGTTGGCTGCGCTAGCCTGGACCCGTTCCAACAGAGCCGCGATCCCCAATCGTTCCCGGAAGGTGCCATCCCGATGAAGCTACGTGGACTCATGCCCTCGTGGCGCCACTGCGCCACCGTTCTCTTGACTGCGGCTCTGACTGGCGTGCCGGCGTTCGCCAATGATCTCGAGCCGATCGAGCAGGTCATCGTGCCGAACGGGCGAACGTACCGTTACCCCGCTCGCCAGCTCGATGCGCTGCAGAGCGAGAGGTTCATTCGAGCCTGGGTGGGCAACTTCACCTCGGACTCGGTGCCCGACCTCTTGGTCCAGCGCGGCACGGAGGGACAGTGCTTCGTCGCACCGACGCTCTTCGACGCGGCGCTGACCTTGCCCCGGAGCGTCGCCGGCGCGACGCGGCTCACGGCCACTCGCCCGGACGGCCGGGACGAGATGCTGATCGCCACGGCTTCGGGTCTTCGAGCGCTCTGGCTGGACAGCACGACCGGCATCTGGAACGAGCGCGTCGTGGGGACGGACGCCGTGTGGGCGGACGTGCAAAGGCCGTACGCCGCCGATCTCGACGAGGTGAATGGCCCGGACGTGATCGGGTTATCGAATGATGGAATGACGGGATGGATCGTGATGGCCACGCCGTCGGGCTTCGCCGAGGAGGTCGCGATCCCCTTGCCCGTGCCGGCCCAGGCCGTGCTGGCTTGCGACTTCGACGGCGCTGGCGATCGGCAAGTGGTGTTCCTCGATGACGCCATGCTGCGCGTCTTCGATGCGAACGGGCAGCCGCGCTTCAACATACCGGCGCCCGGGACCGACATCGCGACGGTCGTGAAGATCCGAGGGAACGCCCAGGAGAGCATCGCCTGGATCCGGCAGGATCCGAGCGGCGACCAGCTCTACACTTTCGATGTCCAGTTCCTGCGCGGGCCGTGGCCCCTGGGAGACCTCTCGGCGGTCGGCGTCGCGAGCGGGGACCTCGACGGAGACGGCTACGACGAGTTGGTCGTCTCGCACAAGAGCGACTGGAGCCTCAAAGTGTTCACGGGCTTCCAAGGCGGCAACGGACCGACGCACGTGCAGACCCTGTTCACCGGGACGGCTCAAGCGGCGGGCGACAATGAAGCCTGGCCGTGCGTGGTCAACCTGGACGGGGACGGTGATGAAGATCTGATCATCCCGGTTCAGGAGGACGAGTCGATCTGGGTTCACTTGAACGGGGAAGATGCCGAGCTGGAACAGGTGCCGCAGTTCGACGGCCCGGTCCACTTCAACCACGGCAGCTTCACTCAAGGCGGTCCCCTCGTCGGCCTGCTCCAGATCCACGCCTCACCGGCCGCCGAGCCGCCTCCGGGCGCCACCCACCTCGAGATCCTGGTCTGGCGCAAGCCCGACCTCGTGATGCCGACGGGCAGTGACTATGAGTATCGCGTCCTGTTCCCGATCGGCGGCGAGTACGATACCGACGTGATAGAGTTCGAGGAGCCCGATGGCGGCATCCTCTTCTGGTTGCAGCGCTATCTCACGATCGATGGGACGGAGGTCACAGCGCACCCCGCGCGCCTCTTCGCCCACTCGACCGAGCTGTACTCGGAGACCGAGCCGCTCGAGCCCGTGCTCGACTACCTGATCAACAACCTCGGCGGTGAGTTCTTCGCCATCGCCGAGCCCGACCCGATGATGACGACCGGCGGCTTCTACTTCTCGAGGAGCACGACCACCATCATCGAGCTGATCCCCCTGCCCGACTTCGAAGACGAGGAAGAGCCCGGCACGGGGGAAGGGAACTGAGGAGACTTCGCTGCCCGGTGCAGAGGTCCGTAGTCGAAGTGGGCCATCTGTGCCGGGAGTGGATTGCTCACTCCTGTCTCGGCTTCAATGGACGGCCATAGAAGCCGACGAAGAGGCTGATCCCGAAGAGCACGATGAGGCTGAGCATTGCGATGAGCACGCCCCACTGCAAGGGGTCCGTGTCGTGCGCCGTTTCCCCGAGTCGCGTCTCCGCGACCCGGACGCTCGGCGCGCCTTCGACGTGGAGGAGGCCCCAGTAGAAGGGGTCGCTCGTGTCGGGGTTGGCAGCCAGCTCCTGTCGAGCGTATAGAGCGGCCGCGGCAAGGGGCACGCCATCCCGGAGCTGCTCATGGAGCGTGAGAGAGAAGTCGAGGGCGGGTCGATAGGCGAGGTCGCCGCGAGGGAGCAGGGCCGCACGGGCGCCTCGCTCCAAGAGGACGCCCAAGAGCGTCGAGGCCCCGGGATCCCCGATGCGCTGCGGACCGCGGCCGCTGCGACAGGCGGTCAAGATCAAGACGTCGGAGACTTCCTCGAGTGTCTCGAGACGATCGACCCAGACGGCGCCGTCGTCGTCGTTCGTCGCGGCGAAGAGCAGGCCCGCCGAGCGCTCGAGGTCGGGATGCTGAATTCCGTGGAGCAAGACCTGGCTGAGGCGGTGCTTCGGCAGCTCTTCCGCCCAGCTCGCGAAGGTGGCATCATCGCCCGCCAAGAGCTTCCAAGGAGCGTTTGAAGCTTCCTTCAAAGCGCGGAAGTCGCTGTCCTCGAAACGGAGCGGCGCGGGCACATCGATCCCTTGGACCTGCGTGTTGTTCGGCGCGGCGACGAGGAGCGTCGTGCGAGCGTCACTGCTCGCGAGTGGCGCTCGTCGCAGAAGCGCCAGGGCGATCGAGCAGGTGGGCGCATAGCCCACTGCTCGCCTCAGACCCTGCCATCGGTCGGTCGTGCGGACGAGCTCGTAGGGGAGGTAACCCATCAGATCGGGGGAAGCGATCGTCACCGACCTGGCCGCCTCGACGCGCTCGAAGATCGGTTTCGGCAAGAGATGCTCGCCTAGCCGGTCACCCGCTTCGATCAGTCTCGTCAGGCGGGCGTCCCTCTCGGCTGCGTTCAGTCCGGCCGGTGAGACCATCACATCGCGGAGCAATCGCCGTCGCCAGGGCTCGATCTCGTACTCGGGCGGGAGTGGCGACCATGTCAGCGTCTCGTCGCCGAGAGCGAAGACATGGCCACCGTCTCGAGCCGGGAAGAAGACGAGCAAGATGTCGCTCGAGCCGAGCAGCTCACGGCGCAGCCGCTCCACGGTCGGCTCAGGACCGCCGAGTCTTCGCGACAGAGTGGAGACCTCGAGCGTGTCGAGCAGCATCTCGAACGCGCGCTGCGTCGACGCCGCGTCGGGCGTCACTCCGAGCTCGGCGTCGATGCGAGCCGAGAACACGCTTCGAATGCGCGTGGCCTTGAAGAACCCGATGCCACCCGGACGGAGCTTGGTGCGCTCGAACTCGGCGCGCAGCGATTCTGCGCTGTCACGAAGAGCCTGCTCGGCGGCGGCGATGTCGTCTTCGCTCGACGCGGCACGGCGCACCAGCCGGAATCGGAGTGCATCGATGAAGGCACGATCGAGAGGGGCGAGTGGCTCGGCGCTGACCTTCTCCAGCTCGGCGTCGATCGCTGCGAGGTGCTCGGCCGCGGTCGTGAGACCGGCCTGGGTTCCGGCACGTAGGTGGACTTCCACCAGCCGTTGATGTGCGGAGATTCGCTCGTGCTGAGGAACACTCGCTCTGAGAGACAAGACCTCTTCGAATGTCTGGACCGAGGTCGGCACCCGATCCGGATCGGACACCTCGAGGGCGAGCTCGGCGATGCCTCGGCGCAGGAGCAACGCGCCGCGGGTCGCGGGGCGATCGGTCCAGCCGCCGTTCTTCTCGAGCGACGCGTTCACCTCCCGCGTAAGCACTTCCCATTCGTCGGTGGCCAGCCGCAGGTCGGCCAGGTGGATGGCCACGCCGGAGTCGAGGATGGCATTACTAGCCGGCAGTGCTTCGACGAGATCACGCTCGGCGAGGATGGCGGGGCGGGCGACGTCGACGAGCCCCATCTGGAGGGCGATCTGACCGCGGATGCCCTGGATCTGAGCACGCATCGCGCCCGGCTGCGGGTCCTGCGCGCTACGTGCTTCGGCGAGGTCGAGGTGGGCGAGCGCGGCGGTCCAGTCTTGGCGAACGTTGGCGAGCTGGGCGAGCAGAGCGTGCAGGCGGCATTGGCGCGCATCGGAGTCCGGGAGCCCGTCCAGCGCCTGCTCGGCGATCGCCCGCGCCCGATCCCGCTCGCCGGTGGCCACCAGCACCTGACAGAGCGCGTACGCTTGGTGAGCTTGACGCGCGCGGCTGCCACTCGAGACCGATTGTCGCCAGGCGATCTCGAGGAGGTCGCGCTGCTCCTCGAGAGAGCGTGCCCCGGCTGCCAGCTTCGTCGAGAGCTTCAGGATCTCTTGCGACTGGCGCTTCTGCTCACCGAGGAGAACATCGAGCTGCTCGCGATTCGGATCAACTTCTTGCAGAGAGACGGGTGTTGCAAAGAGTGCAGGCGTCAGCGCGAGCGCTGCCACGAAGACCAGTCGGAACGGCCCTGCTCCAGGCCGTCGCCGTCGTACCCGATCACTCGCCAGACGATGTTCCTCGGCCATGCTGCAATCGTCTCCTCGCTCGGCTCGAAGCGTGTCTCGAAGATCCCCGTGAATCGATCGAGGGGATTCGGCTCGGCTCCTTCGGCTTCGCTCGCGACTTCGAGGACATAGGTCGTGTCCCGAGGAAGCCGCGAGGTCCATGCAAAGCTCCCCGCGCCATTGACCTCGAGCCCTTGGATCGCGAACTGCCCGAGCGGCTGCTCCGGCGCTCCTGGATCGGGTCCGGTCTCGAGCAATGAAGGAAGGAAGATGGCGATCAGGATGGCGGCCGCGAATGCCAGCGCGCCGCCGATCCAAAGGCCCCGGCGGCGAGATACCACGGGCTGCGGTTCCCGCGCCAGCTCACCGCGCACGATCGCTTCCACCCGGTCTTCGCCGGGAGCATCCGTCCAGCGCGCCGCGGCTTCGAGGACCTCGTCTTGAAAGGCGGCCCCTTGGTCGAGATGCTCGGTCAGCATCTTGAGCTCGCTCAGCCGGGACTCCAGCTCGGGGTGCTCGGCGAGAACGCGGCGGACGCGCTCGTCCTGCTCGGAGAGCTCTCCGGTGGCCGCGGCGAAGATCAAGCGCTCGGCTTCGGACCCGGGACGACTCATCGAGGATCCTCCGGTTGGAGTCGTCTCATTCGACGGCGGAGCTTGTCGAGGCCTCGGTAGTAGAAGGCCTTGGCGGTGTTCGGCGAGAGCCGGAGCCTCTGACCGATCTCGCGGAAGGTCAAGTCACGGTAGTGTTTCATGCGGATGACCTCGGAGTCGGGTCGGCCGATATGGTCGAGCTGCCTTTCGACCTCTTCGACCTCGAGTGACAGCGTCAGCAGTGGGTGGACGGCGAGCTGCTCTTCGAGCTCGAGGCGCGAGGCGAGCGCGTCGCGACGCCGGTGTTTACCGCGCAAGAAGGACATCAGCTCGCGGAAGCAGAACCCGTAGACCCAGGTCTCGAGTCGCCCTCGCCCTTCAAAGGTGTCGAGCTTGCGCCAGACGGCCACGAGCGCGTCTTGCGAGAGATCGGCAAGCTCGTCGCGCGAGAGGTGGCCCCCGATCTTCTCGTTGATGGCCGCGAGGATTCTCGGGACGCACTTCAGTCGCTCGATCAGGCCCTCGAGGGCAGACTCGTCACGGGCGAGGCTGCGACGGACGAGCGTCAGATCCTCGGGGAAGTACGGAGTCTCGCTCCGCTCGGCACTAGGAGTGGCTTTGCGCAAGGCGTGTTCGTTCGCGCGGGTCCGGTGACCAACTTCGAGGCGGTCCTTTCGCCAGGTGCCTTCGATGATATCGCAAGGCCGCCGAGCACGCGAGGGTTCGGTGGAAGTCGGTTCGTGTGCTCGTGTGCTCGCGTGGCACCCGGGCATAGCCCAATGCGGAGATCGGTTTCGACGCTTCACGGGCCATCAGCGGAGCGAGGGTCTGACCCATCGCTTCGCTTCGGGTTCGTTGGGTCTCTGCGCCGGTCATCGTCATCGCTTCGGGATCGAGCCGGCAACGACCCTCCCCGGATTGCGCGAGGACCGGTCGCTGCGCTCACGGCTCACACCCTTTCGTCGAGCGAAGTCTTCCTCACCCGAGCACCCAAGCACCCGGCCAGAGGTGCCTAGGTGCCTAGGTGCCTTGGTTCCGTGGTGTCGCTGCAAGCACCCGGTCAGAGGTGTTTTGGTTCCGTGGTGCCTTGGTTCCGTGGTGCCTTGGTTCCGTGGTATCCC
The DNA here is from genome assembly GCA_040219065.1 of Planctomycetota bacterium. Classification (GTDB taxonomy): domain Bacteria; phylum Planctomycetota; class OFTM77; order OFTM77; family OFTM77; genus OFTM77. Next base: position 8,078 of record JAVJTD010000135.1, read on the forward strand.
TGCAAGCACCCGGACAGAGGTGTTTTGGTTCCGTGGTGCCTTGGTGCCTTGGTTCCGTGGTATCCCTGCAAGCACCCGGACAGAGGTGTTTTGGTTCCGTGGTGCCTTGGTGCCTTGGTTCCGTGGTATCCCTGCAAGCACCCGGAC
>JAVJTD010000138.1:0-22744 GCA_040219065.1 Planctomycetota bacterium
GGAGTTCAGCCGAGTGCTCTTCCGATCTAGTGCGCGGACCAGCTCTGGGCGATGGTCTCGAGCTCGTCATCGGTCGGGATTCGGCCGAGCTTCTCGAAGTGCTCCTGGACGGTGCGCATCTCGGCTTCGTCGAGAGCGAGCACGTTCTCACGAGAGATCGACAGCAGCTCCTCGGGTGACTTGCCCGACAACACGACCTCTCGGCGTTGAAACGTCGCAGGCGCGCTTTGGAAGTCGGTCGGGAAGTCGGGACGGTCGACGAAGACGTCCTCGATCACGCCATTGGCGAGGACCCTTCGAGCGATGGCCTCGGCCGCAGCGGCGTCGACGCCGTGGAGGAAATAAGTGCTGAAGGTCCGCACCCAGGTGACGTCCGCGAAGCCCAGGTGGGAGAGGGTGCCGTGAACGGTGCGGGCGACGGAGTCCATGACGCCGGGCTTGCGGATGACGTCGATGCGAACCGCGCCGCGGGGTGTCTCCACCTCGCCAGTGAAGCGGGCGACTTCGCAGACCGGATCGGCGAGGAGGACGCGGGCGGCTTCTCGGGCGCGGTCTTCACCCAGGTCTCCGGCGAGGATGTAGCCTCGGGCGGTGTCGATGCGATCGATCGACTCGAACCCCGACAGATGGGCTTCTTCGAGGAGGGCTAGGCCGCGGCTGTCTTGGATGCGATCGGTGCGTCGGACTTCGATCTTCGAGGTCATGGCTTCTCGTGAGGATGGCCGCTGGCGAGTCTCCGGCGCAATGGGCGCGGGTCGTCGGTCGGCAGGGGACCCAGGAGGGGCGGAAGGCAGGCCGCGAGGGAGAGGGCGCCAAAGGTCGGGTGGGAAGGCACGTTATGAACATGCCTCGCGTCGCGCGGTCCCCGTCCTTTTTTGTTGTTTTGCTTGCTTGACCCCTCACCGCGACTACAATTTTGCGCGACGCTCGAAGATTCTAACCAACGCCCGAGAAACGATTCAACGTCCGAAAGCACAGTGGTGAACGTCGCCCGAGACGGGTCATCGAGGTCTGGAGAAGTCAGTCCTCGGCGCGTCTCTGGTTTCGCTTCGAGCTTCGCCCCCGCGATGGGGCAAGGTCGAAGCCAGTCCGGTGCAACGAGCCTGGAGCATGACCGAAAACCCCAAGAAGCCCGACAGCGGGGCGAGTGCGAGCGAGCTCGAGTTCGAACGACCGATCATCGAGCTCGAGATGAAGATCAAGGACCTCGAAGCGCTCTCCCAGTCCTCGGGAATGAACCTCAATGGACAGCTCAACCCGCTGAAGGCGCGGTTGGACAAGCTGATCCAAGACGTGTTCTCCGGGCTCGAGCCGTGGGACCGGGTGCGCGTGGCTCGGCACAAGGAGCGGCCACTGACTACGGACTACGTGCAGCTCATGACGGACGAGTTCGTCGAGCTCCACGGGGATCGTCTCTACGGGGATGACCGCGCGATCGTCACGGGGCTGGCCGCGATGGATGGCGAGCGCTTTCTGCTCGTCGGACATCGCAAAGGCAAGACGACCCAGGACAAGATCGCCTGCAACTTCGGCTGCGCTCACCCCGAGGGGTACCGCAAGGCGCTGCAGAAGATGAAGCTCGCCGAGAAGTTCGGCCTTCCGATCGTCACGCTCATCAACACGCCGGGAGCCTACCCGGGTATCGGCGCCGAGGAGCGAGGTCAGGCGCAAGCGATCGCGCTCAACATCATGGAGATGTGCCGGCTTCGGGTGCCGATCATCTGCGTGGTCATCGGAGAAGGCGGCTCGGGCGGTGCGCTCGGCATCGGCGTCGGCGATCGCGTCTCGATGCTCCAGTACGCCTATTACTCCGTCATCTCGCCGGAAGGCTGCGCCGCGATCTTGTGGAAGAGCGGTGAGAAGGCTCCCGAGGCCGCGAAGGCGCTCCGGCTGACCGCCGACGATTTGCAGCACCTCGGCCTGGTCGACGACGTGATCCCCGAGCCGCTCGGCGGAGCGCATCGGGATCCGGGGGCGATGGCGCAGATCCTGAGGGAGCGGCTGCTGGCACAGATTCGTGAGCTGAAGAAGCTGTCCCTCGACGAGCTGATGGATCAACGTTTCGAGAAGTATCGAAACCTCGGCAATGACGCGAGCGTGTTGGCGCCAGTTGCGGCGGGAGGTGGCGGGCCTTCGGGCGAGCCAGAGCCGTCGGAGCGGGAGTCCGAGGAGTCGGCGAGCTGATCGGGGCCGGACCCTCCAAGTTTTTTTTCCGACCGCACACCAACGGTTGGCCGAAGACTCCGTAAGAGTGGCTATCCTAGGAGCTTTGGCTCACTGAAGCGCCCGGAGGCCCCGAGGCGTTGGTGGGACGGAAGAACGTTCGAAGGAGTGCCATGAGCGGTTCTGAAACCTTGGCCCGACGAGGCGCCGGGGGACAGGCTCGAGAGCCGGTTCCCTCCGAGAGCCTCGAGCGGACGGCGAGCGATACCGACCTGATTCGCCGCGTCCAGGAAGGGCACGAAGACTCGTTCCGCGAGCTGGTGCGCCGCTATCAGAAGCGCGCCTACTGGCTGGCCTACAACGTCGTCAATGACTCCGAAGAGGCGAGGGACGTCGCCCAGGAGGCTTTCCTTCGGGTCTTCAAGTCGGCCGATCGCTTCGACTACCGCCGTAGCTTCTACACCTGGTTCTATCGGATCGTCGTCAACCTGGCGATCGATCACCTGCGCAAGCGCTCGGTGTCTCGCAAGGTCCCGCTCGAGGATCTGGCCGAGATGGAGGGTAGCGAGCGCAGACCCGAAGCTCGCCTCCAAGACGGTGAGCTCGGTCAAGAGATCCTGGACGTGCTCAGCGGTCTGCCCGAGAAGTATCGAACGGTGATCGTGCTTCGGGACATCGAAGAGCTGTCCTGCCAAGAGATCGGATTGATCATTCGCTGCTCGCACGCGACCGTTCGCTGGCGGCTCCATCAAGCTCGCAAGCTGTTCCGGGAGCATTGGGCGAGAATGAAGCGTAGAAAGGGAGTCGTGGAAAAGTGATCTCGTGCGAGAAAGTTCGGCGCCTGTTGCCCCTGCATGCCGGCGGCGACATCGGAGGCCGTCAAGAGCACGCCATCGATGATCACCTGAGCCAGTGCTTGGGATGCTACCGGGTGTTCCAGGAGCACCTCGAGGGCGTCACATCCCTGAAGGTCTCGCGTGAGCACTCCGATCCCGGCCCCGAGTTCTGGCAGGCCTTCGAGGACGACGTCATGAGCCGCGCTCGGGAGAGCGTCGCCGTCACCTCCTCACCTGCGACTTGGCGACTGTCGGCGCATCGGCCGCTGCTCGCGGCAGCGGCGTCCTTCCTGCTCGCCTTGACCGTCTGGTTCGCCTTCGAGCCCGAGTCGTCGAAGCCGCTGTCGAAGGCCGATCGTCCCCCGGTGGCCATCTCCCACATCGTCCCGATCTACGAGGGCGGGGAGTCCACGGGCCTCGAGCGAGTGTCTGCTTCGGGTCGTCGTTCGGTCAGCACTCGTGAAGAGGGTGAGCTGATGCGCCTGATGCGGCAGCTCGACTATCCGAGCGGAGCGGACGACATTCGCCAGCTCGAGCGGATGCAGACCGAGTACCACAGCGAAATCGACGATGGCATCTTCCGCTGAGGCGCGGAAGCTCGGCGTCTCCCTGATTCTCCTCATCGGCACCCTCTGGGGTGCCGAGTCCGTTTGGGCGAAGCCTCAGAAGCTCCTCGAGGCGGCCCAACGCGAGCTCGAAGAGGTCGCCGCTCGGTGGCAACCCTTCGTCGTTCGAGTGTCCACCGTCCAAGAAGCTCGCAAGATCGAGTTTCGCCGCCAAGGGGCCGACGGTGAGCCCGCCGACGTCCAAGTGCGACGCATCTACAAGCGCGCGGCGGACGTGCCTGGCTTGATCGTCGATCCCGATGGCTACGTCCTCACCAGCTCCGATGTGCTGACCAACGCGCATCACATCGTGGTGACCTTGGCTGACGGGCGATACTACCGAGCCCAGAAGGTCGGTGAGGAAACCGGGCGGGGTCTGGGTGTGGTCGACATCGGCGCGCTTCGGATCGAGCATCTTCCGACGGGGGACGTTCAGGCAAGAGCAGGACGATTCGCGATCGCTCTGGCGCCCGCCGAGGAGTCGCCGCTTCGCATCGATCTCTGCCTCGTCAACGAGGTCGGCTCGGTCTCGGTCCCGAGGCGAGAGAGTGCACATTGGCTCCAGGTCACGGGCTCGGCCGCGCTGCAGCCCGGGTCGGCGCTCGTAGATCTCGAGGGCAACCTGACCGGCGTCGTGGTCGGTGCCGTCCGGCGAGGGTCGATGTCGCTCGAGACGCCCAAGTCCCACCTCGAGAAGCGCGTCTCGGTGGCTCCTGACCTAGAAGAAGAGAAGACCGCACTCGAGCCGACCCTGAGCCTGGTCGCCGTCGATGGCTCCGCTCGCGGCTGGTGGGCGGTAGCCACGCCGCTGATCCAGCGCACGTTGGACGACATCCTTTGCCAGGAAGCCCCTTCGGACGAGGAGACTCCCGAAGATGCCCAAGGCTGGATCGGGCTCAAGCTCTCTCCTGGTCCGTCCTACGGCCAAGACGGGCGCCGAAGCGCCCTGGTGCTGGCCGTCTGCGAGAACGGCCCCGCCAAGGAAGCCGGACTGCAGCCCGATGACCGCATCCTCAGCTACCAAGGTCGTCCGGTCACTGATGGCCGAGAGCTGGGTGGCCTCATCCTCGGCTCCAAGCCGGGCACTCGGGCGCGCCTGGTCGTGCTCCGCGAAGGCGAAGAGGTGAAGCTCGACGTCTCGGTCGGCGCTTTCTGAGCCGGCGAGGCACCCGGCTCGGCGAGGTCGCATTTGATTCGGACGAAGGCAAACGCTGGTCAGGTGCCGTTCGTTGTTGTCTGATGAACCGTCGATGGGGCGGCCGCTCCGCAGGGAGCCACCGTCCCGATTTCGGTGCCTGATGCCGGGCCCGGCGTGAGTTTGGACTCTTCAGGAGTATTCGAAGATGCGTTGGCATGCATGGCTGATGGGAGCCGGCCTGCTCGGCTCTTTGACTTTCCTCGGGAATGCCACACCCACGCGTTCCCTCGGACTGATACAGGATGAGCAGGCGGACGTCTCCCAGGAGCGGATCTCCAGGCTGATCGGGCGGCTGGGGAACCAGGAGTTTCGCGAGCGCGAGCGCGCGATGAAGGAGCTGGAGGCGATCGGCGAGCCGGCGAAGCAAGACCTCGAGCGAGCCGCCCAGAGCAAGGATCCTGAGGTTCGATGGCGGGCGCGGCAACTGCTCTCGAAGATCGAGGGCCCGAGGGGGACGGCGCCCGAAGGCCGGTCCTCCCGTGATCGACTGCGTCCCGTGGACCCTGATGAGGACGCCCGCGGACGGGGCCTCCAGCCGAAACGCCGAGACCTCGATGGCTTTGATCAGCAGATCGAGCAGTTGATGCGGGAGCTGGAAGACGACATGCGCCGCTTCGGCTCGTCACGCGACCTCTCTCACTGGCTGGACCGAGAGCGCGAGACGCGCTCGGGGCTGGATGAGCTCGAGCAGCTCTTCGGTCGAGGGGCGAGCGGGCAGCGCCGGATGACGATCCACAACAACGGCACTCGCCTCTCCGTCTCGGTTGGCGAGGATGGCAAGGTCGAAGCCGAGCTCGAGGAGAACGGGGAAACGAGCACCCTCGAAGCGGACAGCCTCGAGCAATTCCAGGAGGAGCACGGGGCGCTTCTCGAACGACTCGGAGTTCGATCTCTGGACTTCGGGAGCGGCGGCTTCGGACTTCGCTCCTTCTCGCGCGGCCCTGGGTTCGACTTCGGCCTTCCCTTCGAGCCATTCGAGCGCTTCGGTCCTCGCCTCGGCGTTCGTGTCGGCCCGGTCGATGAGGCGCTGCGCAGTCACCTCGGACTGACGTCGGGGATGCTGGTGGACTCGGTCGATCGGGGATCGGTCGCGGACCGCCTGGGACTCGAGCGTCTGGACATCATCCTTCGGTTCAACGGTGCCGAGATCGAGGACGTCACCGACCTCCGGGCCGCCTTCGTCGCCGTCGAATCGGGAGGCTCGATCGAGGTCGAGATCATCCGCCGCGGTCAGGCGCAAGAGCTTCAGGGAAACCGATAGCTCCTCTCGCCGGCCGGTCCGCGACGGCAGCCTACTGCTGGCCGCCCACCGTCGACTGCCGACCGGCCACCACGGCCCGAAGCTGTCCACAAGCCGCGGCGGCGGAGTCGCCGCGGCGACGTCGCACCTTCACCTTGATCCCGGCCGCGATCAGTGCGCGGTGGAAGCGAATCACCTCCTTGGGCGAAGGAGAGCGATAAGGTGCGCCCTCGACCTCGTTGAAGGGGATGACGTTGACCGTGCATCGCCAGCCGCGCAGCCGGTCGGCGAGCTGGATGATGTGCTCGGGACCGTCATTCACCTCGGGGAGCTGCACGTACTCGAGGGTCGCCTCGCGGCCGGTACGCTGCTGATAGTAGCGGACGGCGCCGAGGATCTCGGAGAGCGGCTGCTTGGCGGTCGGGATGAGCTCTCGTCGCAGCTCGTCGTTCGGGGCATGCAGGGACAGCGCCAAATTGATCGAGAGCTTCTCTTCGGCCAAACGGCGGATCGGACCCGCCAATCCGACGGTCGAGACGGTGACTCGGCGCGCGCCCAGACCGAACGCCTCGGGATCCGTGAGCGTCCGGACGGCGACGAGGAGTGCGTCGTAGTTCGCCATCGGCTCGCCGATGCCCATCGCCACGAGGTGTGTGATGCGTCGGTCGCTGTCTCTCTGCACCCGGAGTACTTGCTCGACGATCTCACCGGGCGAGAGGTTCCTCGAGAGGCCACTCTGTCCGCTGGCGCAGAATCGGCAAGCCATGGCGCAGCCGACCTGGGTCGAGAAGCAGACGGTCAAGCGCTCACCGTCGGGGATGCTGACGGTCTCGATGAGCTGCCCGTCATGGAGTGCGAAGAGGAACTTTCGCGTCCCGTCATTCGAGTCGTGGACGTGACGTTGCTGCAGCGTCTCGAACGGCCGTGCGTGTCCGAGCTGCTGGCGCAGTCCTTTGGGGAGATCCGTCATGTCGGCTGGATCGGAGACACCTCGCTCGTAGATCCAGCGTAGGACTTGGCGCCCGTGGAACGCCTTTCCAGTGAGACGAGCAATCTCGTCACGGAGCTCCGTGGGAGAGAGGTCGGTCCAGGCGTGCGGACGGACGTCCAGCTTCACGATTCGAACAGGCCGGGGTCGCCTGGTGCGGCGTCGGGGCGCGGCTCCGGTGCGGGACCGAGGGCGCTCTCACGCTTGTCCTTCGGGGTCGCCCGCTTCTTGGCGCGGGGCGTCTTCGGCGGGGACTGGCTAGAGCCTCGCTTCCCGTCGCTGCGCTCGCGCTGGCTCGAGCTCTCGACCATCTCGAGGGTCACGACGACCTCGCCGCCATCCTTCTTCGAGGGACTCTCGAAGAGCACGTCGAGGAGGACGTCCTCGACGATGGAGCGCAGAGAGCGCACGCCGGTCTCACGCTCGAGAGCCTTCTTGGCGATCTCGCGCAGCGCGTCGTCCTCGACGCGGAAGGCCTTCTCCTCCATCTCGAAGAGGCGCGAGTACTGTCGCACGATCGCGTTCTTGGGCTCGGTCATGATGCGCAGGAGATCGTCGACGCCGAGGGGCCGAAGCGGCGCGATGACCGGCAAGCGCCCGACGAACTCGGGGATGAGCCCGAACTCGATGAAGTCGTGGGTCTCGACGTGTCGGAGGATCTCGCCGGTGCGCTTGAGCTCGTCCTCGCTCTTGAGGCCGTCGTCGGTGAAGCCGATGAGCTTCTTTCCGATGCGCCGCGAGATGATGTCCTCGATGCCGGTGAACGAGCCGCCGCAGATGAAGAGGATATTGCTCGTATCGACCTGGATGTACTGCTGCTCGGGGTGCTTGCGGCCGCCTTGCGGCGGGACGTTGGAGACGGTTCCCTCGAGCATCTTGAGCAAGGCCTGCTGGACGCCTTCGCCGGAGACATCGCGAGTGATCGAGACGTTGTTGCTCGTCTTGCCGATCTTGTCGATCTCGTCGAGGAAGATGATGCCCTGCTGGGCGCGCTCGACGTCGAAGTCGGCTGCTTGGAGCAGCTTGAGGAGCAGGTTCTCGACATCCTCGCCGACGTAGCCCGCCTCGGTCAGGGTCGTCGCGTCGCCGATTGCGAAGGGGACGTCGAGAATGCGCGCGAGAGTCCGAGCGAGCAGGGTCTTGCCGCAGCCGGTCGGACCGATGAGGAGAATGTTCGACTTCTCGATCTCGACGTCGTCACCCGAGCCCTCCTTGTTGAGGAGGCGCTTGTAATGGTTGTAGACGGCGACCGAGAGGACCTTCTTCGCATAGTCCTGGGAGATGACGTACTCGTCGAGCCGCTCCTTGACCTCGATTGGAGTCGGCAGAGTGTCGCGGCTGACGACGGGGCGTGAGGTCGCACCGCCACGTCCTTGCGGGCGCCGACGCACCTCTTCGTGCAGGATCGTGTTGCAGAGCTCGACGCACTCGTTGCAGATGTAGATGCCCGGCGGTCCGGCGATCAGGCTCTCGACGAGGTCTCGGCTCTTCTCGCAGAAGGTGCAGCGCTCGATATCGCGGCTGCGACGATCCTTGGCCATGGAGGCGCCTCTAGGGTCTTGAGAAGCGAATCGCGAAACGGAGAGCTCCCCATGTGGCTCCGCTTCAAGAATGCCGCCGATTATAGAGCTTCGCTCCGAGCGACACCACCGTTCGCGCCTCGGATGTACGAAAACGAAAGCGGATCCGCGCGCGTGAGCATGCGGATCCGCCACGGAGAGATTTTGGAGTGCTTCGAGCGCTTACTTCTCGGGGGTCGCCGGCGTGGGCGCGCGGATGTCGAGCACCTCGTCGACGATGCCGTACTTGCGGGCGATCTCGGCCGTCATGAAGTAGTCCCGCTCGGTGTCCTTGCCGATCTGCTGGGTCGTCTGCCCGGTGTGGTTCGCCAGGATCTGGTTGAGCTGGCTGCGCAGGCGCAGGATCTCTTCGGCGTGGATGCTGATGTCGGCGGCCGTGCCCTGCGCGCCACCCCAAGGCTGGTGGATCATGATCCGAGCATTGGGGAGGGCGAAGCGCTTGCCGGCGGCACCGGCGGCGAGCAGCAGCGAGGCCATCGAAGCGGCCGAGCCGATGCAGGTCGTCGCGATGTCGCACTGGACGTGCTGCATCGTGTCGTAGATCGCCAGTCCGGCCGTCACGACACCGCCGGGCGAGTTGATGTAGAGGTTGATGTCCTGATTGCGGTTTTCCTTCTGGAGGTAGAGCATCTGGGCGATCACCAGGTTGGCCACCGTGTCATCGATGGGCGTCCCGATGAAGATGATCCGATCCTCGAGCAGGCGCGAGTAGATGTCATAAGACCGCTCACCACGTCCTGTCTTCTCGATGACGAAGGGAATCGGAATCGAGCTCTGCATGGATGGTGCTTCCTTCTTGCTGGGGCGAGCCACCTCACCTGGAGGAGCCGCGCAGTTGTCCGATTTCGGGAGTCGAGGAGAGGTGCCGGCCAGGGCCGTCCGTCTCAAGCTCCGCTGCCCGAATCCGAGGTCGATGCCTCCGCAACGGGGGCTTCTTCGGTAATCTTGGCGTTGTCTCTTAAGAGCTTCTTGACCTTGTCGTGCTTGAGCTGGCTTCGCAGGACGTTGAGCTGACCTTCTTTCTCGTACACCTCACGCACCTCGGCACCCGACCTCTGGTACCCGGCCCCGATCTCGGCCAACTTCTCGTCGACCTCACGCTCGGTGACGAAGACCTCTTCCTTGTCTGCCAGGTCGTTCAGGACGAAGAACCCACGAATGTCGAAGATGAGCCGATCGCGTGCCTGTCGCTTATACGCCTCGAGCTTGCCCGGGATGGAAGACTCTTCCTCGCCCTGCTGCTCGAGGTGGTTCCTATAGCGCACGAGGGCCTGACCGAGCTCATGCTCGATGATCGAGTCCGGCAGCTCGAAGGGCGTCTTCGACAGGATCTCGTGGAGGATCTTGTGATCGAGGATCCGTTCGCGTTCGCCCGTCTTCTCGCGGAGCACTCCCTGGCGAATCTTGACCCGAAGCTCGTCCATGTCGCTCACGCCGAACTCCGAGGCGAAATCGTCGTCGAGGACCGGCAGGGTCCGGTTGAAGACCTTCTGGATCGAGATCTCGGCCTTGCCCGGTTGACCGGCGAACTCCACTTGCTCGAGGCCTTCTTCGGGGAGGTCGAGCTCGAACGCGAGCGAGTCTCCCGCGGACTTTCCGATCAGGTTCTGGCCGAGACCCGGCACCGGCCGTCCGGCCATTCGGTTGGCGGCCGTGTCCAGGCGGAGCGACAGCGCATCGCTCACGGCTTCACCCACGGAGTTGAAGAGGGTGATCTGACCTTCGACGACGTCGCCGTCCTCGCAAGCACCGTCTTTCGGATCGAGATCGGCCTGTTCGCGTCGCATGTCTTCGAGGACGCGCTCCACCTCTTCGTCGGTGACCTGCAGCGCCGGAACGGAGACCTCGATTCCCTTGTAGTCCTGGACATCGAACTCGGGACGCACTTCGACATCGGTCTCGAAGGTGAGGGGGCTCTTCGGATCGAGCTCGATGCCCTCGAGATGCAGATGGACCTCGCCGATGAGCTTCAGGTCGTGATCGTCGATCGCTTGCTTGAGGCCCTCGCGGATCAGCTCTTCCTTGACGTCGTCCCGCACGTGGGGGCCGACGCGCTTCTCGATCATGTGGCGCGGGACCTTGCCTTTGCGGAATCCCTTGAATTGCACCCCGCGCGAGATGTCCGCGAAGGACTTGTCCAAACGCGCCTGCACCTCTTCCGCCGGTATCGACAGCTTGACCCGCTTCGTGCAGGGTCCGAGGTCCTCGACCTGAATGTCCATGTCGCCCTTGTTCTGGTGAATGAGGAGGGATGAGCCGCCCACCGCCCGTGGGCAGACGATGCCTAGGGGAGCATCATCAGAAACCGCGAATTATCGGGAGGGACCGCTCGAGGGTCAAGAAGCGGCTGGGCGGTTCCGGGTGAAGGGCGAGAGCCTGTGGGTGCGAAGGAAGGGTGAACCAACGAAAACGAGGATCGACTGGAGTCGATCCTCGTGTGTCTCCCGAGGTAGGGAAGCGGGGAGTTGCCGGAGGGCGTCAGACGGCCGGGGTGTCCTCGGTCTCTTCCACGTCACCTCCGCGGCGGCGCTTGCGATAATACGCCATGCCCGCGAGGCCGGAGCCGATCAGGAACACGGTCGTCGGCTCGGGAACCGGGTCACCCGGATCCTCGCCGCTGCCACCGTCATCGTTGCCGTTGCCGTCACCACCGCCGCCGCCATCGGAGCCGCCTCCGCCATCGGAGCCGCCGCCGTCATCCTCGGAGCCGCCGCCCGAGTCGCCCTCGTCGCCGGGCATCGGGCCGCCGGTCGGCTCATCGATGAACGTCTGGCCGCCGTCTTCGCTACCCGAATCGGGATCGCCGGGCACGTTCTGGGCGAGGTCGGTAGACGATCCACCCTGGTTACAGCCGGTCAGGCCTGCGAGCACGAGCGCCATCAGACCGGCCACGATGTATTTCCACGCTGTATGCATGGTCCGAATCCCTATCCGTTTCATTCGTCGCTCCCGGCGGTCGTCCTGCCGCGCTGGGCGCGGAGGCCGGGGTCGACGTGATTTATTTCCCAAATCCCCTGTTCCACCGCGGTTACGGACTTCGCTGCGAGCTGTGTCCGCCGCTCCTCGGTGCCGCCGAATATTACCCCACAGGCATCGCCGGTCAAGGAAGGGCCGGCTTAAATGTAGTTTGTTCAGAAACTTAGACCGATCGTTGAGCGGCCTCGACTCGCCGGCGGGTCACGACTCCCGAGAGCTCGCTACTGGCCCTCTCTCAAAAGAGGGGAAGCTGCCGGCCCGTATCACGAATCACTCGATTCACACGGACTCGGATGGTCGTTCTTGCCGGTCGGTTCTCGGCTCTCTCTCCCTCGTCGCCCCCTTCGGCTTTTTGTTTGACACGTCTGAAGGAGCGGCCGTATGATTCCGAACCGCTTGCCCAAGAACGGGTTGGGATTCACAAATCGAACAGGTCCTTCAGCTTATGGAAGGGTTCGGGTCGCCCCGGACAATCTCCATGACCGACGATATCGGCGTCTCGAAAGCCCCCTCGCAGGTCGTCATTCGTCCTCTGCCGAAGGTGATCTTCCTTTGGCCTTCTTGGGTCGTCTCCCTCGTGTGCTGGATCATCGCGGCCACGATCAGCGGCAAGGAAGAGCCGTGGGTGGAACCGGGGACCCTGGGCCTTTTGTTCACGATGACCTTCTTCGTGAACATGTTCTTCTTCAGCTTCGACTTCGGACGAACGACCAGCTTGACGCTCGCCGCGGTCGGCCTGGCGAGCCTGTTCATCGTCCTGTGGGCCGACAGCCAGTGGGGGTTCCTCCCTGGCCTCAAGACCTACGTTTGGAACGAGATCAACATCCAGGCCAACACCCAGTTCTACGGGTTCTTCACCGGCTTCTTGTTCCTGATCCTCCTCGTCGTCTTCGTGCAGTCGCGCTTCCACTACTACATCATCAAGCACAATGAGATCCTGCACAAAGTCGGCTACCTCGGCGACGTCCAGCGCTACCCTTCGCCGAATCTCCGGATGACCAAGGAGATCCCTGACGTCTTCGAGTACATCCTCCTCCGCGCCGGCCGCTTGATCATCCACCCCTCGCGAAGCCCCAACGCGATCGTCATCGAGAACGTCATCAACATCAATCGCATCGAGGAGGACATTCAGCACCTCCTGAGCTCGCTGTCGGTCAACATCAGCCACCAGCACGATGATGATGACGACGACGTCGTCGACGACGGAATCACCGGTTGAGAGACCTCGAATCCGGCCCGGGCTCAATCAGGCCCGGCCTCTTGGTCGAAGCGTGGAAGGGGCGTCGTCTGGAGGCGTCCCGTCCGACCCGCTTCCTGGAGGCCCCTCGTCTTGAGCGATCTCGAGACCGTTCCTCGTGCCGAAGACCTCTGGTCTTGCCCGGCCTGCCGAGGCCTGCTCGACACCGACCGTGAGCGCTGGCAATGCCTCACCTGCGAGGCTCGCTACGGAGCCCGCCGCGGCGTGCCTTGCTTCAGCGCGGCGGACGAGTTCTACGAGGGACGGTTTCAGACGACCAAAGAGGGAGGCGTCCGCTCCGGTCTACTCGGACGTCTGGAGCGCCACTTCGGCGAGTTTCGCATCCTCCGGTTCCTCGACCGCTGGGTCCCCGAAGGGACGACCGTGCTCGACTTGGGCTGCGGGGGCGGCCGGCGATTCCTCGCCGAGCGCGGTCGTCGCACGATCGGCATCGACTTGTCGCTGGCGTCGCTCGCTGTCGCCCGCGACGTCTACGACGATGTCGCGCGCGCCGACCTGACGAGGCTGCCACTGCCCGATCGAAGCGTCGACGTCGTAGTCAGCGTCGATGTTCTCGAGCATGTCCCTCCCGGCTCGAAGGACCTCGTCCTGGCCGAGATGCTCCGGGTGCTGAGGCCAGGGGGCCGGCTGGTGCACTACTACGATGTGGACAGCCGAAAGTGCCTCCACCGGTGGGCCAAGAAGTTCCCCGAGCTCTACGCCGCCGTTCACGTCCAGCAGCACGGCCACATCGGCCTCGAGCCGATTCGAGAGAGCTGGGCGCGCTTCCGCAGTGCGGGCCTTCGTCCCTTGTGTGAGCTGGCCCACAACAAGAGCAACCTGCTCTACCCCGAGACTGCCGAATGGATGCTGAGCGGCGGGTACGCGGACAAAGCCCTTTGGGCACGCTTCACCCGGAGCTTCGCCCAGTTCCTGCTCGCCCGACCACGGCTGCGGCGAGTCCATCGGGTCGCGACGATCCTCTACTACGATGCGGTCGAGCGATGGCTTCCCGACGAGCACGCCTTCAGCTCCGCGGTCTGCTACGAGAAGCCGCTGCTGAGCCGAGCTCCCGAGCCGCGCTCGGAGCACGCGACCCTGGACCAGCCTCGCGGCGTCGAGGCACCGGCTGGCCGCGCTTCTACGCCGCGTCCTTTGGCCTGATCGCCCAATCGGGTTGGCCGGAGCGAAGTGGGATCGGCGAGTCGCTCGCCTCGATCCTGTTCAAGTGAGCTTCGTCCTCGTAGAATTCCGCCTCGAAGCTGCCTAGCCGCGAGGGGAATGAGGGTACGAAGCGAGCCATGAGCGAAGAGAGCGCGTTCCGGTATCTCACTGACGATGTCGAGCCGGTCGCCGGCGTCATCAAGACCGAGCCCGAGGACTTCGTCGTCGAGGAGGTTCCGCTCTACAACGTGTCGGGCCGCGGCGACCACACGGTGCTGATGATCGAGAAGCGTCGCATGACGACGTTCGAGGTCATCTCGAAGCTCGCCCAAGCCCTGGGGAAGCGATCCGAGAGCATCGGCTATGCGGGCCTCAAGGACGCGCGTGCCGTCACGCGGCAGCTTCTCTCCATCGAGGGAGTGAGCCCCGATCAGGTTCAGGCGGTCTCGATTCCCGGCCTCCAGGTGCTGTGGGCGGAGAGACACGAGAACAAGCTCAAGATCGGACACCTGCGCGGCAATCGCTTCCGGATCCGCATTCGCAAGGTGCGCAGCCGAGACTTCTCGAGCTGCAAGAAGACGCTCGAGCGGCTGGAGCGCCAAGGAGTGCCGAACTTCTTCGGAAGGCAGCGCTTTGGCGCCAAGGCGAACTCGCATCTCCTCGGGGCCGCGTTGCTCCGTGGCAACCCCCAGCTCTTCACCGACCGTCTGATGACGAGCGGCATCTCGAGTGAGTATGGCTTCATTCGGGAGGCGCGCGAGCTCTATCGTCAGGGTGATTTCGTGACCAGCGAGGAGAAGGTTCCGTCGCGCTATGACACCGAGAAGCGCGTCATGCGAGCCGTGGTCCAGAATGGCGGCGTCGACGAAGGCGTCTTCTGGGCCCTCTCGAAGAAAATGCGCCGCTTCTTCATCTCGGCGTATCAGTCGTTCCTGTTCAACCGCTACCTGGCCGAGCGCCTGCCGACCCTGAACGTGCTCGAGGACGGCGATGTCGCCTATCTCCACCGCAACGGGGCCTGCTTCCTGGTCGAGAGCGCCTCGAGTGAGCAACGCCGCTTGGACCGGTTCGAGATCAGCGCGTCGGGTCCGATCTTCGGCCACAAGATGCTCGAGGCCAAAGGCGAGCCGAGGAAGCGGGAGGACCGGCTCCTCGAGGAAGAAGGGCTGGCCTTGGACGACTTCCGCCGAGGGGACTTCGGACTGAGACACGCCGGAGAGCGGCGCTCGCTTCGATTCCCGATCGAGCTGACCGAGGTGCGCCGTTTCGAAGGCTTCTTCCAGCTCGAGTTCTTCTTGCCCAAGGGCTGTTACGCGACCGCCGTGCTGGAAGAAGTCATAAAGCCGGGCCGGCGTGAGCCTTGGTTGCCCGAGCTCGCGTGAAAAAAGACCTTGTCTGTCCAGCGGCCATGATATGATTCTCCCGTTCTCAGGACGCGCTGTTCGAGCCCGCGGCGCCGTCCGAAATCCTTCTCGATTCCTTCCGCGATCCGTTGTTCTGACCGGACCCTCCACCCGTCGTGTCCGAGCGGTGTCTTCATGCCCGTTCGGCGCGGACCGATGATTTCGAATCCCCCTCTGTTTGAGCTCTGGAGAACGACGAATGCGAATGCTCCTCCCCGTGGGGCTATGGGCCTTGGCTGTGCTCGCTTGCTCGGCAACGGCCTGCAGCGAAGGAAGTGCAAATAAGAGCGAGCAAGAGAATCCTCCGGCCGCCATAGAGCCCGATGAGTCGCAATCGCGGCCGACGATCTTCGATCAACCCCAAGGAGAGCTGCTCGAGCTCACCGGGGACGACGACGCGAAGATGAAGAAGCTCCTCGACCTCGCCGTTGAGAAGGCCGGAGGCCTCGAAGCCTGGAAGAAGCTCGACACGCTCGTCTATCGTGTGCGGGAGCGCAACTTCAACCTCAAGAACGGCGTCATGATGTGGGAGCTCACTCGTAGCTTCTTCATGAAGCCGCACCAGCAGCAGTACCGGATGGAAGACTACACCGAGGGAGGCAACCCGCACTTCATGGTGTACGACGGCCGCGAGGGCTTCATGAAGGTCGACGGTAAGCTGCTCCGCAACGTCGAGAGCCGCGAATCCGCTCGCGAGGAGCTCCTCACCGAGGCCCGTTTCCTCTCGATGCCATTCTGTCTCCTCGCCGACACCGTCGAGAAGAAGTACGTCGGCCCTGCCGATTGGCAAGGACGGAAGGTGCACAAGGTGATGGCGGTCTTCCTCGAGGGGCTCGAGAGTCGTATCGAGCCGGATCGCTACGAGATCATCTTCGACGGCTCCGCCGGCCAAGTGATCGGTGCGCGTCAGCTCCTGGTCATCAAGGGGCGAGACGCCGAGCGGAATCGAGGGTTCTTGAACTTCGAGAAGGTCGGTGGGCTGTCGTTGGCAGACTATCGCGTCCAGTTCGGTCCCAAGGCGAGCGCCGAGCGGCCTCGCGTCACCCGCGAGCTTTCTCTGTTCCAAGTGAACCCCGAGCTCGACGATGCGCTCTTCTTGATGCCTTCCGAGAGTGGCTCGGACGAGTTCTATCGCGCGAACCTCGAGCGCGTGACCGCAGAGCTCGAGGAGATTCGGCGTCAGCGCAACGAGCGCACCCAAGAGTTGATCGACAAGGGGCTGATCGAGGACCCGTCCGCAAAGGACCAGAGCGACGACGATGGCGAAGGTGAAGAGGAAGAAGGAGACGGGCCAGGCCCCAGGTAGTGCCCGAGTGCCCGAGCCCGGCGGGTCGGCGAGCCTCGAATTCGTCGAGGACCTCACCGCGCGAGCTCGGCCTTGCTCGAGTGAGCCGGTCGAGCGCGGCGTCGTCCCGGACTCCCTCGAGGGGGCTCGGGCCGACGCCTCGTCCAGGACGATCTTCCGATGACGACCCAGCTCGGTCCGCTGGCGATCCTCCTGATGCTCGCTTTGCTCGGCTCGGTCCTGATCCCGTGGTCTGCCTCCGGGCGATGGCGAGGACCGCTCGTCTTTGCCATCTCGTCCAGCGGTCTCGTGGCGGTCCTCTCGGGCGGACGAGCCGTCCCGCTGTTCCTGGGCTCGATCGGGTGGAGCCTGTGCTTGATCGGCGTCCCGGCGCTGCTGAGAGCGGCTGGCTCCTCGGCATTCAGCGCCACCCTCTCGCTCCTCGCCTGGTGGACGCTGCTGGCATCACCGTTCCTGGCTGCGCTGGTGACGCGGCTGGGCGCTACCGAGGCCGCGTTGCCGGCTTGGACCGAGCTGGTCGCGGCGATGCACCCCGCCGGCATGTTGCTCGATGCGGGTTGGGGCACGGACTGGTTTCGGTCCAACCGCCTCTACCAGCTCGCCCCGCTCGGCTCATACGCTTTTCGGTACCCGACGGTCGCGTGGCAGGGGGGGATCGTGGCGAGCCTCGGGCTGATCGGGCTGCTCCTCGGAAGGCTGGCCACCCGCCGGGACCGGCCGAAGGAAGCGGCCTCGGAGTGACCGCCCGATGAGGCATGGTCGGAGCACTCTGTTCGACCAGTCATTGCCTGCAACAGCCCTCCGGCCCGTGGTGTCGCCCTGCTCAGCGCGTTCTGGTAGGCTCTTTGGGCGCGTCCGGGATCGACTCGGAGCGTTTGGCAAACGTGTCCGGCAATCCCTCAACAAGAGGCGAGGATGATCCGCAAGATTCTCTGCACCTTTCCGCAGAAGGTGATTCAGGAGCCGATCCTGTACTCGATCTCCCAGATGTTCGAGGTCGTCTACAACCTCAAAGGCGGCACGTTCTCCGAAGAGCTGACGATGCTCTCGATCGAGCTCGAAGGGGAGCCTGAAGAGGTCGAAAAGGTCGTCAAGTACTTGCGGGACGACAAGGGCGTCGACATCAGCGAGCTCGGAGACTGACGGAATGCCGCTTGCGCCTCGTCGATCGAGCGGGGCCTTCGCCTCGCTGCTCGGGATCCTCTGGCTCGGCACATTGGCACCAGTCCAGGCCGCGCCCGAGAAAGATGAGCCGGTCGCGGCCAATCACGGGTTGGTCGTCGCCGAGCAGCCCCTCGCCGCGCGCATCGGTGTCGACGTCCTGAAGGCCGGCGGCAACGCGGTCGACGCGGCCGTCGCCACTGCCTTCGCCTTGGCCGTCGTCCATCCGCAGGCCGGGAACATCGGTGGCGGAGGGTTCGCTGTCGTGCGGCTCGCCGACGGAACGGTGACCACGCTCGACTTCCGCGAGAAGGCGCCGGGCCGGGCACACCGCGACATGTACCTGGGCGATGACGGCGATGTCATTCGAAGCCTGAGCACCTTCAGCCACCTCGCCTCGGGCGTGCCGGGCTCGGTCGCCGGGCTCTGCGCGCTACGGGATCGTCACGGCTCGCTTCCGCTCGAGAAGCTGCTCGAGCCCGCCATCGCATTGGCCGAGGACGGCTTCGAGATCGACCAGTGGCTGGGCGAAGACATCGCGGGCTCGAGCCGACGCTTCGAGCGCTACGAGTCGTCGAAGAAGATCTTCTTCAAGGACGGCGCTCCTCGGAAGCAAGGTGATCGGCTGGTCCAGAAGGACCTCGCCGAGACCCTGCGCAAGATCGCTCGCCTGGGGCCGGCCGGCTTCTACACGGGCGATGTGGCCGAGAAGATCGTCGCCGAGATGAAGCGTGGCGGTGGTTGGATCTCGCTGGACGACCTCAAGCGCTACGAGGCGGTCTGGCGAGAGCCGATTCGCTTCGACTATCGCGGCTACACGCTCTTCTCGATGCCGCCGCCGAGCAGCGGCGGCGTGGCGCTCGCCCAGATCCTCGGCATGCTCGAGCCCTTCGATCTGGGTGGGGCGGGCTTCGGTTCCGCGGCTGCGGTGCACCGGATGGCCGAGGTCCTGCGGCGCGTGTACGCGGACCGCGCGACCTACCTCGGCGACAGTGACTTCTTCGATGTGCCGATCGCCCAGCTCGTCAGTGATGAGTATTTGAAGAGTAGGGCCGCGACGATATCCCGCTGGGAAGCGACCCCATCGACCGAGGTGAAGGAAGGGGAGCTGATCGCCCGCGAGAGCGACGACACGACCCACTTCAGCATCGTCGACGCGGAGGGCAATGCCGTCGCCATCACGACGACCATCAATTACACCTTCGGCAGTCATATCGTGGTCGACGGCGCCGGGTTCTTGCTCAACAACGAGATGGACGACTTCAGCTCCAAGCCGGGTGTCCCGAATATCTATGGGCTGGTCGGCGGCGAGGCGAATGCGATCCAGCCGAACAAGCGGATGCTGAGCTCGATGACGCCGACGATCATCACCCAGGGCGACCGGCTCTTCATGGTCGTGGGAGCCCCGGGTGGCTCGAGGATCATCACGGGCGTCGCGCAGGTGATCCTCAACGTCATCGATCACGGCATGAACGTGGCCGAGGCCGTCAATGCTCGCCGCATCCATCACCAGTGGCTCCCCGACGAGCTACGCACCGAGCGCTTCGCGCTGTCGCCCGATACCATGCGCCTCTTGAGAGGCATGGGGCACGACGTGAAGGTTCGCGCCGGTGGCATCGCTCGTGTCCAGGCGATCGTCGTCGACGACAAGGGCGTGCGCCACGGAGCGAGCGATCCCCGCGGCGGCGGCGCCGCCGTCGGGTATTGAGATCCGACCTGCGACCAAACCAGAGCCCGCGCGACCGATACGGGAAGAGATTGGCGAGATAGAAGCGACTTCCTCGACGGTGCCACCGATCGAGCAGAAAGGCGCCGAGCAAGGGGCCCCTTGGAGTGCACGGTCTTGCCCGCACGCTGTGCCCCAGGTCCAGGCTCGCTCGTGAGAGCGCTCGGCGAGAGATCCGGTCCCTGGCTCGCTCGACTTGGGCACTCCATCGCGAGACAGCCGCGCGGGCTCTCTCCCGAAACGAAAAAAGCCTCGAGGCCCGGAGGGACCTCGAGGCTGGGTTCACCGGTCCGGAGACCGGCTATCCCGCGGCATTTCTCATCTTACTCGCCGTCGCGACCTTCTTCGAGCTGCCGTTTTTCGGCTTCTTCGAGATCTTTCCGGCGCTGCTCGATCAGGATCCAGAAGGCATCGTTGCGGACGTTCGCGCAGTAGAACTTGATCCAGAGGTTCACGGCCTTCTGGTTGTAGGTCTCGATGCCGCCCTTGACCGTCGCATCTTCGGGCTCGTTGACGAACCAGCGCTCGTTGCCCTTCTTGAAGACATCGTAGATGGCAGCGTCGAGGAGGCTCCCGATGATGCGATCGGACTCGTTGGCCATGTCCAGGCCGTTGAAAGCATTCACGAGACCGGTCACGCCGTGCTTCTCGATCGCCTTGAGATCGGTGACCGCCGAGCGCTGCTCGCGGGTCTTCGACGAGTCGCCGGCAATCGCGCTCAGCTCTTCGACCTTGGTCTTCACGTCCTCGGGGCAATCATCGAGGAACGGCACCGGCTTCATCTGGACGACCGTGTTCTCGTAGTCGGAGTCCATGTGGTAGACGGGGTCCCACGGCCCGTTGTCCACGAGCTCGGGCGTCTCATCCGGAGTGGTCTCTTCGCCCGCACCTTCTTCGCCACTGGAGTCTTCGGCGCCCTTGGTCTCGAGGTTGGTCGCGGCGTCGCCGTCCTTCTTCGTCTCGGCAGATGCGGTCTTGCCGGTCTCTTGCGTGTCGCCGTCGTCTCCGCCCATCGTCATGAACAGGATGACGGCCGCCGCGATCACGACGACGCCAATCCCGGCGATCAGGACGATCGGGGGGCCCGACTTGGTCTCTGAGGCTTCGGCAGCGCGACGCCCGCGTCCGCCACCGCCACCGCGACGAGCACGTCCACCGCCTCCCCCGTCTCCGTCACCATCGTCACCGCCGCGCGACCGGCCACCTCGTCCGCGCGTCGCGCCACCGCGCGTCTTGCGCGCAGGTTTTCCGCCGTCATCGTCGCCGGCCTTGGCGGCGGTACGCGAACGGCGAGCGGGCTTGGCGTCGCCGTCGTCGCCGGCGCCCTTGGCGGACGCTCTCGCGCGGCGCGCCGGCTTCTCATCTCCACCGGCCTTGGCGCGCGATGTCCGTGCCGGCTTGTCGGGAGCAGCGGCGGCCGGCTTCGCGGCGGCCGGGGCAGGAGCGGCGGGCGAGGAGCTCTCGGCGAGGTCGATGACGCCCCCGCACTTGCTGCAGCGGACCTTCTTGCCGCTGAAGGTCGCCGGCACCTTGAATCGGGCGCCGCAGTCGTTGCATGAAATGACTTTGTGCTCTGCAGACATGAGAGAAGCTCTCCTCGCTTTCAGGGTCGAGTCCAGGGGAATCGCATCAAGGGGACCTCAGCCGCCCACCTTCTTTTCCTTGTTGCGTTGCTTGTGTTGAGGGATGCGAATGTCTTCAGGCTGCTCGGGCGGTACGAATTTCTTGCCGTACGTCCGCCACCAACCGAACCAGCCCCTCAGGGCCTTGTCTTGAGAGTCGCCCGTCGAGGACGCGAGTCCCATCCGAGGCGCGAATCCGAAGCTCTTGCCCGTCAGGTCGCGCAGAGTGATCACGACTTGATTGACCACCAAGATGTCCTCGTGGGAGCTCAGGTTCCGGTCTGCGATCGCGTTGAGCAGATGCGGGATCGCCGGCTTGCCGATGCGCAAGATCTCATTGCGAGCGGCCGACGCGCCAGCCGTCACGTCCAGATCCGTGAGCGTCGCGACCAGCTCCTTGATTCGGGCATTGGTCTCGGCGGAAGTGTCTTCCAGCAGCGGAACGCGCTCGATCTGATCGTTGCGCTTGGGGACCGCTGCGCCGCGACTCTCCTCGCCGCCCGACCCGGCATCGGCTAGATCGCCCGAGTCGCCATCGTTTGTCGGATCGCCGCCGCCACCGGCGAGGTCGGCTCCGGTCGAGCCGTCGAAGTAGCTGCCCGAGCGGTGCAGCTCGGCCACCTTCCAGCCGAGGCCAGCCGAGCGAGTGAGCACGAACTGCATCACCGCTTGCTTCTTGGCGTTGCCGGTCTTCACGGTGATCTCGACCTCGCTGCCGGGCCGATCTACCGTGCGGCCGACATCCAGGTCGGAGAGGATCACCGCGCCGCGCAGCTCGTCCGAGAGCAGCGCATCGAAGAGGCGCTTCTCGTAGTCAGTGCGCGCGGGACCGTCGAGATCGGCGTAGCTGCGATCGCCGAGGATCTCGGCCGCCGGCGCGAACTGGTTGGAGAACCGGTGCTGGCTGATGAACTCCATCGCCTTCACCTGATTGAAGTCATCGACCGCGCCCAGGAAGGCTCGAACGCTCGCCTGGGGATCGAGCTCGTTCTCGGAGCCGACCGCGCTCGAGTCGGTCTTCGTCTCGAAGCTCGTCCGGTCTCCCCCGGAGTCAGCGGTCTCGGCAGCCACTTCGGGGTTGTCGCCGCTTTGCGAGATCATGAAGAACACGATCGCGATCGCGACGACGCCGATGACAGCCAGGATGATCGGCATCTGGTTGGCCGCCTTCTTCTGCTCGGCGGCTTGACGCGGGTTCATCACGCGGATCGTGCGGCCGCACTTCTTGCACGGGAGGCGCTTGCCGACCATCTCTTTCGAGACCTTGTAGGTCGTCATGCAGCCAGGGCATTCGACTGTGAACATGGAGAGGTGGCTCCAGAGCTAGGCTCGGGTTTTCGCCAGAGCGGCGAGATCGAGAGGGTAGGAGTCCGAGAACGGTAGGATCCTCATAGGTCGCAAGGACTAGCGTACGATTCACCCGATTTCTGTCAAGGCCGCGGTCGGCCCACGGACCCGTCAAAGTCGTGTGGACGTTCGCGGAAGGGCTTGGCGCCTCGGTGACGGGGGCTCACTTGAGGCCAGGGCCAGCTTCGTCGG
>JAVJTD010000139.1:0-61657 GCA_040219065.1 Planctomycetota bacterium
CGAGGGCTTTCCCGAGCGAGCTTGGGCCGGGGTCCTCATCGGACCACGGCAGGTGCGGGCCACGGAGTTTCGGATCTCAGGTCTGGGTCCGCTCCAAGGTACTCGGAAGGAGGACACCGAGACCGGCTGAAGCCGGCGGTCCGAATGCGGCACGTTTCAGATCAGCGCACTTCGGGAGTGACTCTGCTCTCTTCGCTCTCGGCGGCGAGGTTGTCGAGCCAGGTGTGTGTCTGTCCGAGGCTTTCGCCGGCGAATTCGACGAGCCGCCGCATGTCTTCTTCGTCGTAGCCTTGCTCGACGCCCTTTCTGAGCAGTGCTCCGAGGGATCGAAGACGCAGCGCCTCTTCGGCGTGCGCGGACTCGAGGGCCGCTTCACCTTGGCTGATCCAACGCTCGGCCGACGGCATGTCGCCGCGGATGATCATGCGGTGGGCGCGGCAGAGGCAGTAGTGAGGCGTGGCGTGGCGCTCTTCGGGGAGCTCGATCAGGACTTCGTCGACCAAATCGAGGTCGATGGCCGTCAACGAGAAGACGATCTCGAGTAAATCGTGGTCGGAGACCGTTTGGAGGCCCTCGCGGAGGAGCGTCATGCCTCGCTCTTCGAGCTCGCCGAGAAGCGCCAAGATGCCCAGCTCGATGGCGACCGGGCCGGGCAGGTCGTCGTTCTCGGCGTCGAGCAGCACCTCGCGGCCGGTGTCGAGGTCGTGAGCGGCCAGGCAGAGCTGCAGGGCGGTGATGTACCGATGCGGATCCTCATCGGACTCGAGGAAGCGCCTGAGGAAGGAGACCGCATCTTCACCTCGGCCACCGCGCATGGCGCGCTCGGCGAGGAGCAGCCAGACCGTGCGGCCGGCGGGGTCGAGGAGCTGCATGGTCTCGGCGATCGCGTAGACGCTGTCGCCATCGCTCGAAAGAGCCAAGTCGGTGAGGGACGCGCTCGCGCGGCGCCGCCAGCTCAGGTCGGTCGCGCGCTCTTCTTCGGCGGTGATCTGGATCGGCGTGAGCACTTCGCCCAAGGGGAGGCCGAGTGCGACGACCTCGCCTAGCCGGCGGCCGACGTCGCGCAGGTCATCACCTCTGGCAATGTCCTCGATGCAGCGGCGGAGACCCTGGCGAGCGAGCTCCAGCGAGAGATCACGGGCGGCGTCATCCGAAAGGGGACCGTGCGCCTCGATGAAGCCTGTCAACGCTTCCAGGCCTGCGTCGATATCGCCGGCCCGGAACGACTGGCGCAGTGCTTCGAGGTCTTCCTGACGTGTCATGCCTGTCCTTTTCGAGCTGCTCGTGTTCGCCTCCGCATCGACTTCGCAGTGTCGCCCCGCTCTCCGAATCGGTCAACAACCAGAGCCCGCGCGACCGAAACGGAGAGACGTTTCCAAACGACCCGACGCTCTCTCGACGGTGCTGCCGATCTGCCGCGTCCTTCCAGAACACTGATCGCGGGAACGGCCAGTCGGTTCCCTTGGAGACAGCGCATCCAACGTCTTCTCATGTTCTGCCCCGAAAAACGGGGCGACACGACGGGCGCGGGACGTTATCTCCAGGCCATCTGGAACTTCGCCCAATCTCGACATTTCGGAGCGCATCGTGTCCGAGCCGAAGCACACCAATCGACTCGCCCGTGAGACCAGCCCTTACCTTCTCCAGCATGCCCACAATCCGGTCGACTGGTTCCCGTGGGGCGAGGAGGCCTTGGCGAAGGCGAAGGCCGAGGATCTGCCGATCCTCCTGAGCATCGGGTACTCGGCGTGTCATTGGTGCCACGTGATGGAGCGGGAGAGCTTCGAGGACGAGGAGACCGCGGCCTTGATGAACAAGCTGTTCGTCAACATCAAGGTCGACCGGGAGGAGCGCCCCGATCTGGACGAGATCTACATGGCGGCCGTGCAGGCGCTGACCCAGCACGGCGGCTGGCCGATGACGGTCTTCCTGACGCCCGAGCTCGAGCCATTCCACGGCGGGACGTATTTTCCTCCCGTCGACCGGCACGGCATGCCGAGCTTCAGGCGTGTGCTCGTCTCGGTCACCGAGTTCTACAGGCAGCAGCGTGACAAGGTGACCGAGAACGCCAAGCAGATCACGCAGTTCATCCGGACGCTCTCGGAGGTCTCGGCCGATCGCGACCGGCAGCCGAGCGTGGCCTGGCTCGATCGGACGCTCGAGCATCTGGTGCATCACTACGATGGCCAGAACGGCGGCTTCGGTGGTGCGCCGAAGTTCCCGCACTCGATGGATCTGTCATTGCTCCTCCGAGTCGGAGTGCGGACCGGCAACACGCAGCAGCTCGACATCGTCACGCACTCGTTGGACCAGATGGCGGGTGGTGGCTTGATGGACCAGATCGGCGGCGGCTTTCATCGCTACTCGGTCGACGCGAAGTGGCTCGTGCCGCACTTCGAGAAGATGCTCTACGACAACGGGCTGCTCGCGCGCGTCTACCTCGAGGCGTGGCAGGCGACCGGCGACGTGCGGTATCGCCGCATCGTGGAAAGCACGCTCGATTACTTGCGGCGAGAGATGACGGACGAGCGCGGCGGGATCTACTCGACGCAAGACGCGGACTCCGAGGGCGTCGAGGGCAAGTTCTTCGTCTGGAAGCCGGAGGAGATCGACGCGGTGCTGGGCGAAGAGCTCGGCGCGATCACGCGTCGGTATTTCGGTGTGACCGAGAGCGGCAACTTCGAGCACGGCACCTCGATCCTCCACGTCCCGACGCCAATCGACGCGACGGCCAAGCTGCTCGGCCTCTCGGTGGAGGAGCTCGAGGCGAAGATCGAAGAGGCGAAGGAGAAGCTGTACGAGGCGCGCGAGCAGCGCGTGCATCCCGGCCTCGACGACAAGATCCTGACCGCCTGGAACGGCCTCGCCATCGCCACCTTCGCGCGCGCCGGCCGTGCCTTCGGCGAGGAGAAGTACCTCGAGTCCGCTCGCCGGGCCGCGAGCTTCTGCCTGGAGGAGCTGCGCGACGAGTCGGGTCGGCTGCTCCACACCTGGCGGCACGGCAAGGCGAAGCTGCCCGCCTACCACGATGACTACGCCTTCTTGATCGAAGGCCTGATCGACCTGTACGAGGCGACCTTCGAGGCGCAGTGGATCGAGGCCGCCGAGAAGCTGACCGACGAGGTCTCCCGGCTGTTCGCCGACACGAAGCAGGGCGGCTTCTTCTACACCGGCAACGATCACGAGAAGTTGATCGTGCGTACGCGAAACCCCTACGACAACGCCGTCCCTTCCGGCAATGCCATCCACGCCTCGAACCTGGTCCGCCTGGCGAGGCTCCTGGATCGCAGCGACCTCGAAGAGCAGGCCCGGCGCACGTTCCAAGCCTTCGAGAAGATGATCGAGCGCGCCCCCGGCGGCTTCAGCCAAATGCTCTGCGCCCTCGACCACTACGTCTCCCAGCCCATGGAGATCGCCATCGCCGGCGAGCGAGGAGACGAGGACACGCAGCAGATGATCCGAGAGATCGGCCGCCGCTTCCTCCCGACCGCCGTCACGGCATTGTCAGCAGAAGACGCCCCGAAGCTCCCCTGGCTAGAAGACAAGCAACCAGTGAACGGCAAAGCCGCCGTCTACATCTGCCGCAACTTCGCCTGCCAGAAACCGGTCACGAGTCTGGAAGAGCTGGCGAAAGTGCTGGGGGATCGGTAAGTCCGTAAGTGGATCCGGGACCGTGTATCCCCCGGCTTCAGCCGGGTAGGGTCCCCGGCTTCAGCCGGTCGGCCAACGAAGCAACCACTGGGAACGCGGGCGTCCCGCCCGCCTGGATCACGGTGAGGGCTCTACTCTGCTTGATCAAAACCATCCTCTCCACTGCTCGGCCCCAAGCCGCTCGCGATCGCCCAGCTCTGTAGGCTCCGATTTCCTCTCGAGGTTCGGAAAAGACATGGAAGCGACCTCCAGCAGCCGCTCACCGGCCCGGATCGGAAGCCCCCGATTCGGGTTGGCCATGTAGGCGCGATAGCCGTCGATCACGCAGCCGAAGGTCAGCAGCAAGAGAACCACCGAGAGCACCGAGATCGAGAACACGGTCTCCGGCAGCACGGGTCGGTAGGCTTGGAGGATCGAGAATGCCCCTCCCATCAAGAGCGCAATGCCGCCGTATCGTTGAAAGTTGACGTCCGGAGAGCTCTCTCGAATGAGCGACAGGAAGCTGAACGTGGTGCAGAGCACCAAGAGGCCCACTGTCAGTAGCCATGCGGAGGCTGGAAATCGCTGCCAGTCCTCAGTGATGCTCGAGACAACCGCAAATTGAATCAGTCCACTGCCGGCGATGACGAGCCCACTGATTCCGAAGCTGTAACGCGCTCCAGCTCTCCATCCTCTCCAATCAGGAAGCGCGTGATCACTGAGGTCTTGACTCACGGTGTTACCGGCACCCACCATCTTGATCACCGCGGCCGAGGCGTGGCCTGCGAAGAAGAACCAAGCAAGAGTGCTCAAGATATGGAGCCAGCTCGATGCATGGCCGGTCATCTTCAGAGCCAGCGAGAGGGCTAGCGACACGGCGAAAGTGCCGAGCCATCTCTTGAAAACGGGACGCAGCAAGCCACCGGCTTTCCAGCGCCATGCCTCCGCAGAGCCAGGCCTCGCAATCGTCGTTGCTCGAGCTCGGGAAGTAATGGGAAGAGTGCCTGGTCGACTCAGTCCCCTACCTTTGAAGAGCGATCCGCGCCTCGCCTTTCTTGCTGAGAGCTGATTGAGGATCGTGGCTAGCAACAAAGCCAGCCACAGCATCCCAAAGGCAGATTGTGGAGTCAGATCATCATAAGCAAGCAGTGTGAACCCTAGGAAGTAGAATAGCATGGGGCCGTGGAGGCTCTTCGAGTAACCGTGTGTTCTAGTCCAACCAAAGAAGATCATTGCGAGCGGGAACCGCGCCAGGCCGAGGAAGCTCGAATCACTCGTGAGCGACAAGGTCACTGCTGGGATAACCGCCAGGGCGATCGCTGCTCCAAGAGGAAGGAGCACGGAAGCAATGAAAAGCCGCCCGCGTGACAGGGGCACCTTCTCGATGTCATTAAGCTCATTCGAGATCCGTCCTAAGTACTCGGGAAGGACGAAGAATGGGAGGATGACGAATCCCGTGATGGAAAGGCTGCCCATACAAGCACCCACCACACCGACCACCCAGGCCGCAGCCGCCAGGAAGCCCACCGGACCACGAAGCTTGCGCCCGAGCCTCTTTCCGAAGTACCAAAGGATCGCCCGGTTCACGGTCGTCCTCGCTTGGCGAGGGCGACGAAGGCTTCCTCCAAGTCGAGAGGGCTGGCCTCGACGGAGCGGACTCCTGGCTTCTTGAGGGACTCGAGCAGCTCGTCTCGGTAGCCGTCGACGTCGATGAGGAGGCGTTGGCCGCTCGCCTTGGAGCGGAGGCGACCGGGTACCGAGACGTGATCGGGCGCGGGACCTTCGAACAGGATCTCGATGCGGCGGATCGACTGGGTCAGGTCCTGTCGCGAACGCTCGAAGAGGATGCGGCCTTCTTCGAGGTACGCGACGCGATCGACGAGGGCGTCCAGCTCCTGTACCTGATGGGAGCTGATGAAGATGCTCGCATCGCACTCGCCTTGATGCTCGATCAAGAGCTCGATCACGTCCTCGCGGACCGACGGGTCGAGACCGGCGAGGGGCTCGTCGAGGATCAGGAGCGGAGGACGGTGGGCGAGGGCCAAGACCATCGAGAGGCGCATCTTCATACCGGTCGTGAGGCCGGAGACGACGCGCTTCGGATCCAACGCGACTCGCTCGCGAAGGCGCTCGGCGAGCGCGACGTCCCAACTCTCGTAGAAGGCAGAGTGGAACCAGATCACCTCGGCGACATTCATCCAATCATGAAAAGCCGGGTGCTGCGGCACGAAGCCGATGTTCCTGCGAATCTCCGCCGGCGCCCGGAAGATCGAGTGACCCAGCACCTCGGCCTCACCCTGATTCGGCGAGTCGACACAGGCGAGGATTCGCATGAGCGTCGTCTTCCCCGAGCCGTTCTCCCCGACGAGCGCACAGACCCCAGGGGGCATTTCGAGATCCACGCCGTCCAGAGCAATCGTATTGCCAAAGCTCCGCCGCAAGCCGCGGCAGCGGATCACGGTCTCGGTCGCGTTCGAAGTCATGGTGTTCCCTCGGGCTGGGTCAGTATCCGTCATGGTCTTGGATCTCACTCTCGAATGGTCAGGTCGGATCGTTCGGATCCGCGGTCGTGAAGACGGACCAGTTCTCTTCTATGGGAATCAGGCGAACTCCGGGCTGGCCCCGCGAGGTCGGAGCCAGGATGGGCGGCGTCTTGAAGTGGAGCAGTCCGCCGCAGGGGCGCCGAGGCAGGCTGCCATCCCAGAGATGGCGTGAAGGAGGGGCTGCCCAGAGCAGGATCCAAATCTCTTGTTCGCCGCGACCTAGGTTGATCCCGCCCATTCGAACCGATCTCAGCTCGGCTGCCTGCCGATCTGAAAGAAGGGCAAGCAGACCGTAGGGACGGTACCAGGACCCTTCCGGCTTCGACTGCGAGACCTCCACCAGCTCACCGAATGCATCTCGGTGCTTCATGAAGAGGTGTCGCAGCTCAGAGACTGGGATTGGACCGGGGAGCGCATCCGACACGAAGAAGATCATCTCCTCTCGATCGGAGTGGACTGTGACTAGATCCTCTCGGTAGCGAGACGTGAGAAACGCAGCTAGCGGAACGAGCAGAACTGGGATGATGATCCAGCTCGCGTTGACTCGAATGAGCCACTCGCGTTCCGGTGGCTGAGCTCTATTTTGCCCTGGACTCAGCCGTTTCTGGCTGGGCCGCTGAAACCGAATAGGATGTGCCCAGGAAGATCCTCGCCAATGGATCGCGATAATTAGTAAGGATAAAACTGTCGTACCCGCCATCGAGAGAACGGTCGCACCAGTGAGCCAACCAGTGTCGGTGCTCAGGTCGAGATCCGGAATGGAAGATCCTCTGACTCGAGATACTAGCCAACGGCAGAGGAGCACGGTGTCGAAGATGATGAGTAGAGACGCCCCAATCGCAAATGCTGGCGACGATCGCGCTCGAAGAGAGACTGCCATCGATAGAATCCCGGCGTTGCAGGACAGGAGGAGCATGGTGAAGCCCATTCCGATGGAGCCTGTCAGCGCTTCGTGCAGCGAAAGGTGCTCCGCAACGAACGTCGGCCACCAGAGCGGTAGGGTGGCTGAGCAGCAGATAACGGTCAGCAGACCAGTCAGGGAAGCTCCCGCCCACCAGCCTGGCCACTCGGGCAAGCTACGAAGGTAGGACCCGAGACTCTGCTCGGCACCCGACAGAGCCCACCTCGCAGCAACGACGCCGGAAGCAGTCGCTACGGCTAGGCCTCCAATGGAGGTGAAGACATAGGCTGCGGTCGCTTCTGCTTCATCTTCTCGATAGAGGAGTAGGAAGATTGGAGCCAGTAGGGTCCATAGAGCCCAGATCCCGAGCAGTGGTGGGCTGAGCCGGAACGCTCGCCACAGCCAGGCCAGCCACGGGGCTGGCTTGGAAGTGACGGATCGAACGCGCTGCAGAGGCCAGATGCTCCTCATTGAGGGAAGGGCGGTGCGTAGCCGCTTCCACGGATGGAGAGAAAAGGTCTTGTCCGTGCAGAACCAGAGTGCATGCACGGACACGACAAGCAGAGCCCAGAATGGACGATACTCGCGATTCCAGCCGAAGAGCGCGATCGAGAACAGGAGAAACGCCGTGAAGCCGATCCTCGATCCAGCGGCGGACAAGAATCCGAGCAGCGCGATCGTCACGAGTATCGTGACGTCGTAGCTCGCAATCACTCCGATCAGGCAAAGGGGCGGATAAGGAATGCTCACTAACGCGAACAGCGAAGCCCAAGCAGCGAGATGGGAGACCGGGACGAGGACCCTCCTCGAAAGCGGGGTTCTCTCCTCGTCTGCGAGGTCGCGGGTCACATTGCCGATGAGACGGCCCAGGAACCAGCAGCCGGTGAGTAGGGCGATGCTCCAATAGAAGTGTCCCCAAATCGCATGGCCGAGTGTGGCGACCGAGTAGAGGATGACGGTGAGCAATCCGGGGAGGCTGCGAAGCTCTCGGCCAAGACGTCTTCTGATGAGCCAGAGTGCCGTGTCGATCATGACCGCTCCCTCCGGGCGAGGGCGATGAAGCTCTGCTCGAGGTCGAGAGAGTGTGCTTCGATCGACCGTATGCCGGGTTGTCGTAGGCGAGTCAGCAGCTCGTCGGAGTAGTGGTCGACATCGGCGAGCCAACGTTGTCCGCTCTCTCTCAGTCGGAGCAGGCCAGGAACCTCGAAGCCGGTCGGAGCCTCTCGCTCGAAGGTGATCTCCAGGCGGCGAATCGAGTGTTGTACGGCCTTGCGGGACACGTTGAAGAGCAGGCGGCCTCGCTCGAGGAAGGCGACGTGATCGACGAGGGCGTCCACCTGCCCGATCTGGTGGGTGCTGATCAGCAGGTTGGCCTCCGTCTCGGATCGGTACTCGATCAAGAGCTCGATGACGTCTTCGCGAACCGAGGGATCGAGGCTCGCCAACGGCTCGTCGAGGAGCACGAGCTTCGGCCGGTATGCCAGGGCCAGGATCAACGCCAGGCGGGCCTGCTTCCCTGTCGAGAGCTCACCGATCGGGCGCGCCGAATCGAGTCGAAGCTGCTCTCGAAGCCGCTCGGCGTAGGCGCGGTCCCAGTGCTCACGGAACTCCTCGTGGAAGCGAAGGCACTCGGCGACGGTCATCCAGTCATGAAACGTCGGATGCTGAGGCACGAAACCCATCCGCTTTCGAATGGCGACTGGGTGCCACTGGGTCGAGAGCCCGAGAACCCGGACAGAGCCTCGGGATCGTGTCTCGAGGCAGGCGGCAATGCGCAGCAGGGTGGACTTGCCCGCGCCGTTTTCCCCGACGAGCAGGGTGACGCCGGGCTGGAGCTCGAGGTCGACATGCTGCAGCGCGTGCGTGTTGCCGTACCACTTCGACAAGCGTTCGCACCGAATGATCGGGTCGCTCATGCGTCACCTCGCTGCGATGGTTGGTTGGCCCATTGCTCGACGGCTTCGGCGATCTCCTGTGGGCTGAAGCCCAGGCGGGTCAGCTCTTCGCCGAGCGTCTGGATGCGTTGCTCCAGTCGATGCGCCCGTTCGCCGCGATCGGCCGCCGCGCTCTCGGCGACGAAGGCGCCCTTGGGGCCACCGGTCTCGATGAGGCGCAGGTTGCGGAGCTGCTCGTAGGCGTGCGCGACGGTGTTGCGGTTCACCTTGAGCTCGAGGGCGAGCTCGCGGATGGAAGGCAGGCGATCGCCGGGACGGAGGCGTCCCTCGACGACGGACTGCCGGACCTGCTCGACGATCTGCTCGTAGAGCGGGGTCGCGCTGCGGGTATCGATGCGTAGACGGGCCATGGCCTGGAATGTACTAGGACATGGGTCGGGGGGCAAGAGGGGAGGTGGCGAGCTTCCAGCCCCCAATCCCGAACCGGCTGGGGCCGGCCCGGCTGAAGCCGGGGAGACAACCCGGCTGAAGCCGGGGGATACGAAGACCAACCCGGCTAAAGCCGGGGGATACGAAGACCAACCCGGCTAAAGCCGGGGGATACGAAGACCAACCCGGCTGAAGCCGGGGGATACGTACTGACCGAGAAGTGTGCTGCCGGAGAGGCTACGGCAAGCGTTTCCGGATCGCCTCGTTGCTGTCCGGACTGAGGGCCTTCCAGCGCTGCTTCCCGTGAGCTGGCACTCCCGCTCTTCGTCCGAAGGGCGTGGGAAGTTGCCTTTGGGCTTGACCTCGAGAAGGTCTCCCATGACGTTGCAGGTACGGGGTCGCCTGCCACGTCCCTGGAAGACCCAGCCACTCGGGGGAAGTCACCTTGATCACGACGCCGCTGTCGCTCGTTTTGGCACTACCCGCAATTCTCGTTGCTGCCCAGCTTGCTCCCCAATCCCCACGGTTCACAGAGAACCGCGGGCAATGGGAGAGCACTGCGCCCTACGTCTGGGAGGGAGGCGCCTACAACGCTCAGATCTGGCCGGATCGAGCGATGCTCGGGATCCGAACAGGAGAGGATCAGGCTCACGCTCTCGAGCTCCGGTTCATGGGTGCGCTAGGCGGCGATCTGTGTGCTCACGACTCGAGCGGTGTCAGCCACTTCATTCGGTCAGACGCAACGCGCACCGCGAGGCGGTTCGAGCGCCTGCGCTGCGAAGCGCTTCTCGATGGAGTGGACTTGGTATGGCGAAACGGACCGAGCGGGGGGCTGGAGTACGACGTCCTTCTGGCTGAGCCGGAGAGGCTGAGCTCGTTGTCCATCCGGTGTCTGGGCGCAACAAAGCTGCAGGTCACCGAAGATGGTAGTCTCGAGATCCGATACCCGGGTGGAACTCTGCTCCAGGCACCGCCTGAGACGTGGGCGACAAATCCGGATGGATCCCGAACGCCTCTGCGATGCATATTCGAAATCCGGTCAGAGGACTCGTACGGCTTCTCGCTGGACGCCAGTGCAGCTCAAGGCCGGCCCATCGTCGTCGATCCCGAGATCATCTGGAGCAGCTTTCTGGGGGGACGGCAATACGACTCCGCGGAAGACGTGGCTGTTTCCTCGTCCGGAGACATGATCGTCGTAGGATCGACGCAGGGACAGGGCTTTCCCTCGACCGCCGGCTCCTATGATCCCGCGTACAATGGCGGCCAAGACGCATTCATTGCTTCGTTCGCGCCAGACGGTCGGACACTCCGATTCTCTACCTTCCTTGGGGGGACGTCGCCCGATGGCGTCGCCGCAGTGAAGATCCTCCCGGATGGATCGATCGCTATTTGCGGTGTCACGGATTCCTCTGATTTCCCGACCACCGCCAACGCTCATTCTCGAGCACATGCCGGTGGAGATGCGAGCGATGCGTTTGCGGCTGTCATCACCGCGAACGGTGACTCCCTTATCTACTCTACCTATCTGGGCAGCTCTGGTTTCGACAAGGCTCTTGCGACCGATGTCATCGGTGCTGACCGAATCGTGGTAGGGGGGCGGACGATCGGACCCGACTTTCCGACCACGGGGAACGCCTACGACAGCACATTCAATGACCGAACTCCCCCACGCTCGGGCGACGCGTTCGTCACGGTCTTTCGCCCCGTTTCGCCGCAGCTCATCTTCTCGACCTATGTAGGCGGCGACGGGGGCGACCTACTCTCCGACGTTCGCTTTCTCGATAATGATACTGTGGTCATAGTCGGAAAGACGGTTGCTGCGGACTACCCTACGACTCCAGGCGCTTATCAACGCGCGGTGCTGTCCGACGACGGCTTCATCAGTGTGCTCGATACTCAGTCGTCAGTAATGAAGGCGTCGACTCGACTGGGAGGGACTGATAGCGAGTTTCTTACTGCCGTTGCCCGGGCGAGCAACGGAGATTTCATGGTCGTTGGCCATACCCGTTCTTCGGATTTCCCGGTGACGCCCGGGGCATGGGATACGACGCACAACAGTCCGAACTTCGCCGGAGACGGCTTCGTAGCTCGGCTGTCCTCTGACTTGTCGGCTTTGCATGCCAGCACCTTTGTCGGCGGTTGGGTCGGTGAGGAAGTCAAGGACCTTTGCCTGGACCCAAGCGACCGACCGACCCTATGCGGGACGTCTGCCTCGACCGACTTCCCGATCACGCCGGGCGCGCTCAACGATGCTCCTGTCCTGACGGACGCGTTTGTCGTTCGCTTGACGAGCGATCTCTCCGGACTGCTCTTCTCAGGATTCATCGAGGGAGCGGAGCCTTTCGGTATCGTCGCGGGTCAAGACAGCGGGAACGTCACTCTGTGTGGCCGGGCCGCCGTGACATTTTTGGCGACTGACGGAGCGTTTGACGAGACCTTCTCAGGCTTTTGGGATGCGTTCGCCATGCAACTGACGCTCGGTCCCGGCGTCGAGCTCCTGGACAACCCCATAGGTGGCCAATCGGTCAGGCTGTCCATCTACGAGCTGCCCGCTCGAACACAGGGTCACTTGGCCCAGGTGCTCCTCGGCTGCTCGGGAACCGATGTGTGGAATCTGCCTGGGAATCAGCAGCTCCGTCTGACGCCCGATGCCTGTACGACTCTCTCACTGAACCTCGGAGCAGCTCTGAGAGGAACGGTCGGGGCCGATGGCCGAGTGGACCTGGCGCCGATCCTGATCCCGGCAGGCCAGGTGGGCAAGCGGATCCTTGCGGCGGCGCTGTCGTGGGACACGGCAAATGGCCAGGTGACGTCAACGACGCCGACCGTCTCGTTCGTGATCAGGTGACCGCAGCGACCGGTCCTCGCCGAGCCCGTTGAGGGTTGGCCGGATTCGGTGCGCCGGCTTCAGCCGGTCTCGGTGTCCTCCAGCCAGGCGCCTTGGAGAGCTCGTGTCAGCTCTCGCGGACAGACTCGATCCTTGGCTCGCCTCGGCTTGGGCACTCCAATTCGAGCCGGCCAGGATTCTATTGATCAGCGGCACCCCCGGCGGCGACGCCGGAGCATCCAGAGGGTGAAACGGAACCCGCTTCCGATGGAGTGCCCAAGCCGAGCGAGTCAAGGACCGAGTCTCTGGGTGAGGGTTCTCGCAAGCGAGCTTGGGCCGGGGCGCACCCTTGCAACGAGACAACGAACTCCGAGCGGCCCCTTGCTCGGCGCCTCCTGGCTCGATCGTCAGCGATGTCGAGGAAGCGGCTCCCAGTTCGGTGACCGCTCCCCGTTTCGGTCGCGCGGGCTCTGTTTTCAGTCGCGCGGGTCTTGGATTCAGATCAGCCACGCCCCCGGTGGCGGCGCCGGAGCATTCAGGGGGTGAAACCCGCTGAGTCTGAAATCTCTTTGAAGCAGACGGTCCGATCGCACTCGGCAGGATCAGGCCACGGAGTTTCGGATCTCAGGTCTGAGGCCTCTCCAAGGCGCTTGGAGGGAGGACACGGAGACCGGCTGAAGCCGGCCGTCCGAAAGTGGCTAGTTTCACTTCAGTGATAGCGCTCGCCATCTTCGCCGAGGATCGGGATCGCCCAGGCGAGTAGCGCTCGGATCTCTTCATCGTCCTCGAGATCCTCCACCTTCGCGATCGGGGCGCACATTGCGGCGAGTGCAATGTCGGCGATGGTCAATGACTCGCCGACAAGGTGCCCGGTCGTGAGCCTGGCGTTCGAAACTTTGGCGAGCTCGCTGGCTTCTTCGAGGTCCCTTTGATAGCGAGTGTCGGAGAGGCTGAAGCGCTCGATGAGCGCTTGCCGGGCCCGTTCTCCGAACGATCTGCGCCTCGCCTCGTCTAGCCCGGGAAAGAACATCGCCTCGAGGCGGCCGGGGACCTCGAGGACTGCGTAGTAGGCCAGCCTTCGGGACAGGGCCATCCAGCTCTCGTCGGCCCAGTCCTCGAGCATCAAGCAATCGACGCGGGCCTTCGGATCACTCGGCAAGAGCGCGGTCGCCGGGTCCTTCTCTTCGAGCCAGAGCAGGATGCGCGTCGAGTCGCTGACCACCGTCTCGCCGTCGACGAGCACCGGGACGAAGGGCTGTCCGGTTGCAGCCACCACCGTCTTGCGATCCATCGGCGAGATGTCGAAGACCTCGAAAGAGATGCCCTTGGCGCGCAGCGCCACCCGCACCTTGATGCAGTTGTGGCTGAAGGGAATCTGGTACAGCAGCATGATCGGGCTCCTCGAGGGCGGGCCGGTTGAAGGGCCCAGCTTAGCGCGAACAGTGGCAGGTTTCTTGCCCTGTCGCCGAACGTCTCGCTCTGAAGTTCAATCGAACGGGGGAGGCGAGTCTTTCAATCAGAGTGGTCTCATTGGAGCAGGACAGATGAAGGTCGATCGAACCGGTTCGGCGTCTTGGCAAGGCGGTCTCAAGGACGGCAAGGGCAGCATCTCGACGGAGAGCGGCGCGCTCGACGCACACCCCTACGGATTCGCGATGCGCTTCGAGGGCGTTCGTGGGACGAACCCTGAAGAGCTGATCGGTGCGGCTCATGCCGGCTGCTTCACGATGGCGCTCTCCAAGATCCTCGAGGAGGCGGGCGTGCCCGCCAAGCAGATGGACACGACCGCCCGTGTCACGCTCGAGAAGAAGGACGACGGCTTCGCGATCACGGCGGTCCACCTCGTCCTGAAAGGTGATATTCCCGGGTCCAGCGCGGAGCAATTCGAGGAGCTCGCCCAAAAGGCCAAGGCGAACTGTCCGGTTTCCAAGTTGCTCGACGCCGAGATCTCGCTCGAGGCGACGCTCGTCTCGAGCTGAGTGCCAGAGCGAGCCAAAGACCGAGGTCGTTTTTTGGAGGTTTTCACGAGCGAGCTTGGGCCTCTTGGAACGTTCAACGGCTCAACTTTCAAGTTTCCAGCGGTACTGCCTCTCGGCGAGCCAGGCTTTGCAGAACGTCCAACGGCTCAACGTTCGACTCTCAACTTTCAAGTTCGGGTGTGAGAGCTATCGCGAGCGAGCTTGGGCCGGGGCACCGTCGCGACGACAGCGCATTCCGAGCGGCCCCTTGCTCGGCGCCTCCTGGCTCGATCGTCGGCGACGTCGTGGATGCCGCTCCACGCTCAGCAGCCGCTTCCCGTCTCGGTCGCGCGGGCTCTGGTTTCCTACGCCAAGATTCCCTTCACCACGTGCGCTTCTTCGACGCCGGTGAGCTTTTGGTCCAGACCCTGATAGGGGAAAGTGAAGCGCTCGTGGTCGATGCCGAGCTGGTGGAGGATGGTCGCATTGAGATCGCGGATGTGGACCGGGCTCTCGACGATGTTGTAACAGAAGTCGTCGGACTTGCCGTACTCAAAGCCTCGTTTGATACCTGCGCCCGCGAGCCAGGTATGGAAGCAGCGGCCGTGATGATCTCGGCCATGGTTGTCCTTCGTCAGGGTTCCCTGCGAGTAGATCGTCCGACCGAACTCGCCGCCGCAGATTACGAGCGTGTCTTCGAGCAAGCCTCTTTGCTCGAGGTCCATCACCAAGGCCGCGCTGGCCTGGTCGGTGTCCTTGCATTGACCGCGAATCTCGCGCGGCAGGTTGCCGTGACCGTCCCAGCCGCGGTGGAAGAGCTGGATGAAGCGCACGTCGCGCTCGGCGAGCCGCCTGGCCAGGAGGCAGTTCGAGGCGAAGGTGCCCGGCTTCTTGGCGTCCTCCCCGTAGAGGTCGAATACCCAGTCCGGCTCGTCGGAGAGATCCATCAGGTCGGGGACCGAGGTCTGCATGCAATACGCCATCTCGTACTGGGCGATGCGGGCCTCGATCTCGCGGTCGCCGGTCTCCTGGCGGCGCTGCTCATTGATGCTGGCGATGCCATCGAGCATGCGCCGCCGCGTCTCGCCGTCGATGCCGGGCGGGTTGGACAGGTAGAGCACCGGATCGCCGGCGCTGCGGAACTTGACGCCTTGATGCTTTGAAGGAAGGAAGCCGGCGCCCCAGAGCCGGGCGTAGAGCGCTTGCAGGTTGCCGTTGCCGCGGGAGATCATCACGACGTAGTCGGGCAGATCGCGGTTCATCGTGCCGAGGCCGTAGCTGAGCCAGGCACCGAGGCTGGGCTTACCGGGCTGCTGGTTCCCCGTGTTGATGAAGGTGATCGCCGGGTCGTGGTTGATCGCTTCGG
Source organism: Planctomycetota bacterium (assembly GCA_040219065.1). GTDB lineage: Bacteria > Planctomycetota > OFTM77 > OFTM77 > OFTM77 > OFTM77. The sequence goes on from JAVJTD010000139.1 coordinate 15,550, forward strand.
TGTTCATCGACTTCACGATCGTAATCTTGTCGACGATCTGAGACGTGTAGGGCAAGAGCTCGCTCACCCAGGTGCCGTGCCGGCCGTAGCGCTGGAACTCGAACATCGGAGCGACGCACGGGAACGAGGTCTGGCCGCTGGTCATCGTCGTCAGGCGCTGACCTTGGCGGATGGAATCCGGCAGCTCGATGCCGTGGATGCGCCGCAAGGCCGGCTTGTAGTCGAAGAGGTCGATGTGGGACGGGCCGCCCGACATGAAGAGGTAGATGATCCGCTTGGCGCGCGGCGCGAAGTGCGGTAGCTCGGCCAAGCCGTTCTGCGGCGCGGGCTTCACGACTCCCGGGAGCATGCTGGACAGGGCGAGGGCGCCGAGGCCGCGGGCCCCGTGGCCGAGGAGGGCTCTTCGAGTCAGGGTCTGCTCGCGCTCGATTCGTGGATCCATCGCCTCACTCCCGGTTCATCGTCTCATCGAGGTTGAGCAGAATGCTCGCCAGCACCGTCCAGGTCGCGTGCTCCACGGGATCGATCGCCCCGTCTCGGTCCGACTCGCCGACCGACACGAGCAGGTCCGCCGAGGTGGGGTCCTTGGCGTAATCGGCCCATTGTGCATCGAAGATCTCTCGCATCACACGTCGCCGCTTGTCGTCAGGCGGTCGGCTCGTGCAGAGCTCGAAGCCGTAGCGCAGCCTCGTATCGAAGTCATCGCCCGCCGCGATCATCCGCTCGGCGAGGTGCCGGGCGGCTTCGACGAACTGGATGTCGTTCAGGGTCACGAGGGCCTGAAGCGGTGTGTTCGTGCGCTGCCGCTCGACCGTGCACTTCTCGCGGGTCGGTGCGTCGAAGATCGTCATCACCGGCATCGGCGCCGAGCGCTTCCAGTAGATGTACATGGACTTGCGGTAGAGCGCCTCACCATGGTCCTGCGAGAAGCGCACGTTCTTGTTCAATGAGACCTCGTTCCACAGGCCTTCGGGCTGATAGGGCTTCACGCCCGGTCCGAACGGCCGATCGACGAGCAAGCCGCTCACCGACAAGGCGAGGTCTCGAACCAGCTCTCCTTGCAAGCGAAACCGCGACGCACGCGCCAGGAGACGGTTCTCGGGGTCGTGATCTCGCAAGACCTCGGGCGCGATCGATTGCTGCCGGTAGGTCGAAGACAAGACGATTTGACGAATCGCACGCTTGATGTCCCACCCGCTCTCGATGAAGTCCCGCGCCAACCAGTCGAGGAGAGACGGGTGACTGGGGAACTCCCCTTGGGATCCGAAGTCCATCACCGTGCGCACCAGGCCGTGCCCGAAGAGCATCGACCAATACCGATTGACGGCGACGCGCGCCGTGAGCGGGTGATCGGGATCGATGAGCCAGCTCGCGAGGCCGAGGCGATTGCGCGGCGCGGCATCGGGGAGCGGCAAGAGGTTCTCGAGCACACCCGGCTCTACGGGCTGGTCCGCCTTCGGCGAGTCGTATTGTCCGCGGGCAAGAACGAAGGTCGGGCGACCCTCTTCGAGGTCGCGCATGATCATCGTCGTCGGGATCGACTGCCGCAGCTCGGTGAGTGCTTTCTGCTGCTTGCCGATGCGACTTTGACGCTGCTGGCCTTCGTCCCAGACGCTCCGGACCCAGTGATCGCGAATCGCCCTGCGCTCGGCATCGGTGCGGGCGGCAGCGTCCTTCTTCAAGGCAGCGATCACGGGATCGGGCAAGGGCAGGCCGAGCAGCTTGAAGTACAGACCCGAGTCGCCGGCTCCGTTGCAGATCTTGAAGAGGAAGGTGTTATCACCGGGCTCGAGCTTCAAAGTGACCCGGTCCTGATCGGCCTGCGCGGCGCGATACGATTCCTTCGACAGCAGGGACTCACCGTTCAGCCACACCTGGATCGTGTCGTCGCTGCCGAGGGAGACGACCCGCTCGCCCGGCTGCTCGACGTGAATCGTCCGCGTGAGATAGAGCGCCGAGTTGGCGGGCAACCCCAAGGGCTGGACCTTCCCGTCGGCGAGGTCCGGACGCGGTGTCCAGGTGTGACCCTCGACCGTCGCTTCGAGGTCGACACCGGACTCGGGGCCGTACTCTTTCTGGAAGACCGCCTTGGAAGAAGGTCCTTGGAATGGCCCGAGCGCCTGCCAAGGAGAGAGCGTGGGCGGGTCCAGGGCGAGGAGCTCTTGGCGCTGCTCGCTCGTCCAGGCGCTCAGCGCGGCTTCGGGTGCCTCGACCTCGCTCAGCCAGCGCTCGAGTGCCGCGATGTCCGCGGTGATCTCTTGCTCGCGGCGCTCTTGCTCTGCGGACGGCACCGGGATCGTCGGCTCGGCGTTGCCGTTTCGCGTTTGGAAGCCGGGCTCGACGCTCTGATTGAAAAAGGCGAACAGACGATAGTAGTCGTCCTGACCGATCGGGTCGTACTTGTGCTCGTGACACTGGGCGCACTCGGTCGAGAGCCCGAGCCAGACGTTGCCGACGGTCTTCACGCGGTCGACGTGATACGAGACGCGAAGCTCCTCGTCGATCGCGCCGCCTTCGTCCGAAGTGCCGTTGTTGCGCAGGAAGCCCGTCGCGACGAGCTGCTCACGGGTCGGCTCGGTCAGGAGGTCCCCGGCGAGCTGCTCCAGGGTGAATTGGTCGAAGGGCATGTTGCGGTGGTAGGCGCGCATCACCCAATCGCGCCAAGGCCACATGTCGCGCGGGCCATCGGCGTGGAACACGCTGGTGTCGCCGTAACGAGCGGCGTCCATCCAGGCGAGCGTCATCCGCTCGGCGAAGGCGATGCTCGAGAGCAGCCTGTCGACGACGCGCTCGGCCGCGTCGGGACGATCGTCGTTCACGAAGGCTTCGACTTCTTCGGGCGTCGGAGGCAGGCCTGTCAGATCGAGGGACCAGCGGCGAATGAGTGTGCGGCGATCCGCTTCGGGCGAAGGCTCGAGACCGGCCGCCTCGAGCCGTGCGAGCACGAATCGGTCGATTGCGTTCCTCGGCCAGTCGGAGCGCATCGCCGGCGGCTCGGGGTTGCCGATCGGCCGGAACGACCAGTGATCCTCGTAGGATGCACCTTGCTGGATCCAGCGCTTGAGGATGTCGCGTTGGTCGCTCGTAAGCGTCTTCTTACTCGCGGCCGGCGGCATCTTCTCGAACTCGCTATCCGTCGTGACGCGATAGAACAGCTCGCTCGCCTCGGGATCCCCGGGCACCAGGATGTGCCGGTCGTCGCCAAGCACGTCCGCCCGATCCAAGCGCAGCTCCGCCTCGCGCGTCGCGCTGTCGGGCCCATGACACGGATAACAGTACTGCGACAGGATCGGCCGAACGTCCCGGCCGTAGTCGACGGCCTCGCCGTCGGAGAGAAAGCCGAGCGGAAGCAAGAGGAGGGACAGCATGGAGCGGGCTCCGGCGATCGAACGCGGGGTCCAGATGGCGAGTGAGTGGTGCCATGAAGCTACCAAGGAGTGCCCGAAAGGAGAACCGTAGGGCTCGATCTGAAGCCACTGGGAAAACCACATTCGGACCGCCGGCTTCAGCCGGTCTCCGTGTCCTCCCTCCAAGCGCTTCGGAGTGGACCTGGACCTCAGATCCGAAACTCCGTGCCCCGATGTCGGTTGGCAACCCCGCCCAAGCTCGCTCGAACGACGCGCCCTTCGTTAGACCGGGTCCTTGGCTCGCTCGACTTGGGCACTCCATCGCATTCACATTCGGAGCGCCTCGGCCGGCTCTTGGCAGGAACCCGAACTCTGCAGCTGATACACTCGGGCCTCTGTCGAACACCCTCTCATTCCCATCGGTCATCCCCGTGCTCGCTCGCATCCTCTCGCTCTCGATCTGTTGCTTCCTCGTTGCATCCGCGTGTCGGGAGGAGACTCCGCCTGCGGGCACGTCGCGAACCGCTCGTCACCTCGCCGCTTTGCTCGAGAGCGTCGATGATGACGGTGGAGCGCCGCGGCAGAAGGCGGTCCACAACTTCGTGTTGCCCGAGCCGAGTGGGAGTCTGCCAGCGGGATTCGCGATCGAGGGCGACCATCGCACCAACGAAGCCGGTCAGGGCGTTCGCATCGAGCCGTCGGGTGAGACTCGGCGAGCGACGTTGCTCGTCCAGACGCCGCTCGCCGCTTCGTCCGTCAACCTCATCTTGCTGCAGGTCCGCATCGAGGGCGATGGCGAGCTCGATCCGGACGCTCTTCAGGGGCGCTTGTATTGGAGGGGGCCTGGCGAGAGCTTCAGCGAAGAGCGCTTCTCGAGGTTTCCGCTTCCTCCCGAAGCCGCGTATCGCTTCGGCATGGTGACGATCCCGGTCGGTGACCTCCCGAGCTGGCGCGGTGACATCGAGGAGATCCGGCTAGTCCCCTTCGATGGCGAGCGGCCCGTCTCGATTGCCCGCGTCCTCCTCGCCAGGGCGAGCTTCAAGGCGAGGCTTAAGCTCACCGGACGGTCGACCGAGCGCATTCCGGTCGGGGATGTCGTGCGTCGCTCTGTGCTCGAGCTCCTTCCGGCCGTGCTCCGAGCTGAGGTGGACATCCCGCCGGAAGCAGAGATCCGACTGCATCTGGCGGGTGGCCCGATGTTCGAGGGCACGAGTGGAGCGATCGAGCTTACGCTGAACGTGATCGAGGACGGCGAGCGCAAGCAGCTCGCGAGCACGAGCTGGCAATGCGGCGAGGAAGGTCGGGCGTGGCAGGAGTGGCGCGTCGACCTCTCGAAGCTGAAAGGGAAGGTCACGCTCGAGCTGGCAGCCGAGGGCATTGATGCGCCGGACATGGCGTCTTTGATCCTCGGGGATCCGGTCCTGTCGTCGAGCGGCGCGCGGCCGCGGCCCAACGTCATCCTGATCTCGCTCGACACGCTTCGGGCGGATCATCTGTCTTGCTACGGCTACCCGGTTCCGACGAGCCCGAACCTGGACGCGCTCGCAGCGAAGAGCACGCTCTTCGAGCGCGCTCACGGGCAGGCGCCGTACACGCTGCCGTCGCACGCGTCGCTGTTCACCTCGCTGTATCCGGATCAGCACGGGTTCCTCGAGGAGATCGCGCCACCGACCGACATCCCCACCCTCGGAGGGTTGTTGAGCAACGCCGGATACCTGACGGCTGGCTTCACCGATGGCGGCTTCATGACCGAGTTCTTCGGTATGGGGCAGGGCTTCGGTTGCTTCGATGAGTCGGGCGACGGAGTCGAGACCGTCTTCGAGCGAGGCATGCAGTGGCTCGAAGGGGTCGGAGAGGATCCCTTCTTCCTGTTCCTGCATACGTATGAGATCCACAGCCCGTACGATGCGCCCGAGGACTATCGGAAGAAGGTGACCTCGCAGTGGGCCTCGTTGCCCGAGCGCATCACCTCCGAGGAGATCCTGGAGATCCTCGACGGCGAGGACGCTGTCAGTGATGAGACGCTCGAGCAGATGACCCGGCTCTACGATGCGGGCATCGCCTACACCGACGACTGGGTCGGCCGCCTGATTGCAAGGCTGGATGAGCTCGGGCTGGACGACAATACGATCTTGATCGTGACCTCGGATCACGGCGAGGAGCTCGGTGAGCACGGTGGGCTGTTCCATGGACGGACGCTCTATCAGGATCAGCTCCATGTTCCTTTGATCATTTCCGTGCCGGACCAAGAGCGTGGACGCAGGAGCCGGCAGATCGTCGAGCTGATCGATGTCCTGCCGACGGTATTGGATCTGGCACACGTCGACCGCGAGAGCCTCCGCATCGAAGGGCAGAGCCTATTGCCCATCCTGGAGGGCCGCACGATCGACAGCCGATGGGCGATCGCCGGTTTCGGGCGGACCACCGTCGAAGGCCAAGCGGTCGTCGGGGACGATTGGAAATACGTCTCTGTCAATCGCGGGGAGGAGGACCGTGTCGCTCGCATGGACGGCGAGTTCCTGTTCCGGATCGGAGAAGATCCACTCGAGCAGGAGAACCTCGCCGACGAGGAGACCGAGGCCCGCGATCGAATGCGCGCGCTGCTCGCCGAGCTCCGTGCCCAATGGCAACAAGATCGCCGCAGTGACTTCAGCAAAGACGGCCGCGCCCGCAATGTCCTCCACCTCGACGCGATGAAGCGCCTTGGGTACGTAAGGTGAAAGCTGCCGGCGAGTGACCTCGGAATCGGCCGTCGCCAACGAGGGAGTGCCCAAGTCGAGCGAGCCGGTGACCGAGTCCTTCTATGAGAGCTTTCGCGAGCGAGCTTGGGCCCTCCTCGAAGCGTCCAACGGCTCGACGTCCAACTCTCAACTTTGAAGTCCGTGCCAGTCGAGGCCCTCCTGGTTCGGTGCTCCCAGTGCACGTGCAGCCGATTCCCGTCTTGGCCGCGCGGGCTCTGCTCGATCACCGCCTGTCCCGGAGCTGTTTGAGGTAGCGTTGCAGAAGGAGCACGCGCTTTTCTTGGGACGGGTCGGCATCCAGCAAGAGGCCTTCGATCGTCTCTTCGATCTCGGGTGGCCATCCGGCTCTCCGGGCGACCTCGGTCGCGACCCAGAGCGCTTGCTCGCTGGCTCCTTCCGAGGCTCTGACCGCTTCGAGCGCGTACTGCTCGGCTTTGCCGTGGTCGAGCATCTCGGGGTGACCTTCGAAGTACTCGCGGCACTGCTCACAGGTCTCGCGTTTGGAGCCAGCATACAGGAACGCGAGGTTGGCCAAGGATTGCACGTGATTCGGATCGCGCGCGAGGACGTCGCGATAGGCTGTGGCCGCGGCTTCGAAGTCGTCTTCGGCGTCGTAGGAGAGCGCAATGTCGTAGCGGTACTTCGTGCGACCGGGCCGTTGCTCGAGCAGCTCTCTCCAAATGCCCCGCGCCTCTTCTCTCCGCTCCGCCTGCGAGTACAGCACCGCGAGCGTGTCCAGCAGCTTCGTGGGCAGCGGCTCTTCTTCGCAGTGCTTTCGCGCCCGCTCGGCAGCCTCGAGCGCTTCGCTGCCGCGGTCGAGCCGATACAGGATCTGAGCCCGCCTCAGATGGATCGGGTAACGGCTCGGCTCGATTGCGATTGCGTGCTCGATCGCCTCCAGCGCGCCCTCGTAGCTCTCGAGTTCATATCGCGTGTCCGCGAGCGCGTACCAGAGGCGGCTGCTCTCCGGCGTCGATCGCACAGCATTCTCGAGCTCGCGGTCTGCCAGCTCCCAACGACGCGCTCGCCAGGCCGCCTCACCCAGGAGGGCGCTCGCGAAAGGCGAAGACGGGTCCCCGGCCAAGGCGTCCTCGAACGCGCTCACCGCCGCCGGCCAGTCTCCGGAGCGCCTCGCGGCTTCGCCGCGCAGAAGGCCGTCCGCCTCTAAAGAAATCGGCGCCGAGCTCGCGGCGCGGATCAAGACGTCTCCGAGCTCCGACCCACCGCCATTCACGATCTGCTGACCGAGGCGACCGAGCTCGTCACGGTCGTCTTCCAGCCAAGCGATCACGGCAGCACGCCGGAGCGGCTCGAGGTCGACGATGTCCGGCGCGGCACCGGACTCGAGCCCGATCCAGAGCCCCAGCCCCGATGCCACGACGACCAGCATCGTCACCACGATCGCGACGCGCCGCACTCGCCAGAGATCCAGTCCTCGCTCCACCGCACCGAACGGCCGGGCCGTGACGGGACGACCTTCGGCAAAGGCCTCGAGATCGGCGGCAAGGGCGGCGGCGCTCGCGGTGCGCCTCTCGGGCCGAAAGGCCGTGGCCCGTGCGACGATCGTCTCCAACGGACGAGGGATACCGCGCTCTCGCCGTTGGACCGGCACCAACGTTCGGTTCTGCATGAGCCGCCACAGCGCCACCGAGTCGAGATCGCCGTGAGGAGGCTCGAGCGTCAGCAGCTCGTGCAAGATCGCGCCGAGTCCGAAGACATCGCTGCGAACGGTCGCTTCCGCGCCGCGGATCTGCTCGGGAGCCATGTAGCGAGGCGTGCCGAGCACGTCGCCCGGTCGCGTCAGCGTCCGCGTGGCCTCACCTCGAGCCAACCCGAAGTCGACCAGGATCGGGTGACCCGCATCGTCGACGATCACGTTGGCCGGCTTGAGGTCTCTGTGCAAGAGGCCGGCGTCGTGTGCCGCTTGCACGGCCCGAGCGACGCGCGACATCGTGAGCGCAACGGCTCGATACGGGTCGTCGGATCCCGAAAGGCCTAGCCGGACGCAGCGCGGCCCTGGATCGGTCCGCTGGCGGGCGAGCACGAGCAGCTCTTGGAGCGGCGTGCCCACGATGCGGTCCATGACGAGGTAGGGCGTCCCCGAAGCGAGGTCGACCTCGTGGACGCGGACGATGCCCTCGTGGGAGAGCTTGGCGAGGATGCGGCCTTCGCGGCGGAATCGGCTCGCGGCCCGAGGATCCAAGACGAACGCCGGATCGAGGATCTTGAGCGCGACGACTTGATGTGGCCGCTCGTCGTGCACTGCTTCGAAGACGCGTCCCATGCCGCCGCGACCGATCTCCTTCGAGAGGCGGTAGGGTCCGACTCGCTCGAGAGGTGGACGCTGAACCGAGGGAAACAGCGCCTCGGTCACTTCGAGCTGCACGATGGCTTCGAGGAGTCTCTTTGCATGCTCTGGGTGCTCGGCCGCGAAGGTGGCTGCCTCGATCGGCTCGCCGTCCTCGCGCCTCTCGATGTACTCGGCGACGAGCCGCTCGATGGCATCAGTCATGACTCGGTCTCTTCATGCATCGAGGCGGCCAGCCGGGCGAGCGCCCTCGAGTAGAGCTTGCGGGTGGCAGCGTCGGAGCGCCCCAGCTTCTCGGCGGCGTCTCGGCTCGAGAGGCCGTCGACCTTGCGCAGCAGCAGGACCTGCCGCATGTCGTCGGGCAGCTTCTGGAGGCATTGCTCGAGCTGCAGGTAGCGCTCCGGCTCCCGGTATCGGACCTCGCCGGGCGTGCGCTCGAGGACGGAGTCGGTGAGGGGAACGCCGCCCGCGCGCTTCTTGGCACTGAAGCCGGCAGCACGGTCGCGGATCTTGTTGAGCACGATGCGATTCAAGAATCCCTTGAAGCTGCCCGGGTGACGAGGCTCGAAGCGGGGCAGCGCCTTCAAGGCTTCGATGGCGACGCTCTGGAACACGTCTTCACTCTCGAGGAAGCCGCGAAGGCGGGTTCCCAACCGTGCACGAATCGAGAACAACAGCTCGTCGTGATACTGGTCGAAGAACTCGTCCCACGCCGCCGCCTCGCCTTGGCGAATGCGATCCAGGAGATCGGCCAAGCGCTCGTCGTCGGAGGAGAGCGGGGAGGTGTCCATCGGCTCTCGGGCGCAGGGACGCGTGGGACTTCGTGATCGTGCCATCGCGCCGACCACGCCAGAAAGCCACTATCTCGCCCGAGTCGATCCCGTGCAAGGACGGGCCGAAGAGAAGCCCCGGCCGTTCCGGGGCCTCCCTTGGAGAAGGCCTCATTGAATGGTGACGAGGCCCGGGTTCGTGATCGTCTGCCACTGACCTTGCTGCGGATCGAGCGTGACGGCTGCGGTGTGCAGCGTCAGTCCCGGAGGCGCGGGCGGCAGCGGAATCTGCGGCGTCGTGGCGATGCCGAGCGGATCGGTGATGCCGGTCAATAGCGAGCCGAAGGCCAGGCCGAGATCGGTGCAAGGATCGTAGACGAGCGGCACGATGCGGCCGTCACCCGGCAGCGGGAAGCCCGGCGAGTTGCCCGTGCACGAGAGTAGGCAGATCGCGGTCCAGTTCTCCTGCGAGGCGGGATCGTAGACGATGAACTGCACCGGCTGTCCGACTTGGGGAACGCCGAGGAAGTCGATCTCGGGCGAGGTGAACGTCGAGCCGGTCTGTCCGGCGATGTCCTCGGTGAAGAGCTGCACGGTGAGCAGACTCGGATCGAGGCCGACGCCGGTCATTACGAAGCTGCCGTCTGGCTGGACGGGTACTGCGTCGAAGAAGACGCGCTCTTCCTCGCCGGGGAAGACGATCGCCGGAGCGATCAGGAGCGGCTGCGGCGGATTGAGGAAGTTCTCTTGGACGGCGCCGGGCAGGCCGAGGATCTGATCGTTCGGAATGTCGAGGATCAGGAGCAAGGGATCGATGAGCGGCGGCAGGTTGTCGAACGGCAAGAACGGGATCGGCACCTGGGCGTGCCCGACGTCGATCGGGTTGCCGAGCGCATCGACGAAGAAGGAGCTCATCAAGAGGTCGATCGGCTGCTCGAGGAAGGGCGGCGCATTCGGCGCGACGACGAAGTCGATCGCGAAGGCGAAGGGATCGACGACGACGTCGCTACCCGTCGAGCCGCTGATGCTCACGAGGCCGGGCGTCGACACGTCGAACTGGGCATTGGGAAATGCGCTCACGACGGCGGGATCGATGAAGACGTTTTGCGCGGAGAGGAACGTCGGGTCGTAGCCGATGTCGAGCTGGAAGCCCGCGATCGGCTGATGCTGCACGTAGCTGACCGGGAGCTGCATGCCGCCGCCGATGACGGCCGGCGGCTGTCCCATCGCGATCACACCGCCCGGCTTGACGCAGTTGACGACGAGGTTGGCCGACTCCGACGACGAGCACCGGGCGTAGACGTGGTGGGTGCCGTGCTCGTCATCGGCGCCGACATTGCCCGACAGCGTGCACTGGCAGTTGCCGTCAGGCTGCGAGCAGCTCAAGGTGAGCTGGATCGTCTTGGTGCCCTTTTGCGGATCCGTCGCCAGGACGGTGATGGTTCCTTGGGCGAGGGTGTCATCGCTGAAGGGAAGCGTATCGTCCTCGATCAGGCTCACGGTGCGCGTTCCGCCAGCGCCACCGACCGTGATGCGATAGCTGACGACGACGGTGATCGTCGCCGATCCGCCGCAAGGGATGTTCACGGGACCAGGAGTCGTGATGGTGATCCCGGTGATCCCGACACCCGCGTGAGCCGCTGCGGTGAGAATCAGCAGTGCGGACGAAACGAGGAGTCGGTTCTTGAACTTGAGGAGAAAGGGGAGCATTCGAGGCCTCCATACCGTGTTCCGAGTTGGGTCTCGGCGGCAAGGAGCGAGATCGCGAGACGATGTGTGACCGGAAAATCGAATGCACCGAAACAGGCTCAGCGCTTCCCAAAGCGACCGGCTCTCGAAAAAGGACCGGCGGCGATCGGTCGGGCGAGACCGATCACCGCCGGAGTCGAGAAGCTGCCGTGTGAGCTGCTCTCTACTGAATGAGGAAGGACTGAGTCGCGCCGACGGAGCTGACGGTGCCTTCGGGTAGCTCCCAGACGATCGGTGCAAAGAACACTTCGACGCCCACGGGCGCCGATGCCGGAATCGCGACCGGCACGGTCGCGGCCGGAGACGGTCCCGTCAGGTCGATGCGTCGCAGCACCGGGGGAAGAGAGAGCCAGAAGGAGAAGAGGCTGTCGGCATCGAGGTCGAGCGTGCGTCCGCCGCCACCGGGAACCGGGAGGCCACCGGCCAAGCCGTCCCCGAGCGCGAGGAAGACCTCGGCCCGGTCACCGGCCTGCGTCACGGTCGCCGACGCGGCGAAGTGGATCGGAGCACCACCGGCTTCGGGCGTGCCTTCCAGGCTCAGGTCGATCGAGACCTCGTCGGCGCCCATGTCGAGGAATCCGATCGTGCGGTTGTCGCGCCGATCGATGTCGAACGCCGGCAACGGGTCGGCCGAGGTCTGGGAGATACCGCGGTCGATGCAGGGCGAGTCGAAGCGGAGACGGTAGTCGCCGTTCACCGGGTCGCGGAACGAAGGATCGAGGTCGACGTTGGCGACACCGGGCACTCCGCCTTCGACGTCGCTGTAGTAGACGTCGTTGCTGCTTCCCTCGAGCGCGACGCCTCCGTGATTCCCCCACACGATCGAGTTGCCCAGGGTGGAGCCGAACAGGTAGGCGCCGGCGCCGAACGGAGCCGTGTTCCCGGCGATCGTCACGTGGACGAGGACCAAGGACGAGCCGAAGTCGCAGACACCGCCGCCGATCGAAGCGGCCACGTTGTCGGTGATCATGACGCCGACGAGCACCGGCTCCCCGCCGTTCCAAGCGAAGACGCCGCCACCGTCGTCACCCGACGAATTCTCCGTGATGAGGGTGTTCTCGATGCGGGGGCTGCTGTGGTTGATGCTGAGTGCGCCGCCCCAGCACGCGGCCTGGTTGCCTCTCAGGATGCAGTGGCGAATCGTCGGGCTGCTGTCGTTCAAGATTTGGATCGCGCCACCATTGAATTGCGGGAGCACCGCCCCGACCTCGGTCGCGCCACCCGTGATCGTCACGCCGTCGAGGATCGCTGCTCGCGTCTCGCCGTCATCGAAGATGACACCGCGATACGGCTCCTCGAAGGTGCCTTCGCAGTCGATGATGCAGTTCTCGGGACCGTGCGCACTCTTCACGGTGATCGCCTTGCCCGCAAAGTCGAGGTCGCGATTGCCCGGACCGGTGTAGACGCCGTCGGCGATCAGGACGATGTCGCCCGGAACCGCCGCGTCGATCGCGGCCTGAATCGTCGAGTACTCGGCCGGCACGTGCAGCGTGTCGGCCAGGGTCGGAGTCGCGAAGAGCAAGGTCAACGGAAGGGCGATCCGAAGGCCGGAACGAAGCGGCAAAGATGCCTGCATGGGGTCTCCTCCAGGGATGGGTCTCGCGGCGAGCGTCGGCGGCATGCGCGGTGGTCGCGTCAGGGAACCGCCGAGGCTGGGACGGCCGTTCGCACCACTCGTGCCGAGGTGGGGGGCGAGGCGGAGGGGACGATGGCAGAGTGTCGAGCCCGAGACCCGCCCTGTTGGCACAAGTGACGACCGGGAAACGACTCACCCGGTCTGTCCATGGCGAGCTCCACCGCCCGATTTTGTGCGTGATTCCGGGAACGAGGGAGCGGCCCACTGAGCAATGCCACCACTATCGGTGGCGCGAGCCTCCACATGTTGCGGGTCGCCACGAAATGCCGCGGCGTCAGTCCGAGCGCCGGGTGACTCCGAGCCGCTTCATGCGGAAGCGCAGGGTGGACGGCTTGAGCCCCAGGATCTCGGCGGCGCCGTTCGGACCCTCGATCACGCCGCGGGTTCGCTCCAACGCTCGCCGGATGTGGTCCGCCTGGATCTCCTTCAAGGTCTCCAGCGATTGCGCTGGCGGGACCTTTTTCGGGACAGTCGGCCTGGAAGGGTCGGCGTCCGCGATGACGAGGCACGGCCCGTCGGCGAGGATGATGGCTCGCTCGATGACGTGCCGAAGCTCGCGGATGTTACCCGGCCAGTTGCGGTGGCACAGTGCCTCGAGCGAGTCGGCGTCGATCGACTCGATCCGCTTGCCCATGCGCCGGCTGAGCTGCAGGACGAAGGCTTCGACGAGGAGAGGGATGTCACTCCGCCGCTCTTCGAGCGAGGCGACCTCGATGGGAAAGACGTTGAGGCGGTAGTAGAGGTCCGACCGAAACGCGCCGTTTTTGATCTCGCCCGAGAGGTCGCGATTGGAGGCGGCGATGATGCGGGCCTGGCTCGAGATCGTCTCCGTGCCGCCGACGCGCTCGAACTCTCCATCCTGCAGCACCCGGAGAAGCTTGGCTTGAACGGCGAGCGGGATCTCGCCGATCTCGTCGAGGAAGAGCGTACCTTCGTGCGCGAGCTCGAAGCGGCCGATGTGACGATCGACGGCCGAAGTGAACGCGCCTCGCTCGTGCCCGAAGAGCTCACTCTCGACCATGGCTTCGGGGATGGCGGCGCAGTTGATCTTGACCATCGGCCGCTGCGCGCGAGTGCTGGCGGCGTGGATCGCGCGCGCGACGAGCTCCTTGCCCACACCGGTCGCACCGCTGATGAGCACCGTCGAGTCGGTCGGTGCGACTCGGGCGATCGCTTCGCGCACGCGCTGCATGGCGGGTGAGCGTCCGATCATCTCACCCGAGTTGTGCTCGCTCTGGATCTCTTTCCGCAGGTAGACGTTCTCGATCGCTTGCCGGGCCGAGAGCTGCAGGAGCTGCTCGTGCTTCATCGCGTTGTCGATCGACAACGCAAGCTGGATCGCGATGTTCTCGTACAGCCAGCGATCCATGTGGAGTGCAGGATGAGGATCCTCGGAGCCGAAGAAGAAGCCACCGGCGATCTTCCCGCGCGCGTACATCGGTGTCGCGACGTAGCGGCGCACGCCGCGCCGGGAGGCGACTTCGTCCTCTTCGAAGCGGAGGCTGTGGCGTAGATCGCCGGACTCGTAGGCCTCGCCGCTCTCGAGGAGCCACTCGAGCACCGATCCGGCAACCGGCAACGGCTCGGGTCCTGCCGCGAGCGCTTCTTCTTCGTCGTCGCGATACTGGTTGAATCGGCGAAAGGTGTCGCACTCTTTCTCCAGCAAGCCGATCCAGCTCCAGCAGTGGCCATCGAGCTGGCGGATCGCGCGTTGGGCGAGCGAGATCACGGTCTCCACCTGGAGCGACTGGTTGATCGCGCGGCCCAAGGCGACGAGGGCGTCGCGGCGCGCGTCTCCTCGCGAGAATCGCTCGTGAGTGAAGCAGTTCCAAACGATGGGCGTGAGGATCCCCGCCAGTCGTTTCAGGTAGGATCGGATGGGGGAGGAGACCGGATCGCTTCCTTCGAAGGCGACGAAGACGGTCCCGAGATTGGCGTCCCGCATCACGAGCGGCGCCGCGGCGCATTCGCCGATCCGACCGCGGCCGGCTTCTTCGAGGAGCTTCCGGGCCAGCCTCTCGTCGGCGTCGCTGTCGCCTTCGATGTCGCGGCGCGAGGCCTCGGGCTCGGTCCATTGTCCGTTCAGGAGCGCCTTTGGCTCTCGCAGGTCGAGTGAGTAGCCTCGGACGAGGCCTCGCTCTCGATCCCGGATCGCGAGTCCACCGAGACGCGCCTTCGGCAACAGCTCCCAAGCGACGCGCAGCTTCCGCGCCAGCTCATCGAGTCGCAGCTCCCCGCCGAGGGTCGTGGCCACCTCGAGGAGCAAACGATCGAGATCTCGTTCCGTCACCGTTGTCATTGCCTTCGACTATCGGCAAAGCGGAAGGCGGCCGCAAGCGGACGCCGCGTGGCGGTCGGCCGATTCTGATGTTCTCGAAGTCTCGCCATTGAGATCGACAACGGATGCGGCTCCTGTCTATGGTGGTCCATCGGGAGTCGATCCAAAGGAGAGAGCCATGCTGCGCCGCTGCTGTGTCGTGACCGTGCTGCTCATCGTATCGGGACCTGGCTGTAACCCGCCCCCGGCTCCGCCGAACGTTCCGCGGAATCCGATGGCCGTCGCTGTCAGCCGAGACCAGATCGACGTGAGCTGGGTGGACGGATCGAATGACGAGACGTCCTTCGAGGTGGAGCGACGCCTGCCGGGAGGCACGTTCGAGTTGGTCGGGACGGTCGCGGCCAACGTCGTGACATTCTCCGACACCGGCCTCGACTTCGAGACGGCACTCTCGATATCGTGGCCGCCACAGCTCGGGAGCTGATGTTACAGAGAGCGCCTGGGCCGAAGGCCGACCGAGGTCAGCCAAGGTCTCGACCTTCGTGCCTAAACCGTTCCCGCGGCGCCCTCGGCGGCGCCGGAGCATACAGTTGGTGAAACTGACCCCGAGGGCGATGGAGCGCCCAAGTCGAGCGAGCCACAGATCGAGTCTGTCAGTGAGAGCTTGCACGAGCGAGCTTGAGCTGGGGGCAACCGTTGCGGCGAGACAGCGCACTCCGAGCGGCCCCTTGCTCGGCGCTTCTCCGCTCACTCGGCAGCGATATCGAGGAAGCGGCTCCCCGCTCAGCAGCCGCTTCCCGTTTCGGTCGCGCGGGCTTGGGTCCTGCTCACTCGATCGCGATCGTCTTCGTCCAGATCACTTCATCATCTGAGCCGACGACCTCGATGACGTGCTCGCCTTCAGGCAGCATTAGCGCCGGGAAGGCCTGCCCTTTCACGATCTCGACTTGGTCGATCGGGATCGCGTCTTCGCCTTCCGCCTGGATGCGTGCCCTCAGGATCGCTCGCTTCGCATCACCGATCGCTTCGGCCGGCACTTCGAACGGCTTCCTCGCGCCGTCCATCCAGAGCCACGTCGGACGACCGCTCTCCAATGCGCTCCTGGGATGGAAGACGGTCACGTCGCGTCGGCCGGGCTGCGCGGTCCAAGGCTCTTCTTCGCGGAGGAAGACCGTCGCCTGCTCGATGCCCATCTCGTCGGCGATGTACCGATACAGCGGATGCTCGAGCGTAGGCCTCGAATGCTCGCTCATGAGCGTCTGGTCGATCGTGAGTGGATCGATGCCAGTCCGCTCCTTCAGCACCTGAGCCATGGTCTTCACCCCGGCGAGGGTGCCCGACTCGTCGATGTGTGCGTAACCGGCGTGGACGATGAGGCGAGCGTCCGGGTCTTTCTCGAACACCCGAACGATCAGGTTCTGTGCCTGACCGTCTTCGCGGGCCTTTGGGCCATTACCGAAGGCCGCCTCGTACGGGACGACCTGAAAGCCGAGCGCGATCGCCTGGCGCACCAAGTCGCCGTAGACCGGCTCGGGAATGTACGCACCCGTCGCCTCGGTCGGGTACCCGCGCTTCATGAGCCCTTCATCCGACTCGTACAGCGTCTCGGCAGCGAAGTGGGTGAAGCCCGCTTCTCGCAGCGCGGCGAGGAGCTGCAAGGTGAAGACGCGATGCTGGGGCTGATGATGCGCCTCGTTGATCAGTACCAGCTTCCGATCCTTCGCGAGCTCGGCGATCGCGTCGAGCGCGGCAGCTCCTTCGAATCCACTCAGCACCTCGCCGCTCGCCGGTCCCCCTGACGACAGCGGCCCTTGCCCGAAGTCACCCAGCTCGATCGCTGCCGCGTAGTTGCCGAGCACGACCTCGCCTTGCATGCGGCGGAGCTTCAAAGCCTGCATCGCCATCGGCCCCTTGCCTTCGAAGCTCTGTTCGAGATCACGGAGCGCGATCAGCTCGGCGAGCAGGTTCCCGGACTCTCTCGCTTCCCGGATCACATGGTCGATCTCGCGAGAGGCCTCGTTGAGCTGACGGAGCTGCTCCTCCATTGCGCGTCGCTGGGCGTCGTCGTCCTGCGCGCCAGCGGAGCCGGAGACGAGGAGACCGAGGATCACGATCACGGCACGGAAGGTCTTTGAAGGGAGCACGAGTCGGTTTCTCCGAGAGGGGAACAGGAGCCGCCCATCAGACGAGCGTCATGCGGCCGTTTACGAGCGCGTGGCCGAAAACGTTGGCAATCCCCATCGAAGAAAGTCGCCGGTGAGGCGTCGGCCTCACCGGCGAACGGATCTCAGTGTCCGCAGTCGTAGGGGAACTCTCGCCAGGGCTTCTTGTGTCCCTTCTCGTCGACGATCAAGTGCTTGGTGCCGGGAGGCAGCACCTGCAGCGTCTTGAGGAACTCGATGATGGCATTCTGCTCATCGGAGCTCAGGGCCGAGTAGTTCGCCATCACGCCAGCGGCTTCGCCGGCATGTGCCTCGACCGCCTCGCGCAACGTCGTATAGAGGCCGTGGTGGTAATAGGGCGGCTCGTTCGCGACGCCCCAGAGCTTGCGCGTGAGGAAGCGTGAGTTGCCAGCGAAGAAGCCCGCCGAGCCTGCTGCCTCTTGCATGTCGAGGGCCTCGCGGTTCGGGTCGCCCGGCCCCGAGGTGATGTCGTGCAACTTGAAGTCGGTGAAGGCGGGCACGTGCACCTTGGGTCCACCCCGGCCTGGCGTGGCGCGCAGGCGCGGCTCAGGAAGCTTCTTGCTGAGGAGGTTGACCTCGAAGGAGCCATACTGCCCGACGTAGGAGTCCGAGGGCCGCAGGTTGCCCGGCGGGTTGAAGGGGTTGGGCTCGGAGTAGATCCACCCGCGCTCGTCGAGGGGTAGGCACGGCGTGTGGCAGCTCGCGCAGCCCACGCCGACGAACAGGTCTTCACCCATACGCACGGCCTCTTCCACTGCTGGATCGTTGGGGATCACGCGACCCGGCACGGCCAGGATGGCCTGGTAGACCGAGGCGGCCGTAACATCGGCGATCGTCAGCTCACCCGTATAGCCGTCGCCGTCCGCATCGACGTTGGCACCGAAGCGCTCGTCGGCCTGGATGCCGTGGTGATGGTTGTAGGCATTGTTCGTGAACTGGCGGAGCGAGATGACTGCGCCCGCCTGGTGGAAGGGGCGCACGATCAGATTCGGCGGATCGCCTGCGCCGCTACTGGTGAGGCTCGGAGCCGGGAGCCCGTCGACCGCGGTCGTGTCCCAAGTCCCGTCGCCATTGCGGGCGAGGATTCCGAAGTCGATCCCCTTGGAGGCGAGCGCCACCGAGCCGCCCGGCGAGAGTGAGTCGCGGAGCGCCTGCAGCTCCTCGGTGATCTGCCGGGCGAGCATCTCGATGAATCCCGAGCCGAACATGCCCAAAGTCGCGCGCGAGTTGGCGATCGATTGCAAGGTCACCGGGTTGCCGAGCTCGTCGACGGCACCCCGGGTCGGCTGGAAGTCCGAGCCGTCGAAGGTGGCGAAGTCGAAGCGCTGACCGAGCACGAAGACGTTGGCCACGATGTCACCGCCGCCGCCCGCCATACCGAAGGGGGCGTTGTGGCAACCGGCACACGAGTTGGCATCCGGCGCCGAGATGCGGTTGAAGTTCCGCGGGAAGGTGAGAGGAGAGGTCGGATCCGAGAGGGGATTGCCGACGCCCTTGGTCTGAGGGCGTTGACCGCCTTCTTGGATGGTCCAATTCGCCGAGAACAGCCGAGCGCCGTGATCGAGGAGGTCGCTCAGACCGATCTGGAACTCCTCGCCGTCGCTCAGGTGACTGGGAACGGCGACCTCTTCGCCGATGCCCTGAGCGCTCGCTCGATCGGCGGAGACGGCGAGTGCGATGAGGCAGAACACGAACAGCAGACAGCGTCGAGACATGACAGAGCTCCAGATGGAGAACGCCGGGACGAAGAGCAAGCAACGGTGGCTGATCCCGTGGCGATCCGTAGGGACGGATCCCCGAAGGGATCGAGCGAACGGGGACGCGGTGGCGACCTCGTCCGTCATCAGCGAGTTGTTCAGAGGGTTGGCTCAGACCCGCGCGCTCGGAGAAGGAGCGAGCGGGCTTCTTGTGGTCGAGACTGTACGCCTGGGTGGATCGGGTTGTCCAGACCTTGTTCTCCGCACGGCCATGCGCCAGACTCGGGACGTGCTCAGACGTTGAGTCTCCGGTGGCGCTGGGGCATCATTCACGGGTGCCGAGAAGGGAGTGCCGTGATGCAGAAGCTGCGTCTGATTCTGGGAGCCGTCGGGCGACGGGAAGCGCGAGGGATATTGATAGGACCCGAGGGCAATCCCCGGGCGACGCTCTGGCGTGGGAGCTCGCCCGCAAACCTGATCCTGTGCCACAGCCCGGAGCCTGCCAGGAATGAGCTGGCGCGCCGGCACTTGGGAGTCTGGAGCTTCAAGACACCCCCGCTGGAGCCGGGGACGCAATACGATCTCGCAGCGACGGTCGGTGACGAGTGGACCCAAACGGGCTTCGAGACCTTGCCGGCGAAGGGGGAGTCGAGCGAGCTCAGCATCGCCGCCATGAGCTGTTATTACGACGGCTACCATACCGATGCGTCCTACCTGTCGACTTTGGAGCGCTGGGGTCAGGGCATCGACTTCAAGATCCTGCTCGGGGACAACCTCTATCTGGATGTGCCCGGGGATGACATTCGCAGCGTGCCGTATGAGCACACCGTGGATCGCTATGTTCGCTACTTCTATGAGAGTGGCTATGCCGACGTACTCGGCCGAGGATCGACGTTCGTCACTTGGGATGATCACGAGTACTGGAACAACTATCCGCAGCGTGTCGTCTGGCTCTCGAGAACATGGGGCGACTCTCGCGACGAGTATGAGAACGCCGCGCGCGATTGTCTGGATGCCTTTCAGCAACCCTTGTGTCCGCGCGAGAGCGATGATCACCGGTCATTCGCCTTTGATGAGGCGCCCTGCGTCAGCTTCTTCTTTGCCGACGTGAGGACGCAGCGCCAGCGATACCGTGCAGATGGCTCGAGTCGCTTGCTGGGTCCACTCGGCATCGAGTCTCTCGAGAATTGGGCGTCCAAGCTGGAGCGTCCGGGCGTCCTCGTCATCGGCCAGCCGATGGGGCTGGCGCCGGGTAATTGGGCCGATTACAACTCGCCGGACTTCACTGATCATTACTCTCGGATTTGGGCGGCGCTCGCCGCGGCGCCTTACGACGTGATGATCTTGTCGGGTGATGTACACTTCAGTCGAATCTTGCGCTTCGACGTCAATAGCCCGACCGGCGGTGAACCTCGTCCGGTCTACGAAGTCGTCACATCTCCGGCCTGCCACATTCCGGGCTTCTTGGGTCAGGGAAGCGCTAACGTCGTGGCGCCAGGAGACTTCAAGAGCGCAGGCGCTGCCATTCAACCGAGGATCACGGTCTACTACGCTGGAAGCGCCTGCCCGAATACGTTCGCGATCCTGAAGTTCGAGGCGATCGGTCGACGAGTCCGGGTCGGCGTTCGATTCCTGGACACTCTGAAGAACCGAGAGCCCTACTGGGAGAAGCTGGGTATCGACTCCAGTGAGCATCGCTGGCGAGCCAATCGGCAAATGGCGCCTACCGAGATGTTCGTTCTCGACAAGAGAGGTCAAGACGGATGATCCGATACAGTCACCTACCGAAGAACAAGGTCACCCATCCGAAGAAGACGGCGACCGATCTCTTCGTAAAGATCAAGGACGATACGAAGGCCATCGACCGAAAGGCCGGCATCCTGCTGATCGGGGGGACGAGTGCGAGAGATCTCGTCGTGCGACAAGCGCAGTCTCTCCTCCGTTTCGACCGTCTTCCGAGCTACTGGTCCCACGCGGCCTTGATCCTCGATTGGCCCGATACTGCCGAGCCGAAGGACGTGATCGGAGCCGAAGTCTGCTTGGAGCCCGGGGACCCGACTCTTCAAGTGCCCGAGCGGAATGGGGTCACGTTCTTCCGTCTGGATCAGTACCTCGACCGGGATCCGTTTCCCAACCTCGCGTTCGGAACGTTGTGCCTGAAAGAACCCAAGAAGCAGGAAAGCAAGAAGAAGAAAGGGAAGAGCACGGACGAGGCCCATGTGAAGGCGAATCGCGACGACTTGGATCCAGAGGTCTTGAAAGGGAAGGTCGTCCAGGCCGCCTTGAATCCCTGTCAGGACCGAATGCGCTTTCCACTCTGGGAATGGCTCGGTCAGTGGCAGTCCTTCGTGCATTCCGCGGGCAACGAGAATCCGATCTTGCAGGGCATCGCACATCCTGGGGCAGCGTTCTGCGAGTACGCCTACCAAGCTGCTGGCATTGATGTCACGCCGGGAGCGACGGCCCCCAACGCGAGTCCGGAGCACCTCTGGAATGCTCAGATTCGTTGGAGTCAGGCGTGGGTGAGTGGGGGAGCGACCGTGCGTGTTTGGGCCGTGACGAGGAAGGACGTCGCACCCACTCGAGTCCCGATGTCGACGACGCTCAGTCTCGATCAGGTCCGCGAGGAGCTCGAGTAAGGCTACTTCCGCAATCGCTTCGGGTTGATCGGGCGGCGCTCCAGGAAGGCCAGGATCTCTCGGATGAGGTCATGCGTCGCGTCCTCTTGGACGAAGTGTCCCGACGCTTGGATCGTCACGATCGGCTCTTGCTGGGCGGTGGGGATCAGGGCGCGGAGCTGGGCATCGCCGCCTTTCGAGAAGGCGTCGAGATCGGAGAACATCACGAAGGCCGGACGCTTCCATTGCTTCAGCCGTTGCCCGGCGGCCCAGAATCGGATCGCCGCGGGGTCCAGTGTCGTGATCGGCACCAAGAGCGGGAAGGTCCGGATGGCCGCCCGGTGGGGAAAGTCCGGGAACGGGGCGTCGTAGGCGGTCAGCACCTCGGGGGGGAGCTGCTTTACCGTCGCCGACTGGATCAACGCGCTCGCCGAGACGTCCGGCCAGCTCTCGGCGAGCTGACGGTATTGCAGGAAGGCCTCACTCGGACCGCCTTGGCTCTCGGGTCCGTACTTGCCTGAGATCGACCAGACCGGCCCGTTGAGGATCACCAATCTCGCGAAGCGGTCGGGCATCTCGGCGGCGAGGACGAGACCGAACAAAGCGCCCCAGTCATGACCCACGAGGGTGATGTTGATCAGGTCGAGCTCTTCGATGAATCCCTGCAGCCGCTCGAGGTGCATCGCCGACGAGTACTGGCTGGGGTGGATGCCCTTGTCGCTCCGCCCGAAACCGATCATGTCCGGCGCGACCACCCGGCCTTCGGGCACGAGCGCTTCGATGACGTCCCGGTACACGTACGACCACGTCGGTTGACCATGGAGCAGGAGGATCGGATCGCCGCCGCCCTCATCGATGAAGTGCATGCGCACGCCATCTTCGAAGGTGAGGTACTGCGGCTCGTAGGGAAAGTCCGCCAAGTTCTCGAAGCGAGAGTCGGGTGTACGCACGAAGCCCGGCGGCGGTCCCTGCGCGAGCGCCATGCCGGAGAGGATCGTCAGGATGAGAGCCAGCCTCGTAAGGTGATGGGATGATGGCTTGTTCATGAGGATCCTCTCGCGGGGGTCACTTCTGGAAGGGCTCGGGCTGAGGGGACAGCTTCTTCAAGTCACGTCCTTCGAACGCGGGGTGATCCTTCGGGAGGCGAGTCGCGCGGAAGGCGGACGTCGGGAAGCGGTCGATGCCTGGCTGCGGCGCGCTTCCGTCCTCGCGGCGAATCTCGCCCGAGAAGGGATTGATCAGCTCCCAGACGAGCTCACCGGCAGGGGTCACCTCGAAGAAGCGGCCGCTCGTGCCGGCGCAGATGAAGGTGTTCCCGTTCGTGAGGCGATGGGCGCCGGAGATGAAGGGGGCAAAGAAGCGCTGCCCCTCCTCGGCGCCGTAGACCCATGAGGGCTCGTCCGGTCCGAACGGCTCCTGCTCGCCGATCGTGTACTTCGCGCCGTCTCGTGGCGGCTGGATCTCGATCACGTCGGAGTAATCGTCGCCGGCACGACCGCCGCCGTTGTTGAAGATCGTCAAGTTGCCCGCTCCGTCTTGCCCCTCCGGGATCCAGCGCACGTCGTGCTGCCCGAAGAGACGCTGGCCCTGCGCCGTGCCACGGCCGTAGTTGCGCGGGTTGCCCCAGCGGTAGAGCAGGTCACCGCCCATCCCCGATCGGCCCCCTCGGTGGGAGGCCGCTTCCTTCGTGGTCGTCGAGTGATCGATGACCCAGATCTCGTTGAAGTGATGCACGCTGAGGGCGATCTGGTCGAGGGTCGGGTCGTAGGAGATCGCGTTCGTGTGGCAGAGGTCGGCCTGGAGCTCGTCCTGGGACGGCGGCTTGGCACCGACGTAGCCGAGGGCTTTCATCTTCTCGAGCGTCGCCGAATCGATCTTGGCCTCGTCGGTGTGCTTGGGATCGATGTCGGCGTTGATGTTCACGAGCTCGGGGTGGTCTTTGATCACGCCGTAGTTCTTCTGCTCCTTCGAGATGTCCTGGACCAGGTGGTCCCAGAGATGCCACTCCCAAACGACCTTGCCGCCCTTCGGACGCGTCGGCTCGATCTCGAGGACGCAGTCCGGCCAGAGACCCTTCTTGCGGGGGATGAAGTCGGCGAGCCGGCCGGCCTGGAAGGCCTCGGCCGCTGTCTTCGCTTCCCAGGCGATGACGAGCAAGTTTCCGTTGGGCAGCAGCTCGATGTCGTGATGGAGGCGGCGCTGCTCGTCCGCGATCTCGAGCTCCCAGACGAGGTTGCCGTCCCAGTCGTACTCCTCGATGCGCCCGTGCTGGCCGCCGCCGGTGAAGAGAGGCGCGTCGAGCAAGAGACCCGTGCGCACGAGATTGCCGTTGTCGCGCAAGTACATCGCGACGGGAGCGTACTCGCTCTCCCACGTGTGGACGACCCAGCCATCGTCGTCGACCAGGTAGGTCGTTCCCGAGAGCAGCGGCGAGTACAGCGTGTATCCGGACGTGAAGCCTGGCCGCTGCACCTGCAAGCCGGGGCCGTGGTCTTCGGACTGGGCCGAGAGGGGATTCGCGAGCGACGAGAGGATCACGGCGAGCCAGAGAGCGCGCTGCATGAAGATGGCCTCGAGTGGGATCGCGGCCGGCGCTCGACACTCGACTCCGAATGTCCGTTCGCGACGCCGACCGCGAGGGGGTCGATGCTACGCGCTCCCGGTTCGGCTTGTCTACCGGGGGGATTCAACACGGGGAGCACGGAGGGTTTTCAACACGGGGAGCACGGGGTTTTCAACACGGAGGACACGGGGAGCACGGGGCTTTCAACACGGAGGACACGGGGAGCACGGGGCTTTCGACACGGAGGACACGGGGAGCACGGGGTTTTCAACACGGAGGACACGGAGGGCACGGTGTTCTCAACACGGAGGGCACGGGGAGAACGGGGTCTTCAACACGGAGGACACGGGGAGCTCGGGGTTTTCAACACGGAGGACACGGGGAGCACGGTGTTTTCAACACGGAGGGCACGGGGAGCACGGGGTTTTGAACACGGGGAGCACGGGGAGCACGGGGGGCACGGGGTTTTGAACACGGGGAGCACGGAGGAAAGCATTGGAGTGCCCAAGCCGAAGCGAGCCGGTGACCGAATCTGTCGACGGAAGCTTGCACGAGCGAGCTTGGGTCGGGACCCGCCGTCATGACGACAGCGCACTCCGAGCGGCCCCTTGCTCGGCGCCTCTCCGCTCGGTCGTCGGCAACGTCGAGGAAGCGGCTTCCAGCTCAACAGCCGCTTCCCGTCTAGGTCGCGCGGGCTCTGGTTTCCGTCACGTGGGCTCTGGTTTCAGGTCAGTCGACCTCGAAGCCTTGCTCTCGGACTGCGTCGATCAATGCCGGGTCGAAGGATCGCCAGTCGTGTTGACGGTAACGACCCATCGACGATGGGGGGCGAATGAAGTGGGTGAGGTCGCTGGCGGGAACGTCACTCTTTCCGAGGAACGACGTCAGCGAGGCCAGCTCGAGCTCCGGCTGGCGGCACAGTCGATCGAAGTCGAGCTTCAGGAATCGATCCCCCAAGAGCTCCCGACCGAGCTCCGTGGCGCGCTGAGTGGCGGCGACCCAGTAGGCGAGGTTGGCGGCGGGAGTCGAGGTCCCTCTCACCTCGACACCGAAGTGGCGGCCCCAGTTGTGGAGCTGCGCGAGGTTGTTGGTGTAGGCCATGTCGAGGCCGTGGCGGACGACGTAGATGAAGCGAAGGCTCGGGAAGCGGCGGGCGAGGTGCTCGAGGAAGACGTGGCTGTTGGGCTCCTTGAATCCCCATGTCTCGGCCGCTCGCGGCGGCAGGGCTTTCAAGATTCGGCGCGCCCTCAGGAAGGGCCACAACCCGACACCTCTTCGCTTGTGATCATGACCGCGCCAACACATCGAGAAAGCGGCCCGGCGGACGAAGCGACGCTCGTCGCGCTCGAGGGGTATCCCTGTCCCGAGCACCTTTTCAAGAACGGTGAGGCCCGTTTCGATCTCGGCCTCCGTGGCGCGCTCGATCCACCGGGGTCTCTTGAAGAGGAGCGTGAACGAGAGGTTGTCGTGCGCTTCGTTCAGGTCCTTGCCTTGATACACACCCAACTTCTCGCAGATCCGAGCGACGGCCCGTGTCCCGCTGCCGCCGAGCGCACCGATGACGACAGGGCCCTTCATGCCTCGCCGGGCTCCTGATCATAAGAAAGTAGCTTCAAACACTCTGAGCTTCGGACCTCTCGCCACAGCGCCATGCGCTTCGGGTCGGAGGCAAACGCGAACGCGCGGTCGGCCCGGATGCCGGCGCAGGCGCCGAGGATCGAGGCCTCGTCGGCTTCGAGCCCGGCGAGCTCGGCAATGGCCGTGAGCTCGGAGTGCGGCTCGCGCACCAGCCGCTCGAACGACACGCGGTGCTTCGGTCCCGGGTGCCCTTCCAGCACCGCTTCCGCTTGTGTGACGTACTCCTCCCAAAGTTGGAACGCTCCCTGGAGGCTCTGGCACCTCGCCGACTCGGAGTAGTGACCCAAGAGCTCGAACCTCCGCAGAGAGGCTTTGATCCGGCTGCGCATGGGACGGATGTCGAGCACGCTCCGCCGCGGGTCGTCACGAGTCGCGCGCAGGTGGAGACTGCTGGCGACATCGACGCCGTGCCGGTGGACGCAGAGCAGCCTCGCACGAGGAAAGACGCGCAGCCACACGGGCAGCGTGAACGTGCTCCTCGGATCTTTGAAGCCCCAAGGCTCGGAAAGGAGGCGCTCCCGCTTGCGCCTTGCGCGGACGCCCGTGAACTCGAAGAACCGGTGCTGTACCTCGCTCGCCATCAGCTCGGCTGCTTCGCTGCAGAAGCGATCGTCTTCGAGGAGCCTCGCCATTGGTGTGGGATGGTCCCACGCACCGCCGGCGCGGCGAAGTAGCCACTCGTTGCGCCTCAAGAAGAACCACGGCTCGAGGTTCTCTTCGAGGCGAGCACCCGGGAAGAAGCCTAGCCGGCGAAGAAGCTCGACGACGAGGGTCGTACCCGATCGGTGCATGCCGAAGATGATCACAGGCTCCCGCATCATCGGCTCCTCAGAGAGAACGCTCTCACGGTCGAGAAGCCCAGCCGGTCGCGCACGAGCCACCACGACAGGACATTCATCGTCACCCAGCTCAGTGCCGTCGCCCCTGCGGCGCCCTCGATCCCGAAGGCGGGAATCAGGACCGCATTCGACACGAGTGCGACGCAGACCGTCAGCCCGAGCGTGTTGCGCATCAGCCTTTCGTGCCCGGTCATCATCAACAGACAGCCGACGGGACCGCTCGCCACGTTGACGAGCTGCCCGGCCGCGAGGATGACGAGCGCCATGCGTCCCACGCGGAAGTCGGTGCCGAACAAGGTCATTACCGAGCCGGCGAAGAGCACGAAGAGCAGGAAGGGGATCGCCGCCAGGACGGTCATCCAGCGCGTCGCGCGCACGGCGAGTGACTCGAGGTCGCGGATGCGCTGCTCGGCGAACATCGCGGCGAAGCGCGGCGCGAGGGCGGCGTTGAACCCGATCGCGATGAAGGCGATGAGCCCGGCCATCGTCTGCGCGACACCGTACACACCGACCGCGTCGCTCGAGATCGCTTTGGCGAGCAGCCACGTCGGGATGGCGGGCAGGAGCAGCGTCAGGAGCTCGACCCAGAGGAGCGGCATCGTCCCCGATCGCCATTGGCCGTCCAGCTCCTCGGTGCCCCGCGGGAGCCGGCGCGTCTTCATCAGCCAGAGCAGCAGCCCGATCAGCGTCGCCGTCCAAGTGCCCAGCGCGAAGCTGACGGCCGCACCGTCCACGCTCCAACGGTCACCGATGAAGAACAGGGACACGCTCGCCACGCCGGGGATCACGATGAAGAGCAACGCCTGCGAGAGCGCGATGTGTCCCAGCCCGCGCAGCGCCTCCGCTTCGAGCCGCGACAATGCGAGTGGCACGATCGCAGCCGCCATCCAGCGAAGCGGGGTGACGAGCTCCGGCTCGTCGAAGAGTTGTGCGAGCGGCTCGGCGAGGAGCGCGATCGAGGCGGCGACCGTTACCGAGACGAGCGATGATCGGCCCAGGCTCTGGCGGAAGATCGTGCGCACGGCGGTCCAGCTCTCCCGGCTAGCGTGCTCGGCCGTGAATCGCACCATGGCGTTCGACAGGCCACGTCGGCCCAAAGTCGCCGCCAGCGTCGTCACCGTCAGCGCGATGAAGTAGACGCCCGCACCGTCGGTACCGAGCGACACCGCGAGCAGCAGATTGAAGAGGAAGGCGAAGCCGGCGCCGATTCCCTTTGCCGCGATGGCCGCGACGCTGCCGCTGAAGGCACGTCCCGTCTCGCTCGCCGGCGCGAGGTGTCGCCAGAGGATCGGCGCGCAGCGTGTGAACAGCCCGGGCACCCGGTAGAGGATGCGCCAGGCGAGGGCGCGCAGGGGGAGCTCGAAAGTGAGCTTGTAGATGGCGAGGAGGCGCGAGACGCCGCCGTACCACTTGCGGTAGAACTCGAGCTCGGAGGCCGAGTAGGCTGCGGCGCGCTCCTTGCGCTCTTGGGCCGGGTCGCCGCCGCGCTTCGCCACCGAGCCTTTGGTCGGCATCTGCTCGGCGTCGACGTCGCCGACGACGAGCGTGTCGAAGCCGGCGCGCGCAAGCCGGAGCCCGAGGTCGGTGTCGTCGAAGTAGAGGAAGAAGCGCTCGTCGAGCTCACCGATCGCTGCCTGCGCCGCGCCGTCTACCAGCAAGCAACCGCCTTCGGGATAGGCGCGCTCGAGCGTCGTGGTGGAGCGATCGCGATGTCGGCCGTGCAAGCGCCCGAGCTTGATGCGTCGCCAACCGAGCAGCCCGAGAAAGCCGTCGGCGAGGGAGTAGGTCGGCAGCGCGCCCGGGCGCCGCTCGCCGCCGGGCTGAAGCAGGAGCGGGACTGCCGCGCCTGCGTTGGGGTGCGATGTGATCGCTTCGATGAGCCGATCGAGGCCGTCGGCCGAGAGGCGGACGTCGGGGTTGAGATAGAGGACCCAGTCGCGTGAGCCGGCTGCACGCAGGCCGAGGTTGTTGCCGGCGCACCAGCCGCGGTTGTCTGGCGAAGCGATGACGTGAACGTGCTCGAGGCCTCGTGCCGCGATCCCCGCCTCGAGCCGCGAGAGCGTGTCGTCCTCGGAAGCGTTGTCGATGATCCACGTCTCGACCGTGGTCTGGCGAGCAGCTTCGAGCTCGGCGATGCCATCGAGGAAGGCGTCGACGACGGCGGCGCTGTTGTGTGTCACCGTGATGCACGCCAGCGTGCTCGCATCGGCGGGAAGATGCGGGGAGTTGTCGAGGGAGGAGTCGGCGCTCACGCAGTCAGGCTCGTGGAAATCGGCATCAGGATCGAAGCTGCTGGAGTCTACCGAATGGGTGGCGGGGGACCCAGTGCCCTTGCAGCGCGTGCTTCCAGCCCGCGAGGTTTCGGTAGGTGGTCGATGGTCGTCGGGTGAGTCGTTCGGACCGCCGGCTTCAGCCGGTCTCGGTGTCCTCCATCGTGCAATCAGAGCCCGCACGGGTCCCTGACACGGAGCCGGTGCCGTCGGGACGGTGAGGTTCACGGCGAAGACCTGATTCGTTTGGCGATGAGTAAGGGACGATCCGACCTGCCCGTCGGTCGGGGCGTTGGAACGTTCCCTCGCCTGTTGCTGCGGGATCCGGTCCCGTCGTCCCTCACGAGGCGCCGCTGAGTCGATCACGAGCTCCGTGCGCGCGAGCGAGCTCCCAACCCCGCGCCAGGGACCTGTTCGGGCTCCGATGGTTTCAACGCTCCGTGACACAATGCTGCCGGGTGCGATTGGACCGCGCCCGGCGACCTCCTTCGAATTTCTCGGTCGAGGTGCGCGGCGCCTCGATCGATGATGTCGGTTCGTATCTGACCGACGCGCCGGAGAACTTCGAGGAGCTTCTGTCCGTGAACCCGTCCCGGATGCCGGCCCGGCCGAGAATCCTCTTCATCGCTCCGCTGCCGCCACCGGTCACCGGACAGGCCATCGCCGGACAGGCGCTGCTCGACGGCCTCCGCACGACGCATGATGCCCAGGTGATCGACTTGATGAAGGGGCATCATCGGCAAGGCTTCACGTCGTTGAATCATGCGCTCAAAGTCCTCGGCTTCGTCTGGCGATCCTGGCGAGCCGCGCCTGGCCGGGACGTGATCTACCTGAGCCTTTCGCAGTCGATCGCGGGCAACTTGAAGGACTGCGCGATCCTGTGGGCGCTCGGGCGTCATCGGGAGCGGACCGTGCTGCATCTCCACGGCGGTGGCATTCGGCGCACCGTCTACGATCGCTCGCGCCTGCTTCGATTCCTGAATGCGCGGCTGCTGAGATCGGTGCGGCGCGTCGTCGTGCTCGGGGCCAGCTTGCACGCGGTGTTCGAAGGGCTAGTCGAGCGGGATCGCATCGTGAGCGTCCCGAACTTCGCGGCGAACGAGCTGTTCCTCTCGCGGCAAGAGATCGCAGCGAAAGTCCTGAGTGACGGCCCGCTCGAAGTGCTCTACCTCAGCACGCTCTTCGAGAGCAAAGGCTACGACGTGCTCGTCGACGCCGCCGAGCGCATCGAGAGAGTGCGCCCGGGAGAATTGCGGCTCACGATCGCGGGCAGCTTCGTCGACGAGGCGCAGGAGCGGCGTGTGCGTCCGCGCTTGGATGCGATCCCCAATATTCAATACTGCGGCGTGCTCGATGGCGATGCTCGCCGTGAAGCTCTCGCCCGCTCGCACGTCCTCTGCCTGCCGACGAGGTATCCCTACGAAGGGCAGCCGTTGTGCATCCTGGAGGCTTACGCTTCCGGCTGTGCCGTACTGACCACCGATCAGGGTGGCATCCGTGACATCTTCGAGCCGGGCGTCAACGGCTTGGAAGTCGAGCGAACGGCTGAGTCGGTCGAGCGCGCGTTGCTCGAATGCCTGGACGACCGAGTCCGAGTCGCAGGCTTCGCCCGCGCCAACCGCGACATCGCCGAGTACTACACTCTCGACGCCCACCTCGAG
The DNA here is from genome assembly GCA_040219065.1 of Planctomycetota bacterium. Lineage (GTDB taxonomy): Bacteria > Planctomycetota > OFTM77 > OFTM77 > OFTM77 > OFTM77. The sequence goes on from JAVJTD010000139.1 coordinate 45,848, forward strand.
CGCCTGCGTGACGTGCTGTCGTGAGTGCCGGGCGCGTGCCGGCGCTCACTCCGACGTCACACCAACTCGGGTGTCGGTTCGTACGCCTCTTCCGTTTCACTCTCCTCGGCGACGCCTTCGAGGATGTCGCAGAAGTGGCTGCACAATCGCTCACGCGTCAGCTCGTGGCGGATGACTTCGCTGGCGCGCTGGCCGAGTCGCCGCAACTCTTCCGGCCGGGTCTGCACGGAATCGGCGATCTCGGTGATGCGTGTGGCCAAGGCCTCCGCGTCGTGGCTCACTTGCCAGCCGATGCCATGATCCTCGATCAGCTCGCCGACGTGACACGCACTCGGTCCGATGAGGAGGATCGGCCGGGCGGCGGCCATCGCGCCGTAGACCTTGCATGGATGAACGATGCCCACCATCGCGTCGCCGAAGGGGACGATGTGAACGTCGGCGACGGCCAAGCTGTCGGCGAGTCTCTCGAGTGGCTGGTAGGGGAGCGAGACCACATTGTGAGCGCCAGCCTCGATCGCGGCTTCGACGTCGCGCTTGCCCAAGCCGCCTCCCACGAAGAGAAACACGAGGTCGTTCCGGTGCTCGAGGGAGCGGGCCGCGGCTAGCAGCCTGTCGAGCGGATGGGCGGGAGAGTGGTTGCCGCTGTGCATGAAGATGGTCTTGTCGCCCAGACCCCAAGCCTCGCGCAGTCGACGGGCGCCTTCGCGCTCTCCCGCCACGCCGGGATCGACATGCGGCCAAGGCGGCGAGACGAACATCTCGGGCACATCGCACTTTTGCCTGACGCGCTCGGCCATGAAGCGGTCGAGCACGACGACGTTCTCGGCGCGGCGGAGTGCCTTTCGATTCAGGCCCTCGAGCAGGCGAGCGGGCCAAGAGCGCTTCGAGACGGCACCGAGCGCGATCGCCTGATCGGGGTTCACGTCCATCACCCAGAAGGTGAAGGGCACCCTGCGCAGCGCCGAGAGCACGATCGCCACGATCGTGGCCATGGGCGGCGAAGTGCTGACGAGGAGGTGGGACACGTCTCTTTGCAGCAGCCCGCGCACAGTCGCTTGCATCAAGAACGAGAGCGCACCGAGTAAGCGGATCGGCAGGGAGCGCTTTCCGAACGAGGAGAAAGGCAGCCGAATGATCTCGACACCCTGCCAAGTCTCTCGCCGCGGATACCGAACGCTCGGATCTTCATAGCCGCGCGCCGAGGTGATCACGGTGACGTCCTGGCCGCGCCGCACCATCTCGGCGGCGACATCGGCGAGGTGCTGACCCACGCTGGCGGGATCGGGGACGAAGACCTGGCTGATGATGAGGAGGCGCCGCTGCCTTTGCATCGCTCAGGCGCGAAGGCGCTTGGGACTTCGGGCGTGGAACTCGTCGTGGATCCAGGCGTAGGTCCTCTCCATCCCGTCTTGGAGGGAGAGGCTAGGCGCCCAGCCCAGCTTCTCTTTCACGAGCGCGTTGTCGGAGCTGCGGCCGACGACGCCCTTGGGAGCTTCCAGTCGATAGCTTCGCTTCAACCGGATGCCCGCGATCTCCTCGACGAGGGAGACCAGCTCATTGATGGTGACGTGCTCGTCGGAGCCGATATTGAGAGGCTCCGTCACGTCGCTGCCGGTGAGCCGGAATGTCCCTTCGAGGCAGTCGTCGATGAAGGTGAAGGAGCGCACCTGCTCGCCGTCGCCCCAGATCTCGATCTGGTGATCTCCGGTGGCGGCGGCTTCGATGACCTTGCGGCAGATCGCGGCCGGGGCCTTCTCGCGCCCGCCGTCCCATGAGCCATGGGGTCCGTAGACATTGTGATAGCGAGCGATGCGCGTCTCGAGGCCGTAGTCCTCACGGAAGTGGCGACACATGCGCTCTGAGAAGAGCTTCTCCCAGCCGTAGCCGTCTTCGGGCTGGGCGGGATAAGCGTCGCTCTCTTTCAACGGGACGACCCGATGGCTCGACTGCTTCGCCATGTTGTAGACGCAGGCCGAGGACGAGTAGAAGAAGCGCTCGGCGCCTGCCTCCTGGGCGGCCATGAGCATATGAGTGGTGATCAGCACCGAGAGCATGCAAGCGGCCTTATTGTTCTCGATGAAGCCCATCCCGCCCATGTCGGCGGCGAGCTGGTAGACCGTGCCGGCATCTCGGCAGGCTTGGAAGCAGCTCTCTTTCTCCGTCAAGTCGAGCTGCAAGTTCTCGACATCGGGGAAGCGCTGGAACCACTCATCGAGTGGCTTGCAGTCGATCGAGCGAATACGGGTGTGGCCACGGCGACGAAGGGCAGCGACCAAATGGCCACCAATGAAGCCGCCACCGCCAGCGACGACGATAGTGCTGTCAGACATGGTTGTTCGTGCTTTCGCCAGGGGGGTCTTTGCTCTTTCAGTCTACGCGTCAGGCTAACGCGGTCAATGAGTCAATGACTTGGTGTTGAAGCTATGAGTAACTGTGTACGCCGAGGCTTGGCCGTCGGCGGCATCGTCTTGACAGTCCTCTCGGGCGTGCCTAGCTTGCAGACAGAGAGAACCTACCCAGACCTGGTGAACCAAAACCCGCTGGTGACCGATGATCGATCCTGGCGTCGCCTTCTTTGCGACCCTGATCTGCACGGCTGCGTACGCGCCGTTCCTGCGTCGGATCGCACTGCGTCTCCGCGTCACCGAGATCCAGGGAGCTCACAAGATCCAGCCTCGAGCGGTGCCGCCCTGGGGCGGTGTCGCCGTATCGCTCGGGTTGATCAGCGGGCTGGTCGCCACCTGGTTGGTGCGCGTCTCCCCGTCGGTCGGCGCGCTGGGCCCAAGGCCGGAGATGGTGGCCAGCGTCGCCATCGCGGCAATGCTCGCGATGATCTTGGGCTGCGTGGACGACGCGCGCGGGCTGCGGGCTCGGACGAAGTTTTTCGGGCAGGTCCTCATCGCCACCGGGCTCTGTGCGGTCGGAGTGCGGCTCGAGACGATCGATCTGTCATCGGAGCACACTCTCGAGCTCGGCGTGTGGTCCTGGCCGATCACGATCCTCTGGATCGTCGGCGTGACCAATGCGCTCAACTTGATCGACGGCTTCGACGGGTTGGCGACGGGCATCGCCTGGGTCGCGTCCCTGACCCTCTGCGTCGTCGGCTTTCGCGGCAGCGATGCGGGCTTGATGCTTCTCGCGGCGGCGGTCACCGGCGGCCTCACCGCCTTCTGGCTGTTCAATCGTCCCCCGGCGCGCCTCTACCTCGGTGACAGCGGCAGCCTCTCGCTCGGAGTCCTCATCGCCGGCCTGGCGATCGTCGGCGTTCACGGGAATCCCCGCTGGACCTCGCTGGGCGCGCCGCTGCTCGCGCTCGCCATTCCGATCCTCGACGCGATGTTCAGCATCGTCCGCCGGTTGCTCGAGAGACGCTCGCCCTTCTCCCCCGACCTGGGACATATTCACCATCATTTGAGTGAACGATGGAAAGCTCCGGGGCGAGTCTTGGTCGGCTTGCTGGGCATGACGGGAGCCCTGGCGCTGATCGGCGTGGCGCTGCTCTGGCTCGGCCCTGTGTCAGCCGTCTGGACCTTCGCCTTCGGCGCTGCGGCGGCCGTGGCGTTCTTCATCGTGACCGGTCACGTCAAGCCGGCCGCGACCGTGCTCGGACTCGTCGGCTTGTGGCGTCTGCTCGGCGAGCGGCGAGCGGATCGAAAGGCCTTCGATGCGTTCGAGCTTCGGTTGCGACGCGCCGAGACACCCGAGGAATGGTGGACCCTCGTCCGCCAGGCAGGAGAGCGCTTCGGCTTCGAGAGCCTGACGATACGCATCTCGGGGAACGGCACCGGATGGACGTGGACGGATCATAACGGTCACCCGGCCGCTGACCACATCTTGAGGATGCGCGTCGCCCTCTCGGCAGACGATGACCGGGACCTCGAAGGGGAGCTGCCGGTGCGCGGCTCGATGGTCTCCGCCGCCCGGCGCTTCGCGCTCTTCAGCCGGCTAGTGCATCGGCATCGCGGCCTGCCGCCCGGAGAAGCTCCATGAGCCGGCCGTCCCGGTTGGCCCGTTGGGTCGGCTCACTCGCGATTCTCAGCGCCGTCGCCTACCTGATCGTCTTCCTCGTCACGCCCGAGCAGTTCGTACGGACGTCGGAGCTCTACCCGCTCGGTAGAGGGCAACGCACCGGACTCCAAGCCAAGCTTCGCGCCGGTCGACCCGCCGCCTTTCCGATCGAGATCGATCACATCAGCCCGCTGGGCCGACTCGAGAGGCTCGAAATGGCCGTGGCGACGAGCGAGCCCGCGCGGGTTGAGCGAGGCTGGATCGAGTTCGAAGGCTGCCCCGATCGGCTCGAGGCGGAGCCGGGGCAATCGTTGGGCGATGGCGAGCTCCTCCGGCTGGTGCCGACGAAGGCGGGCTGCGGACGGCATGCGCGGGACCGCGTCCGAAAAGCCGTCTTGCGCATCGTGCTCGATCGCGATGCCGAGCTGAGCCTGCTCGCCGGCTTCGACGAGGAGCCGCTCGGCCGCGTTCGATTCGTGAGGCCTGGCGCCGCGCGGGAGCTGTTCTCCACGGGCTTCTGGATCTGGCGACCCGAGCCCGACACCGGGACGCGGCTCGAGCTACTTGCCTGGATGTGGGACCTCGGTGACGGCCTCTGGATCCTCGCGGTGCTGATCGGGGCAGCGCTCCTCGCCGTGATCGGCTGGTGGCTGCTGCCTCGCCGGCCCACCTGGGCGATGCTTTTCCTGACGATCGGGGTCACCTGTCCGCAAGCCGTGATCGTTCCGCCGTTCCAGGCGCCCGACGAGCCGGATCATCTGCTGGCCTACTCGCGCATCAGCGGCAACTGGGATCTCGCGATCGACGCCAGGAGCCTGGCTCGCCGCGGTCATCTCGAGCGGATCAAGTATCGGCCGAGGGAGACGTTCACGCCTCCGAACATGGCCAAGGCCTACGAGACCGCCTGGGGCGACCACGTCCGTCCGTCGCGGATGGCGTCGCGCTCGCCTTGGACGGTGGCGATCTGGAAGACGATCGGGCTGGTTCCGGCGCGGCGAGCGGCGACGGCCCTGATCCGTTTGCGTTTGTTGAACGCGTTGGGATTCGCCCTCGCCGTCGCGCTCGGCACAGCGCTCATCGGGTGGCGCTCCCGGCGACCGCTCTTACCTGTCTTCGTGTTCTGCGTGCCGGCGCTTCCCTTCTTCGCGGTCCACGTCTCGAACAACGCTTATCTGGTGCACCTGGCCACTCTCGCCGGTTGCCTGGCGATCGCGTCGTTCGGTCGGCGCCGAGACCATGCCTGGCGAGGACTCTGGTTAGGGGCATTGCTGACGGTGCTCACGCTATCGAGCCTCCCTGCGCTCGTGATGGCCGCCTGGGTCGTCGCCGCCGTCCTCGATCGCTGGCTGACCGCGGTGCGCTTGCGAGGCAGCCTTCGAGCGCGCGTCGACTCGGCGTATCACTTCTGGGGCGGGCTACTGCTGGGAGTCGCCCCGCTCGTGGTGGGGTGGGGAATCTGGGACGTGTTCCAGAAGGTGCGCGATCAGTTGCGCGGCGTATGGCCCGCGGTCTCCGAGCTCTCCACGGGCAGCTTGACCGCGATGGTGATCCTGCTGATGGCCGCCGGCTTCACCTTCGAGCTCGTGATGACGACGGCCGTTGCGCGCCTGCGCTTTCGCGTTGGCTGGCGAAGGATCAGCGCCTCTGCTCCGATCGCCGCAGCAGCGCTGACGGCCATCGCGCTCGCGGTGTTCCTGCTCGTATCGCCGTTCCTCGGAAAGCCGGGGCTCTCTCGCCTGGCCCACGAGCGGCTTCCTCTGGGAGCCTACTCCTGGCGAGCGACCGAGGCCGTCCTGTCGGGACTGTCGTTCCGCCAGCCGGACCTGTTCCTTTCGCAGGGCTACTGGACGGGCTTCGGTTGGATGGACGCCCAGCCTCCGGCGATTTGGGTGCGCCTCTTGGCGGGCACAGCCGGCATTGGACTCGTGCTGCTGCTCGCCTGGACCGTCAAGAATCGTCAGCCGCGAGCGGCCGCTCGCGCATTGCTGTGGATGCTCGCAGCCGCTGCCGTCGCGGCGTTGACCGGCTTCGCTGCGCACCTGTATCAGATCGGGATCGCGGGCCGCTACCTCGTACCGTTCTACGCGGTGGTCCTCAGCGCCGCTTTCTCCGGGTGGGCTCTTTGGCTGTCACCGAGCGGACCACGCAATCGCTGGCAGACTTCCGGATCGTTGCTGGGAATGCTCGCCATCGTCGCACTCCACGCCTACAGCCTTGGGTTCCTGCTCACGCGCTACTTCGGTTGAACGGTCTCACCTTCACGAAGTAGACGTACATCCAGATCGAGTAGAAGGCGTACGAGTCGAAGCCGAGGTACAGCCAGAGCAAGACGGCGAAGAGGAACAGGTGCTTACGGTCGAAGAGCGCGACGAGCAAGGCCGCGAGCACGAACAGCCCCAGCTCGGACACGATGCGAATCGGCATCGAGAGCAGGGAAGAGGGGCGGCGGAAGCGGAGCCTCTCGATCTCGGCGAGTCGGCGTCTGTCCCAGGCCAGCCGGGTCCGGTGGAATCCGGATCGAAACGGCATCCACACGTTCGAGAGTCCGTGACCCGTCAGGCAAGCCACCGGGTCGTGCCGGTATCCGACGAGGCTAGCCTGTACGCGAAAAGCGCGGGCCGCGACGGAGGCGTCCCCCTGCACGCCTTGTCGGATGAGCCGCTGGACTCTGGGATTCTGAGTTCCGAACCAGATGCCGAAAACGATCAATGCGAAGGCGATGATCCACCCGACTCGACGCACGCGCTTCGATTGCCAAGAGACTCCGAAGACGGCGAGGAGAATGGCCACGACGGCGGTATCGAGCCGGAACTTCAAGCTGGAGCCGAAGAGGAGGCCAGAGGCGACGAACGCGATCATGACGCGCAAGACTGTCCGGGAGGCCCGATGCCCGCGGAAGAAGATGACGAGTGGAAGCAGCACGCCGTAGACGTGCATGCCCAGGTAGGCGGGCTCGGTGAAGGTGAACTGGACGCGCCTTTGTCCGCGCAGCACCGAGCGCTTGCCGAGGGCATGGAGCGCCTCGATCAAGGGATCGATCTCGAACCGCAATGCGATGAGCTGCAAGACGCCGACGCCTAAGCTGATCGCGTAGGCGATCGCCACGATGCGCAGGGCACGCCCAGGCTCGTGATCGCGGAAGTAGATCGTCAGGGCGAAGAGGAAGGTGATGCCGAGTGCGAGGGCACGGGACACGTCGAAGAGCACGGCGCCGTCGGGCGGAAAGACGATGAAGTTGATCGAGGTGATGAACAGCGTCACACCCACGAACATCAAGACGAAGCGGAGCTCGCGGGCAGCCGACATCCAGCGCTCGGGGTTGGCGAGGACGTAGATGAAGAAGCCGATCGGCGCGATCGCCGCCCAGCCCTTACTCGGTGCGAAGAAGAAGTTCTCGAACGGCAAGAGGAACAGTGCGAGCTCGAACAGGGTCGACTGACGCAGCCCGCGCAGGGTGGCAGTCGGATTCGAGTCGGAACGAGCAACGGGCGGCATGAGTCTTCTTGGAACGGTGACGTCTCGAGTGAAGCGCGCGTCAAGAGAAGGCGACGCGGTCATTGTTCTTCGGATCGCCGCGCCGTGCCGCCAGAAAATGGAGATGGGCTGAGGAAACGCGGCTCGAGAGAGACACCGTCGCTGTTTTTCTCGTGGCTTCGCTATCGCAACACGGCTTTGAATGGAGTGTGAAGCCCGATGGATCGACCGTGGAAGACGGAGGAGAGCGTCATGACGAATCGATGGCTGCTGGGTTGGGTCGTGTTGACCATCGTGTCCTCGGTGAGCGCGCAGGAGGCCGGATGGGAGGAGGGATTCGCACATCGGGGCGTCAGTGGACACGTCTACACGTCGGCCGATTATGACGACGGGACGGGAAGCACGCTGTACATCGGCGGCGCCTTCTATCGCGCGAGTGGAGCCGTCTCCCAGGAGATCGCCCGCTGGAACGGGCAAGACTTCGAGCCGATCGCGAGCGATGTTCAGAATGGCGCGGCGATCGTCTTCGAGATACTGGCCTGGGATGACGGGCAGGGCTCTTCGCTGTTCATCGGCGGATGCTTCGAGTCGATCGATGGCGTGCCCGTGTTCGCGCTGGCCCGATACGACGGCTCCGGCTTCTCGGGGTTCCAGGCCGGCTTCTCGGCGGGGAGCGAGATCTACGCGCTCGCGGTTCACGAAGACGGCAGCGGGCCGGCCCTCTACGTCGGGGGCAAGTTCCAAACGCCGAGCGGGCTGAAGCACCTGGCGAGGTGGGACGGGACGAGCTGGTCGACGGTGGGCGGCCCGTTCGGAGGCCCAGTCGAGGATCTCGTCGTTTGGAATGACGGAGCTCAGGACCTCCTCGTCGCCGGAGGGCGCTTCACGGACATCGGCGGCGTGGCCGCCAATCGAATTGCCGTCTGGGACGGGTCGACCTGGAGCTCCCTCGGTGCCGGCATGGACAACTGGGTCGAGGCGATGGCGGTCTACGACCACGGGAACGGCGCCGAGCTCATCGCCGGCGGCCGGTTCCTTGCCGCCGACGGGCAGCTCGCTCGTGCGGTCGCCCGCTGGGACGGAAGCGCCTGGCATGCGCTCGGCAGCGGTCTCGACATCTTCTGCGATGCCTTGGCGGTCTACGACGAGGGAGCCGGTCCCGTCTTGATGGTCGGAGGCGTGTTCACGAGCGCCGGTGGCGTTTCGACTCGGTCACTCGCCCGGTGGGACGGGACGGCGTGGTCGGCGGTGGGGACGGCCGGAGTCGAGGGTGGCGATGTGAGACACCTCGCGGTGCACGACCTCGGATCGGGCGATCGCCTGATCATCGGTGGCGCGATCTCGGGTGCCGACGGCGTCGGCATGAGCGGCATCGGCAATTGGGACGGCACGTCCTTCCACTCCATGGGATCGGGGCAAGGCATGGACGGCTCGGTGCGTGCCATGGCGATGTACGATTCGGGGAACGGGGAGGAGATCCACGTCGGAGGCACGTTCCTCGCTGCCGGCGGCGAGCTGGCGAACGGCGTCGCGCGGTGGGATGGCGCGAGCTGGCGACGCCTCGGCAATGGCGTCGATCTGCGTGTCGAGGCGATGACTCCGTTCGATGACGGCAGCGGAGAAAAGCTCGTCGTCGGCGGATACTTCAACGAGGCCGGAGGTGTCCCGGCGAGCTCGGTCGCGGCTTGGGACGGCAGCGCGTGGAGCGCGCTCGGTGCAGGCATCGGGCCCCCGACGACCACGGTCGACGCGCTCTTCGTATTCGATGAAGGCGCCGGTGATCGACTCTTCGCCGGAGGGAGCTTTCAGACGGCAGGCGGTCAGCCGGCGACGAACTGTGCCCGCTGGGACGGGACGAGCTGGTCGGCGGTCGGGGGCGGCTTCGACAACCGCGTTCAATCCTTCGAGGCCTTCGACCTCGGAAGCGGACCGAGGCTCCTCGCCGGAGGGAGCTTTCAATTGGCCGGTGGGCAGACCATCCGATACCTCGCGAGCTGGGACGGCTTGTCGTGGAGCCCGCTCGGGTCCCCCGATGGAACCGTCACCGTGCTCGAGGTCCTCGATGACGGAAGCGGACCGGCCCTCTACGTCGGAGGCAGCTTCGGGACGATCGGTGGCATCAATGCCAAGGGAGTGGCGAGGTTCGACGGGACGAATTGGAGCGCATTCGGGAACGGGTTGAGCGCCGCGCCGCTGGCCTTCGAGCTGCATCCGACGCCCATCGGCACAAAGCTGATTGCGGGAGGCTCCTTCGACAATGCGGGCCGAAGTCGCGTCGTGCGATTCCATGAAAACAATTGGGGGGCGTTGCCTGGCTCGACCGATGCGGTGTTCAATTACGTCGAGGTCTTGAAGAGCTACGTCGATCCAGTGAGCGGAGGCCGCCGCCTCTTCGTGGGGGGCCACTTCCACGAGGCCGACGGCGTGGTCAGCAGCTCGGTCGGCCGATGGATCAATCCGCACGAGTTCGATGTCACTTCAATCGAGCCGAATAAGGGGCCCTTCCCGGGAGGCAATGTCATCGTGATTCGTGGCGTCGGGTTCCGCGACCCGATGAGCGTCGACTTCGAAGGCCGGCTCTCCCCATCGGTCACTGTCCTGAGCGACACCGAGCTCCACGTCGTCGTGCCGCCCTACGGCAACCACTCCGGTCCACCCACCGGAGGCCTCTCGCCGGTCCGAGCACGATTCAACGAAGCGATGGTCGACGTCGTCGTCAGCGACGGTAATGACTTCGAGCTGCTGGTCTGGGCCTACACCTATCACGCGAAGCTGTAGTGGGGGCGGTGGTGTATGTGTCGCAAGGGCAGCAACCATGCCCCGTCTCGACCTCGATACCGACGATCGATCACGAAAGGGTGAGAGCCGCGAGCGCAGCGACCGGTCCACGCCTGGTCCGGGAAGGGTCCCTCTCGGCGAGCGCCAAGGCGTTGGTCCAGCCCGTCTCGTGACTGAAGGAACCTTCGAGCGAAGCGAGACTTCGTCGAAAGGCTCGCTTCGCTTCGCAGTTCTTCAAGACGGCGATGAGGAGAACGAACCTCCCCGAGTCTCAACCGGCAGGGACCCTCAACGGACTCGGCGAGGACCGATCGCTCCGCTCACGGCTCACACTCCACAGTCAGTCGAGGCCCTCCTGGTCGGCGCTGCCGCTAGCTTCGAATCAGTTCCAGTAGGAGGCGACGTCGATTCCGGCGGGACCGCCTTTTTTGGCTCCGATGTAGCCAAGGCTTTCGAGCGCCTTGATGGAGTCACCGGCCTTGGCGAGCAGCGCGAGGTCGTTGTCGATCTTCTCGAAAGCAGCTTCTTCGGCCGGGTACCGAAGCTTGCCACGTGCGACCGTATCGCGAGCCGCACCGATGGACTTGGCGTGCAAGAGCTGCTGGCCGAGACCCACGTAGAACGCGGCATCGAGGCCCTCGGGAGCGGCTTCCTCCAAGCGATCGAGTCGGCGCTTCAGACCCGTGCCGCTCCCCATCTTGGCCTGGCAGATGGCGGCGCCGAACAAGGCCTTCGTCCTGAGGCTCTCCGAGAGGCCTTCGGAGTCGACGAGCGAGGTGAGGTAGCCTGCTGCGTCCGTCAGCTCATTCTGATCGACCAGGATCTGTGCCTGCTTCAGCCGCTGCTCCGGCGTGAGGCCGGTAGCGTCGATGGACGCCTCTTCGCCGCCGCAGGCGAAGAGGAAGGATCCGAGTATCCCAAACGACAACAGCAGTCGGCAAACCGTCATGGCACCCTCTCTCCGAAGAACAGGAATCGCGGGGGAAATGCGAGGAGCGTCTCGGGGTGAGTGAGGGACGAGGGGATGCTCTCAGCGGGACTGTCTTGGCTCGTCCAACCGCTCCGCCGGCGGAAGTCTCCGCGTCCCTCACCAGGCGGTCATCGGTCGTGGCTTCCACCTGGATACCCGGTGGGTGGCCGACACCACGCGCCATTCGACAGGGACCCGTTCGGGCTCCGACGTTCGAAGCCCGCGTTCCCTGAGCTCAGTTCCAGTAGTTGCTCAGGTCGACCCAGTCGGGGTTGTCGTTGCTGCCGCCGAGGTAGCCGAGCGCGGCGAGGGCGCCGGCGTCGTTCTTGACCTTCTCGAGGTCGCCTTTGATCTTGGTGTAGATCGCTGCCTCACCCGGGAACTTCTTCTCGCCGCGGGCGACGACCTCGCCGGCGGTGGCCACCTCTTCCTTACCCAGGAGGGTCTGGGCGAGCCCGAGGTAGAACTTGGCGTCGAGGGCGGCGGGGTTCGCTTTTTCGAGCTCGTCGAGCCAGCGGTTCATGCCGCTGCCCTTGCCCATCTTCGCCTGGCAGACGACGGCGCCGAACTGGGCCTTCGTCTTGACCTCGGCCGGAGCACCTTCGGCGTCGAGAGCGCTCTGGAGGTGCTTCATCGCCTCGTCGGGCTTCTCCTGATCCGCCAAGACCTGGGCCTGCTTGAGGTTCTGCTCGGGGGTGAGGTCATCGCCCGCACTGGAGCCATCGCCGCAGGCGACCGCGAAGCCGAGGATCGTGAAGAGTGCGATGAGAAGGCTGGGGCGCATGACGTCGATCTCCATCGAGGATTCGGAAGGGGAAGGCCAATCGAGGCGGCCGGGTGGGCCCTCGCGGCTCGCAACTGCAATGCCGCTGGCTCCTTGCAAGATCGGCAGCAGGATACTCCGGCCTCAGGGGCGTGTCAAAGCTCGGCGCGTCCTGTGCCGGATCCGACGAAAGTGCCGGTCTTCAGGAGAATTCGGTCAAAAGGGATTGACCCTCCCCGAGGCGCCCGGTAGTCTCTCCCGGACCAACACTCCAATCGGAGTGCTGGCCGGTGAGCCTCCTCGCCGTGCGAGCGAGTGCCCCTCCCACTAGCCTAGAATCCAAAACCGTCTTTTCTGATTAGATTTACGCCGACTCAGCCGATACCGCTCTGCGGAGATCCAATCTGAGATCGGCAAGGGAGAGTCCACTTGGTCCTCGTATTGCACTCCGATCAGAGTGTTCGGGGAGTGCTCCTTCGACCCTCCAGGGTCTCCTCCCGGACCCTCGAAAGGATCGCATGAAGGAATCCAAGGTCACGGTCAAGATCCCCAGACCCCTCTATCGCAAGATCCAACTCGTGATCGAGAGCTCAGGCTTCAACTCGCCCACCGACTTCATCGTGTTCGTTTTGCGCGATCTCGTCGGGGAGTGGGACCGGAGCCAGAAGGCGGGTCAGGGAGATGAAGTCTTCAGCGCGGACGAGATCCGCGCGGTGAAGGAGAAGCTGCGCAACCTCGGCTACCTGTAGCCACTTGCGACGAGCCGATTTCGTTCAACCTGCAAAGAGAAGAAGAGTAGCCAGAATGATCCCAGCACATGGTGGACGTCTGATCGATCGCGTGGTCCGTGGTGAGGAGCGCGAGGCGCTCCTGAGCCGAATCTCGGGCCTCCAGAAGCTCCAGCTCAACGAGCGTGAGGCGAGCGATCTCGAGCTCATCGCGACCGGCGGCTTCAGCCCGATCGAGGGCTTCATGACGAAGAAGGACTACGAGGGCGTCCGCGACCGCATGCGCCTCGCCAATGACCTCCCCTGGTCGCTGCCCGTCACCCTCGCCGTAAAGCACGGCGACGAGACGAAATACGAGCCCGGGTCCGAGCTCGCCCTCGTCGACGTCGACGGCAAGGTCATCGGCGTCCTCGAGCTCGAGGACGTCTACCAAGTCGATCACCAGGACGAGGCCCAGAAGGTCCTGCGCACGACCGATGAGGCTCACCCGGGCGTCGACTACCTCGAGTCGATCACGAACACTTACTTGGGTGGCCGCGTCTCGATGGTCGAGCGCCGCGCGCACACCCAGTTCAACGACTACCGACTCGACCCGAAGGAGTCGCGCGTCCTCTTCAAGCAGAAGGGCTGGAAGCGCATCGTCGCCTTCCAGACGCGCAACCCGATCCATCGCGCGCACGAGTACATCCAGAAGTGCGCGCTCGAGATGGTCGACGGCCTGCTCATCCACCCCCTGATGGGCAAGACCAAGGGGGACGACATCCCCGAGGGCATCCGCTTCGACTGCTACAACGCGCTCATCTCGAAGTACTTCCCCAAGGATCGCGTCTCGATGTCGATCTTCCCGGCCGCCATGCGCTACGCCGGGCCGCGCGAGGCGATCTTCCACGCGCTGGTGCGCAAGAACTACGGCTGCACGCACTTCATCGTGGGCCGCGACCACGCCGGTGTCGGCAACTACTACGGCACCTACGACGCCCAGCTCATCTTCGACGAGTTCGAGCCGGGCGAGATCGGCATCACCCCGATGATGTTCGAGCACGCCTTCTTCGACCTGAAGTCCGGCGCCATGGGCACCGACAAGACCTGCCCGCCGGCCGAGGAGAAGGGTCAGCGCGTCTTCCTCAGCGGCACCAAGGTGCGCGAGATGCTCAGCAACGGCGAAGCGCCGCCCGCCGAGTTCACTCGCCCCGAGATCGCCGAGATCCTCATCAAGAGCATGCAGCCCAAGTCGTGACGGCTGGCTGAGAACACACCGAAGACACCTAGAGCTCCCGAGAAGGAGATCCCGAACATGCCTGGCTTCACCCTCTGGTTCACCGGCCTCTCCGGTGCCGGCAAGTCCACCCTCGCGACCCTGGTCGCCGACGAGCTGCGTCGGCGCGGCGAGAAGGTCGAGATCATGGACGGCGATGCGGTCCGGACCAACCTGTCCAAGGGCCTCGGCTTCTCGAAAGAGGACCGGGACACGAACATCCGCCGCATCGGCTACGTCTGCAACCTCTTGAGCCGCAACGGCGTCGTCGCCATGTCGGCGGCGATCTCGCCGTACAAGGCCGTCCGCGACGAGGTGCGTCGCATGACGCAGAGCCGCTTCGTCGAGGTCTTCGTCGAGTGCCCGATCGACGTCCTCACCGAGCGCGACGTCAAGGGCCTCTACAAGAAGGCCCTCGCCGGCGAGATCAAGAACTTCACCGGGATCTCGGATCCCTACGAGGCCCCCGAGGACCCCGAGATCCGCGTCAACTCGGATACTCAGGCAGTCGACGAGAGCGTGAGCCACATCCTCGGCTCCCTCGAGCGGATGAACCTCATCGCCGCTGCGCCGGGTGCGTCCTACCCCGCTGAGGCCGAGGAAGCCGAGATCGTGGAGAAGCTCAAGGCGAAGAGCTATCTCTGAGGCCTTCGTGCAGCCGGCGGGGTGGAATGTCCCGCCGGCCCACCCAGCGGGGTCACATTGTCCCCGGACCTCGGGCGGCGGTGCCGGTCCGGCGCCTGATTTCCGTGGTATCCTTTGTGCGAAGCCTTACCATTCTGATTGCCTAGTGAGCCCCTGTTTCCCGATGATGTCCGGAGCCGCCCGGTCCAGCGCGGGCACGGACAAAGACGGCCGCGGCCGCCGAGCGCCACTCTCCCCGGGGAGCGAGAGCGCCTGGATGGCTTCGTCTCCTCGTCATGAACCCCGATCGGAAGCAACCCGCATGAGACGTCTCTCTCGAACGACCCGGATCGCCGGGGCGCTCGCGTTCCTGTTCGCGTTTCAGGAATCGGCACACGCCTACATCGGTCCCGGTGCCGGATTCGCCTTCCTGGGCTCCTTCCTGATCATCCTCGCGACCTTCTTCCTCGCCTTCGCCACCATCTTGGCATACCCGTTCCGGGTCCTCTTGCGGATCCTGATCCACAAGAAGGGGCGGACGAAGTCGCACGTCGACCGGATCGTGATCGTCGGGCTGGACGGCATGGATCCGCGGCTCGCTCAGAGGTTCATGGACGAGGGCTTGATGCCCAACTTCTCGAAGATGGCCCAGAAGGGCGTCTTCTCGCCGCTCCAGACGGCGCACCCGTCCATGTCGCCCTCGGCCTGGTCGTCCTTCACGACCGGCGTCGACGCCTCCAAGCACAACATCTTCGACTTCATCACCCGCGACCCCTGCACCTACCTGCCGCAGCTCTCCTCCGCCGACATCCGTCAGGCCAAGAAGGTGCTCCCGCTCGGCAAGTACCGCATCCCGCTCGAGAAGCCCTCGATCCGGCTCATGCGCAAGTCGAAGCCGTTCTGGAAGATCCTCGGCGAGCACCAGATCTTCTCGACGATCCAGCGCGTGCCGATCACGTTTCCGCCCGAGAAGCACAACGGCGTCTTGCTCTCGGCGATGTGCGTGCCCGACCTGCGCGGCTCACAGGGTGAGTTCACCTACTACAGCAGCAAGCTGACCGGCGACCAGCGCGACGTCGGCGGTGTGCAGGTCAAGGTGCAAGTGAACGGTGACAAGGTCGAGACGCACCTCGACGGTCCCGAGAACTCGATGGTGGCCAATGGCGGCAAGATGAAGCTGCCGATGAAGATCACCATCGACCGCGAGAAG
>JAVJTD010000143.1:0-20414 GCA_040219065.1 Planctomycetota bacterium
ATCCGGGCAGCGATCAAAGGCGCATCGTGATCTTCTTCGACAACGCGCAGAATCTCTACGGTCGCGGCACGCCGACTTGGTCGGAGCTGGGGCTGGACATGCGCGGTCGATCCACGGTCCTCCGCGAGGGCTTTCGCTCGACTCGTCCCACGGCCGAAGTCGCGCTCAACGTCCTGGCCCGGCTCAGCGACCTGGAGAAGGACCCCGATCACCGTGAGCTCGTCCGCCGCGGCTCGATCGTGCCGGTGCAACGCAGAGGACGACCCTTCTACGAGGTGCGGTTCTGTCCGATCGATGGTCCGGCGCCGACGCTGCACCTCTACCTGAGCCGCCGGGCCGAGCTGAGAGCTCTCGGTCTTCGCCTCATCGCCTGGATGACCCGGCAGGGCGTCCGGCCCAAGGACGTGTGTCTCCTGGCGCCGAGCGGCGATGTGATCGAAGCGGCCCAAGAGATCCTCGTCCCGCTCCTCCACGAGAAGGGCATTCGCCTGCTCGTGCAGCGGAGCGAGGGCTTCACCGACGACGAAGACGTCGTGACATTGACGACGCCCCACTCCTTCAAGGGCTACGACGCCGAGATCGTCTTCGTGCTCGGGGTCGATCGATTCCACGCGCGCGGGCGCGGAATCCTGGCGAGTGCCCTGTACGTCGCCTTGACTCGCGCGCGCTCGATGCTCGAGATCTCGGGCTTGAGTGACCCGCCGACCGCCGATGGTCAGAAGATCATCGATGTCGTCCGAGGTGTCCTCGAAGACCAGGTCGCTCCTTCGGACGAGTTTAGCGAGGAGAAGTCCCGAGACCTCGATGAGCTGCTGGGACTGATCGACGAGGAGCACCACCGTTGGCTTGAAAAGCTCGCGGATCGCTATCCGATGACGGCGCTACCGGAGATCGCGCTCAAAGGCGGCTCGATCTGGCCTCTGTTCCGGATCGACACCTCCTGCGGCCCCTTCCTCTTCTTCGATCACTTGGACCGATTGGTGCAGGATCGTGACGTGCTCATCGAGCTCGATGGACTGGGCTACGGAGTCCTCGAGCCCGGCGATGAGCCGCCGGAATAGAAGGACGGCGCGGGTCGATGATTGCGCGTTCCGTCGGCCCCGATCAGACCGGAAGGCTACCGGATCCGGGACGCTCGCCCGGACCCGAGGCGAGGAGGCGCTGGATCATCCCGAAGAGCTCTTTCGGCTGGAGCGGCTTGGTGAGGTACTCGTCCATTCCCGCTTCGAGACAGTTCTCGCGGTCGCCACGCATGGCATGAGCCGTCAGCGCGATGATCGGCGTGTGCGCTCCGGATTCGGACTCTCGCCGGCGAATCTGCTGTGTGGCTTGGAAGCCGTCGAGCACCGGCATCTGGACATCCATGAGGACGATGTCGAAGGCCTCATTCTCCAGCGCGTCGACGGCCTCCTGGCCATTGTTGGCGACGACGACCTCGATGCCGCGCTTCTCGAGCAGGCGGCACACGAGCTTCTGATTGAGAGCGTTGTCTTCCGCGAGGAGCACTCGAACCGACTCGAGCGCGATGGGAATATCTTCGAAGCCCGTGCCCGCAGTGTTCTCGACGTCGTGCGGTCTCTTGCCATCCAGGACCGCAAGGAGGCGCTCGTGGAGCTCTTTGGGTCGGACGGGCTTGAGCAGAACGTCTCGGAGCTCGAGGTCTCGCGCCTGAGAGCGCATCTGGGCGAGGTCGCTGATCTCGGCCAGGGCGATGATCGGAACCTCGGTTGACAGCCCCGCTTGGCGGAGGCTTCCGATGATGGAGGGGCCCGAGACGGCGCCGAGCTGGCTGTCGAGCAATACGGCATGAAATGGGTCCTTGGCGGCACTTCGGATGGCCTCGAGCGCCGGGACCAGCGATTGCGCGCCGACCACGCGCCCATTCCAGGCCGTGAGCTGCTCGGTGAGTGCCTCGAGTGTGGCGCCATTGTCCTCGATCAGAAGGAAGCGCTGGCCAGCGAGGTCTCGACTTCCGGCCGCCGGGTCGTCCAGGTTCTCGAAGCGTGCGGTGAAGAAGAAGCGGCTTCCGACTCCCGGGGAGCTCTCGACACCGATGGTGCCGCCCATCAGCTCGGCGAGCTTTTGACAGATGGCGAGGCCGAGCCCGGTGCCGCCTGCCTGACGGGTATGGGAGGCGTCGACCTGCTCGAAGGAGCCGAATACGCGGGAGAGGCTCTCGGGGGGGATGCCCATTCCGGTGTCGCGCACCTCGAAGCGGAGCAGGGAGGAGGTCGCATCGCTCTCGGCCAGATCGATGGAGAGGAACACTTCGCCATCGGTCGTGAACTTGATCGCGTTGTTCAGGAGGTTGGTCAAGATCTGACGCAATCGATCGGAGTCGCCGATGACGCGATCGGGGACATCGGGTCGAACCCGCATGCCGAGCTCGAGCCGCTTTTCGTGCGCTCTCAAGGCGAGAGCGCGGATCGAATCGCTGACGATGTCGTGCAACGAGAACTCCCGGGGCGCCAGGTCCAGCTTGCCGGCCTCGACCTTGGTGTAGTCGAGGATGTCGTTGATGAGGCTGAGTAGCGAGCCGGCCGAGGAGCGCACTGAGAGCAAGTAGTCCCTTTGCTCATCATTGAGGTCGGTCTCGAGCGCCAGCTCGGTCATTCCGATGACAGCGTTCATCGGCGTGCGAATCTCGTGGCTCATGTTGGCGAGGAAGAGGGACTTGGCAAGCCCGGCCTCCTCGGCCTTGGCGAGCGCGGTCCGGAGCTCGGCGGTTCGGCGAGAGACCTCTTCCTCGAGATGATCGCGGGATTGGACGAGAGACTCCTCGCGCTCTTGGATGACCCCGACCATCGCATTGAAGCGGTCGACGAGCTGGCCAAGCTCGTCGTGATCGTGCTTGTGAGCCCGCAGCGAATAGTCCGCATTGCTCTCGATCCGCGAGGAGACGTCCGCCAATTCGAGGATCGGCACAGAGATCCAGCGTTGAAGTCGCCAGGCGAGCAATGACGTGAGAAGGCCGGCGGCCAGGGTCACCCAGAGGACGATGCGGCCGAAGTCACGCTGCCAGGTCTCGAGGAGGCGAAGGTCGGTGATCAAGACCAATCGAAACTTCGAATCGATCAGCTCGTGGGTCCGCCAGTGGATGTGCTCCTCCTCGGTGAATAAGCTGGAGCTCGGCGCGAGCGCCCCTGGCCAGGATTGGTCCTCGAAGCGGCGGTATCCGGCATACGGCTCACCGGGATCCTCGGGATTGGCCTCTTCGAGGTAGACCGCGACGAGCTTCACCGAGGGCTCGGCTTCCAGGACTTGCAGGATCTGCACCGTCTCATTCTGATTGCCAAAGTCGATCGGGCCCTGGACGTTGGTCGCAGTGATCTTCGCCAGTGTCTCGACCTGGTGCCGGAGTCCGTCGCGAATGAGGCGGTTGCCGAGCCAGGACACGGCACCGGCAGCCATCAAGAGGCCGATGACGGTCGTGATCCCGATCAGGGCCGTGATCTTGTATCGAATCGACAGATCACGGATCAGACGGATCGGAGAGAGGCGAGTCGACCGGAGCGACCTCATTTGAAGACCTCTTTGGCATTGCGCAGGATGCTGCTGTGTATCTCGAGGCGCGCGGTCTTGGAGTTCTTCTTGGAGGCTTGGAAGGCGACTCTCCGCTCCTCGATGAAGACCGAGAGGATGCACGTCTTCTTCGCCATGTCGCGGTCGAGCCCGATCGTGAGGATGGGCCGGTCACCGTACAGCTTGCCGATCTGCTCGAGATCCTTCTTGCGGCTCTCCGCGATGAGGAGGACATCGATCTCCTCGGGCTTCGGCAGGACCTCGAGACGCGAGAGGTCGACCTG
Source organism: Planctomycetota bacterium (assembly GCA_040219065.1). Classification (GTDB taxonomy): domain Bacteria; phylum Planctomycetota; class OFTM77; order OFTM77; family OFTM77; genus OFTM77. The sequence continues at coordinate 3,807 of JAVJTD010000143.1, forward strand.
ACGGGATCGGGAGCTCGAACCGTTCGCCGAGTACGTCTGCACGTCGATGGTGAGCTTCTTCGATCGAGCCAGCTTCTCCAGCGTCTGGTAGATCTCGTCGTCCTTCCAGACCCCGATGACCAAGCTCTCGTCTGGGCCCGAGAATGCCTCGTCCGGCCAAGTCGTGTATCGACACAGCTTGAGGATCAGCGCCGAGAGCACGGCGTTTTCGTTGAAGCGGTCGTCGGGAACTTCTCGGGGAGGCCCGAATGCCCCGAGTAGCAACAGAAGGGCACACAGGCAAGAGGCTCGGCAGGAGCGAGACCTCGGAGAGCTGCGGCCGAGTTCTTGGAGTGCCGACCACATCGTCAGAACCTCAAGGCGATGGAGAAGTAGACGTTGCGCTCGACCTCGGTCTGCTCGAGCCCGATCGGGGCGGCGAACTCGCGATGGCGGGAGTCGAAGAGGTTCTGACCGACCAGGCTCAGCTCCAAGGTCTCCGTCGGACGCCAACCGAGCCTGAGGTCCGTGCGCACGTAGGCTGGAGCCTGGACTCCCGAGACCACATCGACATAGGAGAGAAACGCGTCCAGCTCCACATCGTCGATGACGTTCCATTGAGAGCGCAAGGTCGCCTGGTTGCGGGCGGCGTTCTTGTCGAGATCCAGGAGCGGGACGAAGAGAGAAGGGGCATCGGGTCGATCGAGGATCTTGAGGAAGGAATAGGTGCCTTGGAGTCGCCAACTCTCGAGCACTTGCCAATGCGCCTGGACCTCCAGGCCGTAGGACTGGGCCTGTCGATCATTGTCCCAGAATTGAGGGAGCGTGACGGTTCCCGCGACGGGATCGACGATGGGTGCCCCGGAGGCAAAGCTATTGAGGTGCTCGTAGTCGTGAACGAAGGCAGCGATATCCACTACGAGCCTGTCGACCGGGCGAGACCGATAACCCAGCTCGAAAGCGGTCAAGGTCTCCGAGCGGAAGTCCTTGGTCCCGTAAAGCGAGACCTCAGTGGGTGCTCCGGATCCTGGATCGGGAAACGAGGTGAGGCGGACGCGCCCCTCGTCTTCGAAGCGAGAGGGAAGTCGAACCGCCCGAGAGATCGATCCCCAGATCGTGTGATTGTCACTCGGTCGGTAGCTCAGCCGGACGTTGGGCTGGAACGCCAGGTTCGTGAATTGGTTTTGCTCGAGCTTGCTTCCCAGGGTCAGATCCAAACGATCCTCGACCAGCTCGATCTGGTCTTGGACGAAAAAGTTGATCAGCTGAGTCAGACGGTTCTGACGGTGGATGTCGATGTAGATGGAAGGTTCGATCTGATCGAGATACGCTCGATAGCCCAGTCCCGTCGTGACCCGGTGGGTGTCGCTCGGAGTCCAATCGAGCTGATACTCGCAGTCGAAGGTATCGGTCGTGCTATCGGCCGAGAGTCGAGACTCGCGTTGCAATCGGTCGTAGTAGAATTGAAGCCTCGATTGGAGCTCGTCCCCGTGCTCGAGCTCGTACCGTCCGAGCAGGTGTCCTCCGGCAATGTCTTCCCGGTCGGTGTAAGAGACGGTGATCGGTGGGGAGAGGAGTGAAGCGAACTGCCGACCTCCGAACTTGCCGGAGTGGGCCTCGCCTTGGATCATCCAGTGATCGTTCTCTCCGCGGTAGCCATCCAGTCGGAAGCCCAGGTGGAGGCTCTCCCACTGATCGAAGCCCTCGGTGCCCGTCACCGTCTCCTGACGACCCACGTTCATGTGCTGGGCGAAGACGCGGTAGTAGATGTCCTCGTCGAGCTCTCCACCGTAGCGGAGCGCCGAGAATCCTTGGAGCTGCGTGCCGCTGCCCGCTTCCACGTAGCCGCCCTGGGTGTCGCGAGCCGACTTGGTGATGACGTTGATGACTCCGTTGACCGCGTTCGCTCCCCACAACGTGGCGCCCGGCCCACGAATCACCTCGATTCTCTCCAGGTCGGCCAGGATGGGCTGAGGCACCTGCCAATAGACGCCGGAGAAGAGGTGCGTATAGAGGCTTCGGCCATCTTGCAGAACCTGGAGCTTGTTGGCGAATTGATCGGCGAAGCCCCGGCTCGAGATCGCCCAGGTGCTCGCATTGATCTGGCCGACCTGCATGCCCGGAACCAGGCGGAGCAACTCGGGAAGCTGCCGGATCCCCGACCGCCGAATGTCCTCCGCGGTGAGCACCGACACAGCCGCCGGTGCCGCGAACTGCCGTTCTTCGTGCTTGGAGACCGACGTGACCTCGACTCGAAGGAGCTCCTCCAAGCTGAGATCGAGGAGATCCTCGGCCTCCTCGAAAGCCGCCTCCTCGGGGGCGGCGCCGTCATCGGGTTCTTGCCAGGCCCTCGCCTCGGCGAGGGCGAGGGTCCCGATCACGAGCGCCGTAACCGCAGAGGTCCAACTGCTCGGTGTCGACACGTAATCGCCTCGAGTCCATTCCCGTTCTTCGGAGCCGCTCGATCTCTGGACGGGGGAAGCCGGCTCACGCTCTTCGGTGTGGATCGACTCGAGAGAGGAGGTGGCTTGAGTGGGAAGTTCAGGATTCGGGGCAGGCCGAGTCGGCAGGTGGCCGACTCGGCCGAGGCTCAGGCCTCAAGGGGCGGGGCGAAGGATGAAGAAGCGGACGTCGTAGGCGGCGATGTTGACGATATGGGTGAAGTTACCGGTTACCGTGCGGAGCACCGAGCCGGTCTCGGCGTCGACCAGCTCGTACGGGGCGCCCGGCGTCAGGCCACCATCCGCGTAACGGAAGGTGAAGGCGAAGCCCTTGGTCGCGCTCTCGGGATTCACCATCACGATGCCGATGCGTCCGTCCGGCGCCCGGAACGAAGCCGAGGGGATGTCGACCGTGTCGACCGAGTAAACCGCGAGCTGCCGGTTGCGGAACTGGCGAGTGATCGTCTGGGCGGTCGTGGTCATGGGGCGGAGGAACTGGCCGTAGGTCAAGAACGCCGACTGGGCCCGTCGAATGTCGATGAACTGCTGAATCATCGCCACGTAGGTCTGGACGAGCGGGTCGGCGGAGAGATGGTTCAACACGCCGCCGATCAGGTAATCCGACTCGACGACGGTCAGCACCTTGCCCAGCGTGAAGCCTTCAGCCGCCACGTAGAGCAGGTCCTCGTCGTCGAGGAAGATGTCTTGACGGTAGTCGGCCTTCGAGTTCGAGAACGCGACGGGGACGTAATCGTGGAACAGCGTCACGTCGAGCGGGACATAACGCGCCCATGCACTCAGCGTGAGTCGGTTCCCGTCCGCCGGGTTGGGCGTCGCGACCCACTCGGTCGTGCCGACGTACCCTTCGAAGAGAGCCTCGTAGCCGACGACCTGATCCGGGTTCCCGGGACGTAGGCAGCTACGCAGCCCCTCGAAGAGCTGACGGAAGCCGTTCGCCATGTGGAGCCCAAAGCCCGAGTGCCCGTGGCTGGCGTCGTAATCGGGGAAGGTATCGAACGGGTTGTCGACATAGATCGCATCGACCGGGGAGAGCGCTTGGATCACGCTGCAGAGATGCGCCTGCCACGCCGCCTGGCTGGGGTCGACGATCGCCGTCTGGCCCGGAGAGAAGGGGTCGATCGTTGGCTGACCGAAGACGTCCTTCTTCGTCAGGGGGGCGATGTTGTTGGTCACGTAGGTCGGATCCGTGCTGTCGTAGGCATACGACCACACGTACGGCATCGCCCGGACACCGAGGTTCCGCATCTGGTGGATCTGCGTCAGGAAGTTCGCCTTCGGCGCATAGGGGCCCACGCCGTCGTACCAGTTCCACTGCATCACCACCATTCGATCGGCCGGGATGCCGTAGTAGGTCCGAACACTGTCGTAGTCGGCGGCGATCTGGTTGGGATCCGCTGCGGGATTGAAGGTGTGGGAGCTGAGAAGATCGAGCTCCTTCCACCAGGTCGGGATGTCACTCCGGCTGACGAGCGGACCGTTGGAGAACCAGCTCTGATTGACCAGCCAGCTTCGGTACCTCTTTGCCGCGTCGAACCAGTCGCCTTGGTAGGTCCCGACCACCATCTCGTAGGACGAGGCATAGCTGCTCGGGATCGTCACCAGATCCGCCGCGAACTGCTCGAGCCCTATCCAGAAGCTTTCGCCGTCGGCATCGAAGACGAGCTGCTTGTAATCCCACGCTCCGTCATTGGTGGCGAGGTAAAGGCCGTCGCCGCCGCTGTGGTAATAAGGGAAGAGCTGGAAGGGGAGCTTGTTGCCGATGAAGTTGACGGCGCCGTTCCCCTGCAAGTTGACGGCAGGATTCTGAACGAGCAAGCCGCCCCGCGACGGGACGATCGCATAAGCATCTTCGCCGCTCGGCTGGAGCGGGGCGAGGCCCAGCGTCGTCTGGAAGATGGCGCGAGCGAGCACCGAGCCGCCGTCGACCTGAACGCTCCAGTAAGAATTCGGTCCGCTGGCCGGGATCCGGATCTCGATGGAGACGTCGAATCGCTCGACACCCAGCGCGCATCGGCGCCAAGTGAGGGTCGCGATGAGGTCGCTCCCCTGGGTTCTGGTGGTGATCGTGCAGACGCCTTGCGTCACGTCGGAATCGGTCAAGACACGATTGCCGTTGGAAGGGTCGATCCACTCCACCTCCCAGAGCGAGCGATCGGCGAACTCGAAGTGCTCGCCAGTCGCCACGTTCTCGAGGGACTGCAGGTGGATGTCCGAGAGCAAAGGATCGAAGGTGAATTCGTAGCGCAGGTCGCCATGAGCGAGCACGTACGCGGGGTCGTTGATGGGCTTGCCGGGGCCCTTGGGAGCTTGGGCGGCGGCGAGTGGGGCGAGAAGAATGAGGAGACACGGAAAGAACGAGGAGCGAATGCGGACTGCATCCGTCATGGGCCGGGACCTCTCGCTGGGATTCTTCACTGACTGACAACGGGGCCGTTGCCGCGGCTTTTCGTTTCGAAGCGCGATGGTAACAGAGCGGCCGAGGCGTCTCTACGATCGGCGCTTCCGCCAAGAGCGGCGAAAGGCGTCTGCCAGATCGGAGAATTCCGAGAATCGCGGCGAGCTGGGTCGCCAGGCGAGGGCGATCTCGCGGGAAGGGCACGGGGTGATGCGGAGAATCGTGAGCGCGTCCCCCTTGTGAACCTCGGAGGCGACCGCCATCTCCGGAAGTATGGTGACACCGAATCCGCTGGCCACCATTCGCACCAGAGTGTTGAGGCTGGTCGCCCGAAAATCGGCCAACGACGGGACCTCAGCCCTTTGGCAGAGCTCGAGCGTCTGGTCGCGCAAGCAGTGTCCGTCCTCGAGGAGCAGGACCTCGTCGCTCGGGAGGTCACTCAGAGAGATGCGCTTGCGCTTGCCGAGCGGGTGCCCTTTGGGCACGGCCAGGACGAAGGGATCCTCGCCGATCGGCGCGGTGCGCAGCTCACCGAGCTCGGTCTCGAGAGCGACGATCGCGCAGTCGAGGCGCCCTTCCTCGATATCCCGGACGAGATGGGGTGTAAGGTCCTCGCGCAGGAGCAGGCGGAGCGCGGGGAGCTCCTTGCGCAGATCGGGCAGCGTGATCGGGAGCAGGTAGGGGGCGACCGTCGGGATCACTCCTAGCCTGAGCGAGCCTGTCAGCGGCTCTCCGAATCCTCGCCCGATCTCGACCAGATCCTGAGCCTCCGTCAACACTCGCCGTGCCCGACGCACGATCTCTTCGCCGGCGGGCGTGAGCCGCACCCCGCGCCGGTCCCGCTCGAAGAGCGGCGTGCCGAGCGTGCGCTCGAGCTGCTGGATCTGCGCGCTCAGCCCGGGCTGGCTGACGTGCGTGGCCTCGGCCGCCTGGCGGAAGCTCTTCAGGTCGGCGACCGCGACGGCGTACTCGAGCTGGCGGAGGGTCGGAAGCTCCAAGGCAGATCTCCAGGTGAGGGTGAAGGCCCCGTGATAATCTCGAGCTATCGAAAGTTCAAGGTCGTTCGATTGGAAGTATTCTCCAGACGGGCCGATACTTCTCGGCGTCGCTCGCACGCCGCGAGCCGAGACGAGAGATCTACCCCTTTGAGGAGAATCGATATGTTGACCGTTGGTGATCGCTTCCCCGAGTTCCAGCTCAAGGCCGTGCTTCCTGGTGATGACAGCCAAGGGAGGATCGACGAGCTCGGTAGCCGGGACCACCAGGACGAGTGGCGAGTCTTCTTCTTCTATCCCAAGGACTTCACCTTCGTCTGCCCGACTGAGCTGAAAGGCTTCGCCGATCTCCATGGGGACTTCCGTGACCGAGACGCGGTTTTGATCTCGGGCAGCACCGACAGCGAGTTCGTGCACCGGGCCTGGCGGGAGAGCCACGAGGATCTGCGCGGCCTGCCGTACGCGATGCTCGCGGACATCAACAAGGATCTGGCCCAGGCTCTCGGGATCCTCGACGAGGAAGGCGTCTGCCGCCGCGCGACCTTCATCGTCGATCCGGACGGCTTCATCCGCTACGCCAGCGCGCACGACGGCAGCGTCGGTCGCAATCCGGCCGAGGTGCTCCGCGTGCTCGACGCTCTCCAGACCGACGAGCTGTGTCCCTGCAACTGGCAGCCCGGCGAAGAGACCCTGCAGGTCGGCTGAGAAAGGAGGCTGTGATGACTCTCGATGCACTCAAGCAACGCCTGCCCGAGGACGCCAAGGACGTCCGGGTGAATCTCTCCGCCATCGCCCAGGTCGAGTCGCTCTCGGCGCCCCAGCTCTGGGGCGCCACCTGGGCCTCGGCCCTGGCGACCGGGCAGCCCGAAGTGATGCGGGCCTTCGCCGTCGCGGCGCAGGAGCATCTCGAGGAGTCGGGGCGCTCGGCCGTTCGCCGAGCGGCCGAGACGATGGCGATGAACAACGTCTACTACCGCTCGCTCCACCTCCTCTCCAACCGCGAGTACGACGCACTCCCGGCACGCCTACGCATGCAGGCCCTCGCCAAGCCCGGTGTCCCGGCCCTCGACTTCGAGATCTGGTCCCTCGCCGTGTCCGCCATCAACGGCTGCGGCCGCTGCCTCGACGCTCACGAGAAGCAGATCCGCAAGAACGGTGGCACCGCCCAGCAGGTGCAAGACGTCATTCGCATCGCCTCGATCGTGAATGCAGTAGCCGCCACGCTCGAGATGGACCGCGAGCTGACCTCGGCGGTGGAGAGACCGAGCGGCGATTCTGGCGGGCGCTCGGCTCACCGGGCGCCCGCCGGGCATACAGTGGAGAAACGATCGGAGCCCGAACAGGTCCCTTTCGCGGGGTTGGGAGCTCGCTCGAGAGCACAGTGCTCATGATCGATTCAGCGGGGCCTCGTGAGGGAAGATGGGACCAGATCCCGCAGACGATGGCGTGGGAACGTTCCGACGCCTTGACCGACGGGCGCGACGCCTCGCCATGAACGTCGTCATCCCAACCGCAACGAATCCGTGTCAGGGACCCGTGCGGGCTCTGGTTTCACATCAGCGCCGCCCCCGGGCGCGGCGCCCGGAGCATACAGTGGGGTGAAACTGGGCGAGAACGCTGGAGTGCCCAAGCCGAGCGAGCCAGAGACGAAGTCTGTCTGCGAGAGCACGCACGAGCGAGCTTGGGCCGGGGCGGCCGTGCGACGACAGCGCACTCCGAGTGGCCCCTTGCTCGGCGCCTCCTGGCTCGATCGTGAGCGACGTCAAGGAAGCGGCTCCCCGCTCAGCAGCCGCTCCCCGTTACGGTCGCGCGGGCTCCGTTTTCGGTCGCGCGGGATCTAGTTTCAGATCAGGCGCCGCCCCCGGGCGCGGCGCCCGGAGCATACAGGGGGATGAAACTGGGCGAGAACGCTGGAGTGCCCAAGCCGAGCGAGCCAGAGACGAAGTCTGTCTGCGAGAGCACGCACGAGCGAGCTTGGGCCGGGGTCGAGCGTGGCCACGGAGTTTTGGATCTTAGGTCCGGGTTCTCCTCGAGACGTTTGGAGAGAGGACACAGAGACCGGCTGTGAAGCCGGCGGTCCGAATGCCATGTTTCAGGCCTGGAGCCGTGCGACCCTCACGACGGTGTTCGTGCCGTAGGGGTACTTGGTCGCATGTAGCGTCAGGCTCTCGCCGGACTGCTCGACCTTCAGCTCCTCACCGTTGTCGAGCCAAACGGCCTTGCGAACGCGCTCCGGAATACCTTGGAACGCTCGAGGACCCGGACCGCGCGAGCTGCCGTGCGCCTGCGTGTCGGCGGTTCGCGTGAGATCGAAGACGAAGAGGTCCACGCCGTCATCGACGCGGAGCCCGAAGTCTCTTTCTTCGCCGGTGATGCCCGAAGGCCTCCCTCGGTAGATCGCGCTGTCGGCGCCGCCCATCACCTGGATCCAATCTCCGACCCGCGTCAGCGCGGCCGTCTCATACGGGGGCGCAGCCCCTTCGGCCGTGGGGCCGACGTTCATCAACAAATTGGCACCCGCGCGCCGGCAGCAACACAGCTCCTCGATGACGTGGGCGGGCGAGAGGGTGTTGAAGTCGCGCGTCGCGATGCCCCAATGAAAGTTCATCGTGTGGCACATCTCGCCGGCGACGTACTTGGGGTGACCGCGGCGATCGATCGGCTCGGGACGACCTCGCTCGAAGGTCACGCTGTCGATCTCGGAGTGGCCGACTTGGCCGCCCTTCTCGATCCCCGTGTTGTTGATGATCATCGCCTCGGGCTGGTGCTGGCGGATGACGCCGTAGAGCTGATCGGTCTGCCAGTCGGCGTTCGGCTTGCTCCAGTTGCCATCGAACCAGAACCCGCCGATCTCCCCGTACTCGGTGCAGAGCAGCTCGATCGAATCGCGGAGGTACTGCTGGTAGGCGTCCCAGTCGGATTCGAAGCGCGGATCGCTCCAGTCCAAAGTCGTGCAGTAGAGCATCGGGACGATGCCCTCCTCGCGGCAGCCGCTCGTGAAGTCGGCGATCAGGTCACGGTCCGCCGGCGTGTGCGTGACATCGAAAGGCGACATCCCGCGCGTGTCATACAGGCTGAAGCCGTCGTGGTGGCGACTGGTGAGCGTGATGTACCGCATCCCGGCGGCCTTGGCTAGCCGGGCGAGGTTGCGTCCGGAGAAGTCCTTCGCGGTGAAGGTCTCCATCAGCTTCATGTACTCATCGGTCGGGATCTTCTGAAAGTGCTTGGCCCACTCGCCGCGCCCGATCTGTGAGTAGAGCCCCCAGTGGAGGAACATGCCGAAGGCCATGCGCTCGAAGCGCGCGACCCGGGCGCTCGGCTCGGGGATGTCGTCGTCGACGATCTGCCAGGAGCCGAGGAATGGGGAGGCGAGAGCGGAGAGACCGATCAGGCCGGATCCCTTGAGAATGTCGCGACGGTTGATGCGCATGGACTCGCTCCTGGCGATCTCAGAAGAGCTTCTCGAGGAGCGCGTGCCCGGCGGCGTCGTGCTCCTTCAGCTCGGCTCGGACGAAAGGGAAGAAGTCGTTCGTGCCGAACCAGGCTTCGCAGATCTCGGCAAAGTACTCCCTTTCGTTGCTCAGAGCATAGTGCCGCTTCTTCGAGCCTTGGATGTGCAGCACCTCGTCGTAGGCGCCCGACTCGCGCGCCTTCTCGAAAGCCTCCCGGATCCCGGCGTGCCCGTAGCCGAGCACCTGATGGTGGTAGGCGTGCATCAGCTCGTGGATCACCATGGCCGGCTGGTGGCGCGTCCAGGCCAGGAAGTTCTTGGCGTTGGCGATCTCCACGCAGCGCGCTTTGCCAGGCTCGTAGTCGTGCTCGATCAGCCACTCGCGGCTGGGGTGGTAGACGGCACACGGGTCCTTGGCTTCGTACTCCACCCAGATCGTCACCTTGCGGAGCTCCTCGAGCACGGGCTTCGGTACCGCGCGCTCGACATCGAAGAGCTTCCTTTCCAAGAGCTCGAGCACGTCGCGGCCGATCGTCTCGTGCTCGCCAGCTTCGAGCAGCCTGGCATCGACGCGAATGGTGAAGCCGCGCATCGAGCGCGCCGGATGAGTCTCGGAGCTCTCGCCGGATCCATTGAGGAGCAAGAGCAGCCAGAGGAGCGAGAACGAGCCGAGCATGCGTGATCTCTCCAGCAGCCGGGGGAGGGATTCCACGGGGATTCCCGTCTTGACGCACGAGCGCCGGCTCGCAATAGTGCTCGGTTCGCTTTCTCGCAGCAAGAGTGGATTCATGCTCCTCACCATCACCACGACGCATCGGCCCGCGACCGACTTGGGCTTCCTCCTGGCCAAGCATCCCGACCGCCTTCAGACCTTCGATCTGTCGTTCGGGTCGGCGCACGTCTTCTATCCCGAGGCGAATGAGGAGCGGTGCTCGGCTTGCCTGATGCTCGAGCTCGATCCCATCGCACTCGTTCGCTCGCGGCGCGGATATCGAGACGCAACGGGTACGCTCGACCAGTACGTCAACGACCGTCCCTACGTCGCGTCGTCGTTCCTCAGCGTCGCCATCGGCAAGGTCTTTCGGACGGCCGTGCAAGGCGCCTCGAGAGAGCGGGCCGAGCTGGCGCAATCGAAGATGCCGCTCGAAGCGACGCTCACGAGCGTGCCGGTGCGCGGGGATCGGGGAATCTTGGAGCGCCTCTTCTCACCGCTGGGATACGCGATCGAAGCCGAGCGTCTGCCGCTGGATCCGAAGTTTCCCGAATGGGGCGAGAGCCCGTATCACACGATTCGCCTTCGTGCCGAGACGCGTCTGATGGATCTGCTCTCGCACCTCTACGTGCTCTTGCCCGTGCTCGATGACCAGAAGCACTACTGGGTCGGTGAGGACGAGCTCGAGAAGCTCATCGAGAAGGGCGAAGGTTGGCTCGCCGATCATCCGGCCCGAGAGGAGATCGCCAGGCGCTATCTACGTCACCAGCGCCGCCTCACGCGCGACGCGCTCGCGCGCCTGGTCGAGGAGCAGCCCGAGCTCGTCGAGCGCGAAGTGCTGGGGGACGAAGAGGAAGCAGCGCTCGAAGCGAAGATCAGTCTCAATGATCAGCGCTTGGACGCCGTCGTCGGGACACTCAAAGACCTTGGCGCCCGGCGCGTGCTCGATCTGGGCTGCGGTGAAGGCAAGCTGCTGAGGCGCCTCCTGGCCGACAAGCAGTTTCGGTTCGTCGCTGGCGCCGATGTCGCGCCGGCCTCGCTGGATCGGGCGGCGAGCGCCTTGCGTCTCGACGAGATGCCGGAGCGCAAGCGGCTGCGAGTCGACCTCTTCCAAGCCTCCCTCGTCTATCGCGACGCGCGTTTTCGCGGCTTCGACGCCGTCTGCCTGATCGAGGTCATCGAGCACGTCGATGCCGAGCGGCTGCCTGCCGTCGAAGCGGCGGTGTTCGAGGCCGCCGCGCCGGCAACGATCATCGTGACCACGCCGAACCGAGAGTACAACGTGCGCTACAAGACGCTCGACGCCGGCACGGTTCGCCACCGGGACCACCGCTTCGAGTGGTCACGCGCCGAGTTCGAAGCGTGGGCCGAGACGGTCGCCGAGCGACACGGCTACCGCGTCCGATTCCTGCCGATCGGACCGGAGGAGCCGGACGTCGGTGCCCCGACCCAGATGGGAGTCTTCGAGCGATGAAGATATCCATCCCCGAGCTCTCGCTCGTCGTGCTCGTCGGTCCCTCGGGAGCGGGCAAGTCGTCATTCGGGCGGAAGCACTTCCTGCCGACCGAGGTCATCTCCTCCGACTTTTGCCGCGGGCTAGTCGCCGACGACGAGAACGATCAGACGGCCAGTACCGACGCCTTCGACGTTCTGAACTTCATCGTCGCCAAGCGCCTCGCCGCCGGCCGACTCACTGTCATCGATGCCACCAACGTCACGCCCGAGGCGCGCAAGCCGCTCGTCACGCTGGCTCGTCAGCACGACTGCCTGCCCGTCGCAATCGTCCTCGATCTGCCCAAGAGCATCTGCCAAGCGCGCAATGCCGAGCGGCCCGACCGGCAGTTCGGCGGGCATGTGCTCGGTCGACAGGTCAGCCAGCTCCGACGGTCGATCCGAGGCCTCAAGCGGGAAGGCTTCCGGCACGTCTTCGTCCTCTCGTCGCCCGAGGAGATCGACGCGGCCACGATCGAGCGCGTCAAGCTGTGGAACGATCGCCGCGACGATCCGGGGCCGTTCGATCTGATCGGCGATGTGCACGGTTGCTACGGCGAGCTGGTCACGCTCCTCGGCGAGCTCGGCTACCGAGTCGAAGGCACGCGTGAAGCTCCGAAAGTCACGCCACCCGAAGGTCGCCGTGCGCTGTTCCTCGGAGACCTCGTCGACCGCGGGCCCGACTCGCCGGGAGTCTTGCGGCTGGTGATGCACATGGTGGCCGAAGGCACCGCGCTTTGCATCCCGGGCAACCACGAGATCAAGCTCGAGAAGAAGCTCGATGGCCGCGATGTGAAGCTCTCCCACGGGCTCAAAGAGACGATGGAGCAGCTCGCGCGCGAGCCCGAGGACTTCCCAGGCCGAGTGAAGGAGTTCATCCGGGGGCTGATCAGCCATTACGTGCTCGACGAAGGGCGACTGGTGGTGGCACACGCCGGCTTGAAGGAGCAGTTCCACGGAAGAGCGTCCGGGCGAGTGCGTCAGTTCTGCTTGTTCGGCGAGACGACGGGCGAGACCGACGAGTACGGCTTGCCCGTCCGATACGACTGGGCGCGCGACTACCGGGGCCGGGCGCTCGTCGTGTACGGTCACACGCCGGTGCTCGAAGCCGATTGGGTCAATGGCACCTTGTGCATCGACACCGGATGTGTCTTCGGTGGTAGGCTCACCGCGCTGCGCTATCCCGAGCGCGAGATGGTTTCCGTGCCTGCCGAGCGCGTGCATTACGAGCCCATCAAGCCGCTCGAGCCACGGGAGAGTGATCCCGAAGACCGGCCTCGCGCCGACCTGCTCGACGTCTCCGACGTCAGTGGTGATCGCTACATCCAGACGCGTTTGTGGGGGACGGTATCGCTCCGCGGCGAGAACGCCTCGGCGGCGCTCGAGGTCATGAGCCGCTTCGCCGTCGATCCGCACTGGTTGATCTACCTCCCGCCGACGATGTCGCCGCCTGAGACCCATGAAGACGGACCCTTGCTCGAGCATCCCGAGGAGTGCTTCGGACACTATCGGAGCAAGAGCGTCGAGACGGTCGTCTGCGAGGAGAAGCACATGGGCTCCCGCGCGATCGTGGTCGTCTGCCGCGACGAGGACGTCGCTCGCCGCCGCTTCGGAGCCACGAGCGGTGAGCTCGGCGTCATCACGTCCCGGACCGGGCGAGCGTTCTTCGACGCGCCCCGCGACCGCCAGGTCCTCGAGCGCGTGCGCGCTGCCATCGAAGCAGCCGACTGGTGGCGACAGCTCGAGAGCGACTGGTTCCTCATCGATGCCGAGATCATGCCTTGGTCGGCCAAGGCCCAGGAGCTGTTGCGTACGCAGTACGCGCGCGTCGGCGCCGCTGCGACGGCATCGCTGTCGGATGCGGCCCGACTGTTGGAGCAATGTGCAAATCGTATCGGCGAAGGTGAAGCATTGCTCGAGCGGACCCTCGCGCGCCGCGACGCCTCATCAGCATTCGTCGAGGCCTATCGCCGCTATTGCTGGACCGTCGACTCCATCGACGATCTCGTCATCGCTCCGTTCCACCTCCTCGCCGGGGAAGGCCGCGTCTTCACGGACCAGGACCATCTCTGGCACATGAAGCAGCTCGCAACTCTGGCAAAGGTCGACCCCGGCTTCTTCCATACGACGAATCATCGCGCGGTCTCGTTGAATGACGAGAAGGAGATCAGCGAGGCGATCGCGTGGTGGATGGAGCTGACCGAGGCCGGCGGCGAGGGCATGGTCGTCAAGCCGCTGCAATGGAACGCCAAGGGCCGGCGTGGCCTGCTGCAGCCGGCCGTCAAATGCCGCGGCCGCGAGTACCTCCGCATCATCTACGGCCCCGACTACGACCGCCCCGAGAACCTCGAGCGACTCCGCAAACGCGGCCTCAAGCGCAAGCGGTCCCTGGCGATGCGCGAGTACGCCCTGGGACTGGAAGCCCTGCACCGCTTCGTCGACGGCGAGCCGTTGTATCGCGTCCACGAATGCGTCTTCGGCGTCCTGGCCATGGAAAGCGAGCCCGTCGACCCGAGACTTTGATGGCGAGAGAGGGTGCGTAGGACGAGCGAGCCGGTGACCGGAACTGTCGGTGAAAGCTATCGCGAGCGAGCTTGCGCCGGGGCGCCGTTGCGACGACAGGGCACTCCTAGCGGCCCCTTGCTCCGCGCCTCTCCGCTCGAACGACGGCGCCGTCGAGCCAGTCAACCTGACTCGATCGTCTCTTCCCGTTTCGGTCGCGCGGGCTCTGGTTTGACGGTCGCGCGGGCTCTGGCTTCCCGTGACGACCCACCACGAGCGAGCTTGCGCCAGGCATCGAGCCGCGCAGCGGCGGCCCTGGATTAGGCCGGGGCGAAGCCCCCTGGGGTTTGGCCATTTGGAAGACCCTCGTCCCGGCCGTCGGCCTGCCTTCCCCGGGCCGAAGGCCCGACGGCGTGTAGCCCAGGCCGAAGGCCTGGGTGCCGGGCCAGCATACAACGCCTTCCCCGCCCTGAAAGGGCGGCGGCTCTCATCTTCGTCCCGGTCGACACACCCAGCCGCCAGCGCCCCTTCAGGGCGCGTGATGAAAACATCATTATTGCATTACCCACCCCGGGCTCGGGCCGGAGGACCGGCCCCGCCCGGGGCTACACGCTGCCGGCCCTTCGGGCCTACGGCCCGTGATGAAAACATCATCATGGCATTACCCACCCCGGGCTCGGGCCGGAGGACCGGCCTCGCCCGGGGCTACACGCTGCCGGCCCTTCGGGCCTACGGTCCGATGGGCGGCTCAAACGGCCAAACGCCAGGGGGCGAAGCCCCGATGGTGCCGTCCCAGGCTGGACCATCACGCCGCCTCGGTGGAGAATGAGACTCGGCCTGAACACGCGAGCTTCTGACGGATCTCCAATGACCTACCGATTCCAGATCAACCCGGCCCGCGCCGATGTGGCGACATCGAACACGCTGCTCAACGGGCGGGCGCGATCTTACTTCGATCCGGGATACAAGACGACGCTGTCGATCAAGAGCGTCGTACGCGGCGAATCGCTGTACGTCACGCGGCACAGCACCTATCGCATCCGGCCGGACCGCTTCGCAATCCTGAACCGGGGCCAGGAGTACACTCTTCAGATCCGGCCCGAGCCCCAGACCGAGACCCTCGCCTTGTTCTTCCAGCCGGGCTTCGTCGAGACGGTCCTCGACGGCAAGGAAAGGTCCAGTGCGTCCTTGCTGGACGAGCCGGTTGCCGCGCTCCGAGACATCGAGCTCCCTGAACGCCTGTATCCGATGGACGGGGCGGTTGGACACACGCTCGGCGAGATCGCGGCCCAGCTTCACGACCCGGCGCGATCCCCCGAGTGGCTGGAGGAGCGCTTCTACGCGTTGGCGGCAAGTCTGGCGACGCTGCAGAACCGCGTCCGCCGCGAGATCGAGACGTTTCCGGGGCTACGCGTCGCGACCCGCGAAGAGCTCTATCGCCGCCTCCACTTCGCCAAGGATCTCATCGACTCCTGCTTCGAAGATCCCTGGACGATCGACCAGCTCGCCGAGCGCGCCTTCCTCTCGCCGTTCCACTTCCTCAGGATGTTCCGCCAAGCCTTCGGACCGACGCCGATGCAGTATCTGCAGGGGCGACGGTTGGAGGAAGCGCGCCGGCTCCTCGAGAGTGGATGCTCGGTCTCGGACGCCTGCACGGCCGTCGGCTTCCAGAGCCTCCCGAGCTTCAGCCTCCTCTTCAAGAGGTCCTTCGGCTGTTCGCCCAGTCGGCTCCGATCTCAGAAGCGCAGGACTCGATAAGCGCGCTGCTCCTCGCCTTCGTACTCTCGGCCGTGGCTTGCCGGCCTATGTGTCCTGAAGGAGCGCGAAGATGATTGATCGAAACGAGCCTCTCGGAAGCGACGGCGTGAATCGTCGCTCGGTGTTGTGCCTACCGATCGGGATGGCTGCCGCCATCGGCCTTCGCCGATTCGGGCGTGACTTCCCGCGCGAGGACGACTTCGCCCGATTCGCGGAGCGTTGGACGAAGCTTTTCGATGGGCTCAATGCCGAGAGCGCTCTCCATGAAGAGGCCTACCTTCACGAACTGACTGCGGCGCTCGCGGGCGTACCGCGCCGAGCGTTCCCCGAGAGAATGAAGGTCAGCTACGAGCGAGACGGCCTGAAGTCCGGGCCCGGCTGGGCGAAGGGGAGCATCTTCATCGTGGACGTGTCTCTGGGCCCGGGCGCGGTGATCCCGGCCCACAACCACGTCGGTTACTGCAACGTCTCTCTGGGTCTCGAAGGCGGATGCGAGGTTCGCCATTACGAGCCGAAGGACGTGGCTCCCGAAGCCAAGTCGGGCACCGAGACCTTCCTGGTCCGCGAGACCAAGCGCATCTGGCTCGCCCCGGGCCGAGTGTCCGATCTCCGCTGCGACCGCGACAACATCCACGCCTTCCGAGCCGGCCCAGAGGGCGCTCGCCTCCTGGACTTCACCACTCGCCTGGAGAACCCAGGCCGCGGCTACCAGAGCTTCTCGGCGCTGGAGGTGCAAGAGGAGCCCGAAGACGGCTTCTACCCGGCACGCTGGATCGGCAACCCGTTCAAATGATGCGATGAAGGTGAGTGAGCAACCAGAGCCTGCACGGGTCCCTGACACGGAGCCGTTGCCGTTGGGACGG
>JAVJTD010000165.1:0-12791 GCA_040219065.1 Planctomycetota bacterium
TGGGTGGTGAAGCGGGACGCGCTTCTCGATGGAGTGCCCTAGCCGAGCGAGTCAAAGACCGAGTCTGTCGGCGAGGGCTCTCGCAAGCGAGCTTGGGCCGGGGTGCAGCGTGCCGCCAAGACAACGCGCTGCGAACGTACCTTTGCTCGGCGCCTCTCAGTTCGAACGACAGCCCCGTCGAGGAAGCGGCTCCCCGCTCAGCAGCCTCTTCCCGTTTCGGTCGCGCGGGCTCTGGTTCGGACACCGAGACCGGCTGAAGCCGGCGGTCCGAATGCGGCACGTTTCAGATCAGGACCGGGTCGAGGCGAAGCCCGAGCTTACCAACTTGACGGCAAGCCACTTTATTGCAAGGCTTTGTGGCTGAGGTTCCGCCCCGAGAGGCTACTTTTTCCAAACATTCATTTCTTTCGCAAGAATCCACGCGCTCTGACCCACCCAGGGGCCCGGAGTCTACTCCACAGCCTGGCTGGTTCCGGGCTCCCTCCTTTTCGTGACCATGATCCCTCGAGCCCAGCGAGAGGTAACTCCCATCGGATTCTCCTCTTCCGCACGTTTCGCTCCCTGCGGTCCCACCAACGCGCCTGGCGCGTCCGGGTCGGCGGCCAGCCGAGCGAAACCCTCGTCTCGAGTCGATCGTGCGCCTCTTCGCTCGATGCTTCGAAGAACTAGGTGCAACATGCCGGCAATCCGCAAACGCCTTGCAGTGATCCTGGGATCGGGCTTCGTGTTGCTCGCGGCCGGGCTCTTGGCTTCCTTGCCGCCCGGGCACGCCAGCGCTTCCCCGCAAGAGGACCAGACGGTCCTTGCCCTCAAGGGGGCGCAGATCCACACGATGACCGATCAGGGCACGATCACCGGCACGGTGATCGTCCGTGATGGGAAGATCGAGGCGGTCGGTCCCGACCTGCCCATCCCCGATGGCGCGCGCGAGATCGACCTCGCCGGCCACACCATCGTTCCCGGCTTGATCGACAGCCGGAGCGTGCTGTGGCTGACCCAGGCGGCTCGTGGCGAGACGAGTACCCGTGGCGCGCTGACGATCCTCGACGGCGTCGATCCGTACGGGGAGGACTGGCGAGAGGTGGCGCGACAAGGCGTCACGGCAGTCTATGTGCAGCCCGATGGGCGGAGCACGCTCGGCGGCGAGGGCGCCGTGCTTCGGGTGGCCCCGGCGAGCTCGGTCGAAGAGCTGGTCGTCAAGGGCTCGGCGGCGGTTCAGGCGTCTCTCGGCGTGACGGGCGCCACCTCCCGCGAGCGCTACGCTCAGTTCCAGCGCCTCAAGACAGCCATCGAGAACGTCAAGAAGGGCAAGAAGGTCGAAGCCGAAGCCGACGAAGAGGCAGAGGAGGAAGAAGAAGAAGCGACACCCCGGCGGGGCGGAATCCCGCGCGGGTTCGGGCGAGGAGGCAATCGCGGTGGGGGCCGCGGACGTGCCGCTTCGCAGCCGGACCGGACCGAGGAGGTACTCGGCAAGGTCGTCTCGGGCGAGATCCCTCTGCGCCTCGAAGTGCATCATCCCGACACGCTGATCTGGGCTTTGTCCCTCGCCAGTGAGCTCGATATCCGCATCGTGCTCGAAGGCGTCAGTCTCCCAGGGGGTGCTCTCTCGAAGCTCGAGGAGACCCGGACGCCTCTCGTCCTCGGTCCGGTCCGGGAGTCGGGGAGCGCGCCGTCCTATCGCGAAGATCGCGACGAGGACTGGATCGAGAAGGTCAGCAGGGCCACCGGCCTTTGGGCGCTGGGCAGCTTCGCCGGCGATGGTCGTTCCTCGCGCCTCTTGCGCGTGCAGGCCGCTGCGGCGGTCGCGGCGGGTCTGGAGCCCGAGGCCGTGCTGCGGGCGATGACCGTCGATGCGGCGCGCATCCTCGGTGTGAGCGACCAGCTCGGAACGATCGCCCCAGGCCGCCCGGCCGACCTGGCGGTGTTCGCGGGCGATCCGCTCGATCCTTCGGTGTCGGCGCGACTCGTCCTGTCCGGAGGCGAGGTGGTCTACGAAGGTCGCACGCGTCTGCGCGAAGTCACGAAGCGCGGCGAGGTGAAGCTCCCCGAGAGCTTGCCTGCTCGTTACGCGATCCGTTCGAGCCGCGTGCTGCAGGACGGCAAGCTCACGCCGGCGACGCTGATCATCCGAGGTGGTCAGCTCGAGGCGCTCGGTGCGGACATCGACGTGCCGTCCGAGATCACGGTCTTCGACATCGGTGACGGTGTGGTGACGCCGGGCCTGGTCGCGGCACACGCCTATCTCGGACAGGGTGGCTCGCTCAGCGACACGACGGAGTCCGATGCGAGCCAGTTCCGGGCGATCGACATCGTCGATCCCGAATCGGACACGGCAAAGGCGCTGCTGGACGGCGGCTTCGTCCACGTCGCCTATCCGCCGGCCTCACAGACGACATCGGCGGGTGTGGTGGGCGCCTTGCGCCTCGGCACGAGCGACATCGTGGCTGCTCCTTCGATCGCCAGCAAGTTCGTCTTGGCCTCGAGCGCCCGCAACGACGAGCGTTGGCCGGCCTCGCTCGCCGGGCAGCGTGGGCTGCTCTCGGATCTCCTCGGCGGTCGCCCGTCGGAGACGCGGATCTACTTGCCGACCGCGGCGCAGAAGGCTCTCGTCGCCGAGCGTCAACGCAACGTGCAGGCGGTCGTTCAAGGAAAGCGCGTCGCGCTGTTCGCCGCCGAGACCCGTCCCGAGATCGCGGCCGCGCTCGACCTGATCGGTGCGCATCATCTCGCGGCGGCGCTGGTGGGGCCGGGCGAGCTGGTCGACTTCATCGATCGGATCCGTGCGCTCGGCGTCGGCGTGATCGCTCGACCGATCACCGGCTCGGACACCGATCGCTACGCCGAGCAGATCGCGGCGGCCGGTGTGATGGATATCCCCGTCGCCTTCGCCGGTGACTCGGCTCACGAGATCCGAATGACGGCAGCCTTGGCCGTCGAAGCCGGCTTGCCGGTCGAGGCGGCGCTGCGTGGCCTGACGAGCGGTGCGGCCCGCATGGTCGGCATGCCGCCGAGCACGGCCACCTTCACGGTCGGCCGTCCGGCGGACCTGGTGCTGTGGAACGACTCACCCTTGAATCTGTCAGCCCGGCCGGTGCGCGTCATCGTGGGCGGAAACGTGGTGGAGCCCGAATGATGAAGAGAAGAGCTTGGATACCGTGCGCCTTCCTGATCGCGAGCTCGCTCGCGAGCGGATTGTGCGCGCAAGACGAAGCCGTCTTGTACAAGGCGGCGCGCGTCGAGCCGATCTCCGGTCCGACTCTCAAGCCCGGTCAGGTGCTGGTGGTCAACGGCAAGATCAAGGCGCTGGGCAATGCGTTGAGCGTGCCGGAAGGCACCGAGGTCGTCGACCTTGGAGACGCGACGCTGATGCCCGGTCTGGTCAACGCCTACGACGAGACGGGTCTCGCCGGGGGCAGCAACGAGGTCACGCTCGAGGTGACGCCCAGCTTCGAGGCGTCCAGCGCGATCGACTGGAAGAGCCGCGGGTTCGTTGAAGCCGCGGCGAGCGGCACGACGACGATGGCCGTCAGCCCGGGCACCGAGAACGTGATCTCGGGGCTGTCGACAGTCGTCAAGACCGGCGGCGCGGTGGACACACGCACCCTGAAGGATCACGCGGCGCTGCTGATCAGCCTCTGCTCGGATCCGGCACGGCGTAACAACTCTCGGCAGCGGCCCGACAGCATCTACGTCCGTCAGCCCACCAACCGGATGGGCGTCGTCTGGATCTTGCGGCACACCTTCGATTCGGTGAAGCGCCAACCCGCCGAGGCGGATGCTTGGCTGAAGACGTCCTTGGACGGCGAGCGCCCGGTCTTCGCAGTCGCACGCACGATGCACGACCTGACGACGCTGCTCACGCTCTCCGACGAGCTCGGCTTCTCGCCGATCGCCGTCGGCGGACACGAGGCCGATCAGGTCAAAGAGCTCCTCGCCGCGGCGAAGGTGCCTGTCATCCTCGAGCCGATCTCGGCCTCGAGCCTGACGGGTCCCGAGCGGACGACGCTCATCTGGAACCAAGCCGGTGTCCTCCACGAGGCGGGCATCGAGGTGGCGCTCTCGGGGCGGAGCCTGCTCGAGCAGGCGCGCTTCGCTCACCGCTTCGGGCTCCCGGCGAAGGTGGCGCTCGAGGCCGTCACCCAGACGCCGGCCCGACTGCTGCGCGTCGCCGATCGCGTGGGGTCCCTGGCCCCGGGCATGGATGCCGACATGATCGCCCTCGACGGCGATCCCCTGGAGTTCACGACCGCGATTCGTTGGGTCATGGTGAACGGAACGATCCTCGAGAGACAGAAAGGCGAGAGCCGTGGCTCGTATGACCTCTAAGACTTCCTTCTGGATCCTGGGTGTGCTCTGGCTGTCGGCTTCGGCGGCGTGGGCACAAGAATCGATCGCGATCCGGGGAGGTCGCGTCATCACCATGGCCGGGCCCGTCCTCGAGAACGGCACCGTCCTCATTCGTGACGGCAAGATTGCGGCAGTCGGCACCGACGTGAAGGTGCCGGTCGAGGCGCGCGTCATCGACGCGAACGGCAAGGTCGTGATGCCGGGCTTCGTCGAGGCGCACAGCTCCGAGGGCATGACCCGCTCCAACGAGACGAACCCGGTCGTGCCTTACCTCTCGGTGCTCGACACCGTCGACCCGATGCGCAGCTACTTCGAGGATGCGCGCCGCAACGGCACGACGACCGTCGCGGTCGTGCCCGCGAACCGCACGATGATCGGCGGGCAGGCGGCGATCCTGAAGACCGGCCCCGACTTCGTCGACGCGATGATCTTGCGCCGCGAAGCCGGCATCAAGATCTCCTTCGAGCCGCAAGGCAACGCCAGCCGCATGGGCCACCTCGCCGCGCTCCGTAAGGAGCTCGCCGACGCCAAGAAGGCAGCGTCCGAGAAGCCGAAGGAGGGTGAAGAGGCCCCGCAGTCCCCGACCGATGCGGCGCTCGAGGCCGCAATGAAGAAGCTCGTCCAAGGCGAGATGCCGGTCTTCCTGTACTGCGACACCGCGATGGACGTCGCGCCGGCTTTGAAGCTGACCGAGGAGTACGGCTTCCGTCCGATCCTGGTGCTGGGCCGCGACTGCTACAAGGCCGCCGACCAGATCGCGAAGGCTGGCTTGACGGTGGTCCTCGATCCGAACCTGGTGTTCTGGGAGACGGACGAGCGCACCGGCGAGGATCGCAAGATCGTCGTCACCGAGGTCTTCGAGAAGGCGGGCGTGCCGTTCACCTTCCAGGTCGACTCGGGGGCGAGCACCAACCTCGGTGCGAACTACCTCTGGTACCAAGCCGCGACGGCCGTGAAGTACGGGCTGCCCCGTGAGAAGGCTCTCGAAGCTCTGACGATCCTGCCGGCGCGCCTCCTCGGCGTCGATCGGTACGTCGGCTCGCTGGAGGTCGGCAAGGAAGGCGACGTGATCGTCCTTACCGGCGATCCGCTCGAGGTGCAGACGTGGGTCGAGACGACCATCTGCCGCGGCGAGGTGGTGTACGAGCGCGCGAACGATGCGCAGCTCCAGCGCCTCCTCGGCGGACAGTAAGGACACGCTCCCCATGCGAAAGCCCAGGTGCCCAGAATGGAAGTAGCGCTCATGTGTGCAGCCTCTCGCCTTCTCCGTCATGGCGTGATCGCCGCCTTCATCGCCCTGTCGCTCTGTCCGGCAGAGGCGTCGGAGACTCACGCCTACTACGCTCGCCGCGTCTGGACCGGTCAGGGATCGGCCATCGACGACGCTGTCCTGATCGTCGTCAACGGCAAGGTCTCGGCGGTCGGACCGCGAGCGACCACGCAGGTTCCCGAAGGGGCCACGCGTCACGAGCTGGATGATCAAGTCATCATTCCTGGGCTCGTGGTCGCGCAGACCAGCCTCGCCGGGAACGACGATGTCGAACGGACCCTCTCGCCGCAGAACACGGCTCTCGACGGCTTCGACTTCTATGCCGACCGTCACGAGGCACTGGCTGGCGGCGTCACGACCGTGCAGATCTCGCCGGGCTCGTCTCGGCTCATGCCGGGCGTCGGCGCGGTCGTCAAGCTCGGGACCGACGATCCGGGCCGTGGCACCTTGCGTCGCCGAGAAGGCCTGCGAATCGTGCTCGAGAGCGATGCCCTCAGCCCGCCGACGATCTACGAGCCGCCGGTCGGAGCGGTGTCGGTCGATCGACCGTTGGAGCAAACCCGCCCGCAGCTTTCGCCGTCGCTCGGTGGGGCGGTGGCCGGGCTGCGTGCCGTGCTCGGCGCCGCGCGTCGCAATACCGCCGGCGCGCCGACCGACGAGGCAGACCTCGTCATGGCGGCGATCTCTTCGCATCTCTCCAATGGCGGCTCGGTGCGCATCACCGCGAGCACCGCAGCCGAGATCCGGCTCGCCCTCGACCTCGCCAAAGAGTTCGACCTCCGGGCGGTCTTGGTCGATCCTTCCGACCTCACACCGTTCACGAGCCGCTTCGGCGAATGGAAGTCGCGGCTTCAGGGCGTGGTCCTCGAAGGACGTCGCCCGGGTCGCATCACCAATCCGTCCCCCGAGCAGATCGAAGAGCGCGGGGAGCCCTGGGACGAGGTCAAGGCACTGGTCGACGCCGGTATTCGCGTCGCGATCCACGCCGCTTCGGATCAGGATCTCGAAGACTTCCTCTTCGTCGCCGGACAGTTCCGTCAGGGTGACTTGACGGTCGGGCAAACCTTGAGCGCGATCACGAGCGCGTCGGCCGAGATCCTCGGGGTCGCCGATCGCGTGGGCTCCCTGAAGAAGGGGCTCGACGCCGACTTCGTCGTCCTCAGCGCCGATCCGTTCTCGCTGCAATCGCACGTGCTCTCGACCTATGTCGACGGTCGCCGTGTCTTCCACCGAGAGACGACCGATCCGACGACGATCGTCCAAGCCGATGCGATCTACACCGGTGACGGTGAGGTCCTCGGCGATGCCTCCGTCGTCGTGCGTGGGCACACCATCCGCGGCGTCGGCGAGCGCGTCTCCGCCCCGCGGGGCGCTCGCGTGAAGCGCTTTCCCGGTGCCGTGATCGTGCCGGGCTTCGTCGATCTCGGCAGCGGGCTGGGCATCGGCGGCACGCTGGGCGACGACATCGCGCTCGAGACTCGTCTGGGCGAGCAGCTCGATGCGACCGACCCGGCGATCGAGGTGGCCCGGCAAGGGGGCGTGACCACCGTGCTGCTCGGATCGTCGGGCGGCGCGACGACGCCGCTCGTCGCGTTCAAGCTCGGCGACGACACCCGCGTGGTGTCCGACCCGGCGGCGATTCGCTTCCGTCTGAGCGACAACCTCCGTCAAGACGTGCCCAACCTCGAGCGGACGCTCGAGCGTGGCAAGGCTTACCACGAGCAATGGCTCGCCTACGAGACGGCCCTCGCCGAGTGGGAGGCCCGTCAGAAGGAGGCGAAGACCGAGCCCGAGGCGAGCACCGAGGAGCAGTCGTCCGAGGCCGAAACCGAGGCCGACTCGGAGGCGGGCGGCGAAGAGCAGCCAGCCCCCGAGGAAGGTCGCGGTCGTGGTCGCCGTCCGCGAGGCGGAGACACCGAGAACGGCGAAGGCCCTCCTCAGCGGCGCGGCCGCTTCGGCGGGCGCGGGCAAGAGCCGGCCCCCGAGGAAGGAGAGCAGGACGAGGACGGTGAAGAAGCAGGCTCCGAGCAGGAGCCGCAAGAGGAGGAAGCGAAGGACGAAGCGCCTCGCAAGCCCCAGACGAACGCCGGCCTCGAGCCCTACCGCCTCCTGTTCTCCGGCAAGATCCCGGCCTTCGTGGAGGCGAATCGCTCGGACGCGATCGAGGCGGCTCTCGAGCTGTTTCGCGGGAAGCATCAGCTTCGCACGGTGCTGATCGGCGTCGAGGATCTTGCGCGCTTTCCCGATCTCCTGAATGGGCACGAGGTCACGGTGATCGCCGGCCCGTCGATGATGGTGACGAAGGATCGCGAGCGCCTGAACGTGCCGCAGCACTTGGCCAATGAAGGGATCCCCTTCGGCTTCCAGTCGCGCGCCACGACGGGCGTGCGGGACCTGCCGTCGGCGGTTCAGTACGCGGTCAGCCAGGGCCTCGGCCCGGCGGATGCGCTGCGCGGCTTGTCCGCGGGCGGCGCGCGCCTGGTTTCGGATTCGCCGAGCTTCGGCTCGATCGCGGTCGGCCGGGACGCCGACCTCGTCGTCCTGAGCGGCCCGCCCTTCGAGCTCGGCACGAAGGTGTTGGCGGTCATGGTCGATGGGCAATGGGTCTATGAGAAGGAGTCTGACCGATGAAGCCTCGCAGGTGGATTGCAGGACTCGGCCTTTTACTCTCCCTCTCGGCGCTCGCGAGCGCTCAAAGGGATCCCTCGCCGAGTCGATCCGAGCCGGAAGCGGCACAGCGCTTGGCGATTCATGTCGGGAAGATCCTCACCTGTGCCGGTGACCCGATCACCGACGGGACGATCCTGGTCGAGGGCGGCAAGATCGTCGCGATCGGCAAGCGGTCGGAGGTCGAGGTGCCCGACGGCTTCGAGGTGATCGATCACTCGAAGCAGTTCGCGATGCCCGGATTGATCGAGGCGCACAGCCACGTCGGTGGCTCGGGTGACTTGAACGAGATGGTCTATCAGACCAACCCCGAGCTTCGGAACTGGGACCAGATCATTCCAGGAAATGATCGTTTGAAGGTTGCCCTCGCCGGCGGCGTCACGACGATCTGTTTCATCCCGGGCAGCGGTACGAACATGGGTGGCTTCGGCGCCCTGCTCAAGACCCGCCCGGGCACGCCCGACGAGGTGGTCCTCAAGGCGCCCGGCGTATTGAAGATCGCCCAGGCTGGTAACCCCGAGCGTCGCACCGGCGAGACGGGCTCCGACCGGATGGGCATGAACTACGTCATCCGGCAACAGCTCCAGGAAGGGCGCGACTACGTTCAAGCTTGGGACGACTACGAGGCCGGCAACGGCCCGAAGCCCGAGTTCAACTTGCGCCTGGAGAACTTCAAGCCGCTCTTCCATCGGGAGATCCCGGTGGTCGTGCACACCCAGCAGTATCAGGTCATCCAGTCGACGGTGCGGATGCTCCACGACGAGATGAACCTGAAGATCGTCATCGATCACGGCACCTTCGATGCCTACAAGCTCGCCGATGAGCTGGTCAAGCGGGACATCCCGGTGATGGCCGGCCCGCGCGGCTTCTTGCGCGACAGCGACTCGGGTCAGATCGTCGGCATCGTCGACGAGTACGACCGCCGCGGCGTGCAGGTGCTCGGCGTCAACACCGACGCGCCCGTCATCCCGCAGGAGGAGCTGTTCTTCCAGGCGACGATGGCCGTGCGCTACGGCTGGTCCGAGGAGCGCGCGATCCGCGGTCTGACGATCGAGGTGGCGAAGGCGCTCATGATCGACGATCGCGTCGGGTCGCTCGAGGTCGGCAAGGACGCCGACATCGTGATCACGACCGGCTCGATCCTCGATCCGCGAAACTATGTGAAGCAGGTCTTCGTGGACGGCCTCAGCGTCTACGACATCGAAGTCGACCGGCGACGGTTCTGATGGTCGGTGAGAAGACGAACGCAGTGAAATTGACGAGGTAACGCAATGGTCTCCTCTCGACGCTGGCTGACTCTCGCGATCGCCTGCCTCGCCTCGTGGACCGGGGCCGAGACGGCCGCGGCTCAAGGGGCCGTAGCCTACCGCGGGGCGACGCTCGAGACGCTGGGCAAGGATGGACGGATCGAGAATGCGACGATCGTCGTACGCGATGGCAAGGTCGAAGCCGTCGGATCGGGCATCGAGATCCCGACCGACGCTCGCATCGTCCCGATGGACGGACGCACCATCCTGCCCGGTCTGGTCGATCCCTACTACGTGTTCACGGTGCGCGAGCAGCCGGACATCCCGGACAACATTCCCGAGCAGTTCCGAAACCGCTTCCGCGGTCGCGGACGCACGGCCGTCACGACCGGACCGTTCGTGCGTGTCTCGGAGTACTTCTATCCCTACGACACCGAGTTCGATCCGGCGATTCGCAGCGGTATCACCTCTGCGAATCTCGTCGCCAGCGGGCAAGGTCAGTCGGCGTTCGCCTGGCTTCGGCCCGAGGACGGCAAAGGCATGATCTTCGAGGCAGACGGCCTTCTCTTCCTCGCCGTCACGAACAGCTCACAGTCCCTCGACATCCTGCGCAACGGCCTCGACCCGAATCAGGGCGGCGCCAACCGTCGGGGTGCCTTCGGTGGACGAGGCGGCCGCGGCGGCTTCGCCGGCCGAGGCGGTCGCGGGGGCGGCGGCCGAGGCGATGCGACTCCGCAGCGCGAGGGCGGCGAGGAGCAGGAAGAGCAGCCCGAGGAGTCGAGCCAGACCGAGAAGCTCTGGAAGAGCGTTCGGGACGGTGAGCGCCCGCTGATCCTCAACGCCAACAACGCGGCCGGTGTGCTCCATGCGCTTCGGGCGACGGCGCCGTACGAGAAGGTTCGCCTCGCGATCGTCTCGACCGGCTCGAACCTCTACGAGCTGCTCGATCAGCTTGCCGGGCGTCACGTGACCCTCATCCTCCAGCCCGGTCTCGAGCGCGTTCCTTACACGACCGAGCTCATGAACGTGGCCGCCATGGCCCACGAGAAGGAGATCCCGTTCGTGTTCTCGCTGTCTCTGAACGGCAACCAGCTCTCGCGCTCGCAGGACGATCCGTTCTTTCCCATCGCGATGCTCGTCAAGAACGATCTGCCGAGAGACGCAGCGCTGCGGGCTTTGACGGCCGGACCGGCCGCACTCCTCGGACTCGAGGAGAAGCTCGGCAGTTTGGAAAAAGGCAAGCTTGCCAATATGTTGGTTTTCGATGGTGATCCCTTGGAAACGGGAAGCCACCTTCAAGAAGTCATCGTGGAAGGGAGCCCCGTCCATGAGTTCTAGGAATCGCTGGAATCGGGCCTTTCGAACCTCGCTCGCCGCGGCGGTCCTCGTCACGGCCAGCTACGCCCAAGAGGACGAGGCGAGCGAGAAGCAAAAGCCCGAAGAGAAGAAGCCCGCCGTCACCGCGATCCAAGGCGGAGACGTGTACACCGTCACCGGGGAGATCATCCGCGGTGGCACCGTGCTCGTGCAGGACGGCAAGATCCTGGACGTCGGACAAGAGCTGACCGTGCCCGAGGGTGCGAAGGTGATCGACGCGACCGGCAAGGTCGTCACGCCCGGCTTCGTCGCGATCAGCATGAGCGGCGTCGGCATCTCGGGCGGAGGCCGCGGCGGCCGAGGTGGCCGCGGTGGTGGAGAGGAGGATGAGGAAGCCGAGGAGGAGATCCAGCTCGTCGACCGCCTCGACCCCTTTGATCGTAACATCAAATACTCACTGGGCACCGGCATCACGACCGGCTGCATCCAGCTCTCCTCTGGCGGAGGCCGCGGACGTCGGGGCCGCAACGGGGAGCCCGTCGAGGTCTTCTTGGGCCTCGAGCCGGATCCGCGCGACATTCCCGACACCGGTCTCATCGACGAGGATGGCGACGGCCAAGAGGACCACGTCTGTAGCTGCTGCGATCTCCCGATCGCACCGACCGAGCCCATTACCGCGGCACCGCCGACCGAGGCCGAGCCTCGCGAGCACGCGGTGCTCAAGATGAGCTACGGCAACCTCGATGCGATGCTCGTCACCGAGGACGCCTTCTACGACCTGGCTCCCGGAGCCCTGGCAACCGCCGAGAACCTCTACGAGTGGCGAGCCGCGATTCGCGGGGCCCGTGAGGCGATTCGGCAAGAGGAGCAGGCGCAAAGCGCCGCTCGCGAAGCCGCCATTCAGACGCAGAGCCAAGGCCAGGAGGGCCGGGGTCGTCGCGGTGGACGCGGCGGCGCGGGTGGCTTCGGTGCCCGCGGCGGGCGCGGTGGTCGGGGTGGCGGCAACACCGTCAGCCCCGAGCTTCGCAAGCTCGTCGAGAAGGAGATCGCCCTTCGCACCTCGGCGAACACCGTCAGCGAGATCCGCGACATGATCGCCTTGGCCGAAGAGCTCGACTATCGCCTCGTCCTCGAAGGCGTCGTCGAAGGCTGGCTCGTGGCTTCCGAGCTGAGCGAAGCCGACGTGTCGGTGGTCTACACGCCGCGCGAGCGACGTGATGGTCGCCTCGGTGAAGAGGACACCTCCGGCAGCTCGATCGAGTCGTCGGCGATCTACGAAAGGCTGGGCGTGCCGTTCGCCGTGTCCGCGCTCAGTAGCTCGATCAGCCTCAACGGGCTCGCCGGACGCGATCTCACCAGCCTGCCGCTCGAAGCCGCCTTCGCCGTGCGCGGCGGTGCCAGCAGCCAGGCCGCCCTCGAGGCCCTGACCATCGTCCCCGCCCGCATGCTCGGGCTCGCCGATCGTATCGGCAGCATCGAGAAGGGCAAGGACGCCGACATCTTGATCCTCAACGGTCATCCCCTCGATTACCGCACTTACGTGGAGACTGCGCTCGTCGCCGGTCAGGTCGCGTACGAGAGAGCCGAGGACCGAGTGTT
Organism: Planctomycetota bacterium; assembly: GCA_040219065.1. Taxonomy (GTDB): domain Bacteria; phylum Planctomycetota; class OFTM77; order OFTM77; family OFTM77; genus OFTM77. The sequence goes on from JAVJTD010000165.1 coordinate 12,448, forward strand.
CCCGGTCTACGACCGCAACTGATTCGAGGACGATCGACGCCCGGGAAGATCACGAGCCCGAGCCGGCACCGGCTCGGGCTCGTCTTTTTGGTGAAACATTCTGCATTCGGACCGCCGTGACTAGCTTCAGCTCAGGTGGTGAAACCCGTCGAGCCTGGCTTTCCCGAGCGTCCAACGGCTCGACGTCCAACTCTCAACGTTGAAGTTTCGTTTCACCGCTGATTCCGTCTGACGACGAGGCGCGGAGCGCCGTCGCTGGACTAGCCCCGGGCGAGGCCCGGGTTTCAGATCAGCGGCGCCCCCGGGCGCGGCGCCGGAGCATACAGGTGGTGAAACTGGGCCCG
>JAVJTD010000175.1:0-9022 GCA_040219065.1 Planctomycetota bacterium
ACCGAGAATCCGCCTCGCAGTGCCTCGCGCACATGCTAGCATCTGGTGCCGATCCGAGAGCAACGACTCTGGATGACGATTATCCCGGCGGGCATCTGACCACGATCGGCGCGGCCGCGGGCTACGCCGGTGTCGCCGAGTGGTGCGAGCGTTTGGCAGCCGCCGGCGCCACGCCCTCGAGCGAGGACCTGTCCTTCGCCCTCGCCAAGCAGCAGTGGGACGCCGCCGAGAAGCTCGTCTCGCTGGGTGTGAGCTGTAACGCCTTGGACGCCGGAGGCTGCCACGCGCCACTGCATTGGCTCGCTGACTACGACGGTAAGCTGGAGCCGATCCAGTGGCTCCTCGAGGGAAATGCCGATGTCAATTTGGCGGCCGGTCCACTCAAAGAGACACCGCTCCACACGGCCGTGCGTCGGCGTCGCATGCCGCTCGTCGAGCCGTTCGTCCGAGCCGGCGCCGACATCGACGCGCGCACGACCGGCGGCGTCACGGCTTATCAGCATGCGCTCCGCCGGAAGTTCACCGAGGTTTGCCGCGAGCTCGAGAGGCTGGGAGCGTCCACCGAGGAGAACGACTGGGACCGACTCGCCGTGGCGTGTCAAACGGGGAACATCGACGAAGCGAAGGCGATCCTGAGAGCGGCGCCCGAGCTCCCGAAGGGCGCTTGCTTCGAAGACGCTCGCCTGCTCCCGGACCTCACGGGCTACAGCAAGCTCGAGGCGATGACGCTCCTGATCGATGCCGGTATCGACATCGAAGCGCGAGGCCTCGACAACGGAACCTCACTCCACATCGCCGGCTGGTTCGGGCAACCGGAGGCCGCGAGGCTGCTCATCGCGCGCGGCGCGTCCCTCGACCCGATCGGAGACGATCATCACAGCACGCCGCTCGGCTGGGTCGCCCACGGCTCTCGTTACTCCGGCGGCGCGGAGCAGAACCAGGACGCCTACGCCGACGTCGCTCGCCAGCTCCTCGAGGCCGGTGCGCCATTGCCCGGTCCGAAAGACACGCACGACCATCCGCAGCTCCGACAGGCGACGCCCGCCGTGCAAGCCGTGCTCCGGGAGTTCGGTTGGGACGGGTGACGTCGGTGATCCAGCCCGGCTGATGCCGGGCGTCCAACTCACTCCCCCCAATCGCAGAGTGACTCGACGTAGGCGGCTGAGCCGTCGCGGAGCCAGCCGTCGAGCTGGGCGGGGTCTTTGAGCTGTTGGCCGCGCTCGCGCGGAACGACCGCGAACGTGCAGTCAACTTCGCTCAGGCCACTCATGTCTCCCCACAGCCTCTCCCACTGCGTGACCGGGAAGACGTCTTCCTGTCCGTGACCCCAGCGCTTCTTCACGTCCTTCAACGTGATGTAGGTCGGCAGCTTGGCGGCTAGCCTACGCACGGCGGTCGTGACGATCACTTCGTCGTGCAGGCTCTCGCGGGTGAGCCCGAACGCGTCCAGCAGGCGATCGATGTGGATCCAGCAGGTGGCCGAGTTGTAATACGTCAGCTCGAACTCGTCCTCTTCGCGCGGCAAGGCCAACCCTTCGATCAGGCGTGGGCGTCCGTTGATCCGGGCGAGGCCGCCGCCACGATCCTCGATCCAGCGAGTGATCACCTCGAAGGTGAGGCAGCTTCCCTTCGTGATGTGCAGACCGAGCAGGGTCGGATCCAGGTCCGCGCCGAGGGTGTCGATGTTGTGGAGCAGGAGATACTGGAGCTGGGGCCAGTCCTCGAGCAGCCCTTTCAGCACACCGTTCCGCAGGAGATTCGGCACCTCGAACCAGTGCCCGACGGGATGCAGGCACTGCCGCGGCACATTGTCGACGTAGTCGCTCGCCTCGCCCTGCGACCGCGCCCAGCCGATGAGCGCCTCGTGCAAGCTCTCCTTGACCTTCTGCGCTTGCTCGTCGAGCACCTGCTGCGGCATCTCCTCCCAGGCGAAGCGCAGATCGCGCTCGGTCGGCACCATGCGGAGCCCCACCGAGCGGCCGGGCGAGACGACGACCTCGCCGGGATAGCCGTAGCTGGCGTGCTCGCGCAGCTCGTCCCGGATCGCGCCTTCGGTCAAGTAGCTGCTGGTGACGATGTGCGGCGGAAACGCATGCACGCTCTTGCCGGCCCGCCGGCTCTTGGCGAGGTGCACCTCCAAAAAGGTGCGATGACGTCCGCCCAACTTTGCGAAGGGATGGATCGCCTTGACAACGCCCGCTCCCTGCGTCCATCGGGAGCCCGCCCCGGCGGCGAGGGTCACCACGCCGACCTCGCCGGCTGCCAAGGCACGCCGTCCGCGCTTCTCCCATTCGGGGTCGACCTTGCCACGCACATCGACGACGTCGCGCTTCTCGACGTCCCGAATGTCGGTGTTCGCCGGCAGCCGGTTCTGCGCCAGGCCGATGCGACCCGCCTTCAAGTCGTCTTGGATCTGCCGGTGCAGGAGGCGGTCGAAGCCGTTGTCCCGCAGGAGCCCATCGAGCGACTCTCCGGCCTTCTGAGAGCTCGCGTCACGTGGGAACAGCCCGTCGAAGACCTCCGAGACGAGGCTCGTCATCTCGGGACGCTCGCGGCAGGCGAGCGCAAAGACGTCGAGCTCGGAGCGGCGATCGGCCGGCAGAGCCCTGGGATCGAGGCGCAAGACGCGCGGCATCATCATCCGGTAGTACGCCGGTGGCAGGAGCCCGTCGCCCTCCATCAGCTCGGCGGTCGTGCCGTTCTCGTTGATCTCGAAGTCGTAGACGACCGGGTCCATCGCGAATGCCAAGGCGTGCTCCTCGCGGCGCTTGGCGGCGAGCATGACGGTGAGCAGCCGCTCGCGCGCCTTCGACCGGATCTTCGGGTCGAAGATGAACCCCATGCCGCCACCCGACATGCCCCCGAGCATCCAGAAGCCCCAGAACTTCTCGCCGAACTCCTCCTGCATCCTCGCGATCAGGGTGTCGGTGAAGCGATTGGTCGCTGCGGGAATGATGGTTTGAAGCGGCCCCTGAAAGTTTCGGGTCGTCGCGTCACCCAGAGCATTCACGTCTCCGCCTTCGAGCGCACCGAGGATCTCCTCGAAGAGTCCCTTCAGATCCGAGCGGGCTTGCCACTCGGCCGGAGATCGCAGAAGGTACTTCTCGGTCACCATCTCGAGGATCGGACCGACGTTCTGGGCCATGCCGCCGTGGACGAGCACCAAGCTGTCCTGCAGACGCTCCCGAGTGCTCTTCGAAACGCGGTCCTCGCCGAGCAGCGTGTGACTGGGTAGCAGTCGCCCGCGGCTGACACCGTACTCGGGGTCGCCTTCCGCGGCCGCGACGCCTTGGATGAGCTTGATGGCCGGCCAGACGCCGCCCGAGTCCTGCCAGCCGCCGCCCGAGCCACCGAGCCACTCCCCGAGGATCGCCCGCGCCGCGACCGTGCGCCGCTCCCCTTCCTCGAGCGAGCCCGTCAATGATCGCGTCTGCCCGGTGGCCCGCATGCAGACCGCGATCAAAGACGCCAAGAGATTCGTCGAGACGGCCAGCCGTGAGCCCTTGGGAATCCCGCGCACCGAGCTGACGAGCTCGAGCCCGCGCCCCGGCCCGACTAGCCGGGCGAGCAATTCGCGCAGGCTCTGCCCCGACCCTTCGAGTCCCGGTGGCACGAGGCCGGCCGAGATTACCGCCGCCTTGAGCAGCCCGAGGTAGTCCTTGGCGAAGTCGAACACCTCGGACAGCTCGGTGATGTCGGCCGAGGCGGCGAGGTCGACGCTGACGAGACGCAGCACCGGCTCGTCGATGACGCGCAGGCAAGCCTGGATCGGCGGCTCGGGACCGGCGTCGCGTCCGTAGACTCCGAGGTCGATGCTGATATTGAGGACCCGTGCGCCTTCGGGGTAGTCCATCCCCAGGAAGAAGATGTCGCTCCAGCCACTGTGCGAGAGGTCCATTCGGACGGGCGTCCGCTCGACGAGAAGCGGATACAGCCCGTTCGAAGACTTGGTCTTCAACCGCTCGGGCACGCGCAGCGGCTGGTCGGCGGGATGCCCCAGCCGGAACATCCAGCGATTGCCGCTGACGGACCTTACGCTGCGGCGCACCTGATTGGCGAGGGTCTGGAACGCGAGCTGGTGATAGGCGCTGGCCAGAGCGCTCGAAGCGGTCTCGTTGGGGCCGTCCTCGCGCAGGCTCTTCAAGAAGTCGTCGATCGCCTCCTCGAAGCGCCGTTGGAGCAGGTGCTCGTAGCCTTCGAACGACAGGCGCCCCTCGCGGGCGATGCCGCCCGTGCGCGGCAGCTCGAAGCGATAGATCGCGTACAAGAAGAACAGCGCCCGAACCCGGGCATACAGGTTCGACTCCTCGCGGCGAAAGGCATCGAGTCGCTCGCACTCCTCGAGCAGCGCTTTGGCGCTTTGGCCCTGGCACCACTCCTCGAGGCTCCGATCCCGGACCTCGGCTCGCTCCGATTGAATGATCTCGATCAGGCTCATGGCTGGGTCTCTCGTCGAGCGCACGACCCGAGCATGCCGCGACGCAGGACTTCGGTGACAGTGAGTCGCATTCTTTGGCCAATGGCGAGCGGGACGCCCGCGCTTCCAGTGGGTCGTCCCTGGCAGTCAGGGCACCCACGCTCCTCTGAGGTCAGCGGCATCGTTGGGCGAGCATCTCGACCAGGTTTCGGAGCACCTCATCCCTCGCCGCGCCGCCAAAGGCGAGGGCGAGCTGGGCATAAAGGAGTCCGTAGGGTGCACCGACGTCGTAGCGGGAGCCTTCGATCTCGAAGGCGAGGTAGCGCTCGCGGCGTGCCAGGGCATCGAGCACGGGGCTGAGCGCGATCGGGCCGTCGGTCCCTTCGAGTGCGTTTTCCAGATCGGCGAAGATCGACGCGGGCAAGACGTGCAATCCGAAGAGACACAGGTACGATCCCGCTCGAAGGCCCGGCACGACGAGCTCCTGTTCGGCCTCCGTCGGCGTCGGCTTCTCGGCGACGCGCTCGATGACGTAGCGATCGGAGGAGCCCGTCACCAATCGGCCACCGATCGTCCCGTAACGGAAGAGGTCGCGCTCGGGAGTCGGCTGCACGGCCGAGACCGCACACCCTTCGCTCGCAGCCACATCGAGGAGCTGAGCGCCGCAGCTCTGGACCGCGTGACTGACGGGAAGGTGATCTCCGACCAGGTGCAGGAAGGGACCGTCGCCGACGAAGTCCCGCGCGCAGTAGAGCGCATGGCCGTAGCCCCTCGGATCCGACTGCACGAGGAACTGCACGCTGCTCTCGGGAGCCTCGGTCACCGCTCGAAACCGATCGGCATCGCCCTTTGCAACAACGACCGCCACGTCCTCGATGCCGGCGTCGAGCGCCTCCCCGATGAGTAGCCCGAGCACGGACCGCTCTCGTCCGTCTTGATCGATCAGGGTTTGGAAGGGCAACGAGCGCTGGTGCACTCCGCCTGCGGTGATGACGGCCTTGGTGACCTTCACGACTCCTCCTGCGCCGATTCCTTCTCGAGCTCTTGGAACAAGCCGGGCAACGAGCGCAGGATCACCTCCGCCGAGTGCAGATGCGCCTTGACCGGCCGACCGTAGGGATCGGGCACCTCGCCGCCGCTCATCGGAGCGAAGTGGCCGAGCAAACGAATCTTGTACTGCGCCCTCGGATCGAGCTCGAGAGCTGCCCGGCAATGGGCCAGCTCCATGCCGAAGATCCAGTCGGCCTCCCGCACCAGCTCTTTGGTCAGGCGACGCGCTCGATGAGGCTCGAGATCGACACCGTGCTCTCGACCGGCCTCCAGCGTCTCGGTCGGAGAGAGGTTGCCCTCGAGGCCCATCGTCCCCGCAGAGGAGATGTCGTAGGCGTCGCCGCGTCCCGCCTTCTCGACGATGTCGCGAAAGAGATACTCGGCCAACACGCTACGACAAAGGTTTCCGGTACAGACGAACAGGATGCGCTTCATCCTTCACTCTCTTCGTAGTTGGGCCGTCCGGACCAATTCAGCTTGGCCGAGAGCACCTCGAAGAAGTTGCCTCGCTCGAGCTTCACGAGGCGGAAGTTGACACCCGCGCGCGCGACTTCGACCACGTCCTCGCTCGTCAGAGACTGCGAGACCTGTCCATCGATCGACAGCGTCGCCTCGCCGAAGGGCCGCTCGAACCGGCAGCTCAGCACCGCGTCCGCGGAGACGACGATCGGCCGGTGGGAGAGCGCGTGCGGGCAGATGGGGACCACGGCCATCGCCTCGAGCTCGGGCATCAAGATTGGACCGCCGGCACCCAGGCAATACGCCGTCGAGCCGACCGGAGTCGCGACGATGAGGCCATCGCCCGAGAAGGTCGTCCGGTCCCATTGGCCGATCTGCACGGTGACGTGAACGATCTGCGACGTCGTGTAACGCTCCAGCACCAAATCGTTGAGACCGAGCGACTCGAGGAGCGTCTCCCCGTCGCGCTCGAGACGCACGCGGATCATCATCCGCTCTTCGACCTCGAAGCGCCCTTCGAGCAAGGCATCCACCGCGCGGCGCCAGCCGTTTCGCGGCAGCTCGGCCAGGAACCCCAACCGCCCCATGTTGACGCCGAGCGTCGGGATCTGGTTGCGCCCCATCCGCCGCGCCGCCGAGAGGATCGAGCCGTCGCCTCCGAACAGCAAGAGGAAGTCGGCCTCCACGGACTCGAGATCCGCATCGCCGCGAAGATCGACACCGGACACGCGGCAGCGCTTCTCGAGGTCGGGCAGGAGCTGGCCGATGGCCTCCCGCACGGGTCCTTTGCGCTCGTCTCCGACGATGAAGAAAGTCGGCGTCGACGCGGTCATGAGGCTCGACTCGCGTCGCCACTCACGGAACCTACGAAGCCCGTCCGCGGGCAAAGGCGAACCGGTCTCGACACTCGGGGTGATTTGGGCGCGATCATCTCGTTGGGGGGCTCCTGGTCTCCAGGCGACCTCGGAGATCAGCTCTTGCGCTCAGTCACATAGCGGGCGAGCTCACCGAGGATCTCGGCCCCAGGGAGCTGCGCCACGGCGGCACAAGCCGCGTTCCGATGGGTCTCGGCGAGCTCGCGAGCGCGAGACAGACCGTGGACGGCCGGCGCCGACATCTTTTCCTGGCGCGCGTCCTTACCCACCGTCTTGCCGAGATTCTCGAAGCTACTTTCGACGTCCAGAATATCGTCGACCGCCTGGAAAGCCAGACCGAGGCGCTCACCGTACTCGCCGAGCGCCGCGATCGCCTCCTCCCCGCCTCCACCGGCGATCGCTCCCATCCGGGCGGCCGCGCGAATCATGGCCGCGGTCTTGAGGCGATGGATCTGCTCCAAGAGGGCGCCGCTGCCCGATTGCCCCTCGGCGGCGAGGTCCATGACCTGCCCGCCGATCATGCCGGCCGCACCCGATGCCTCGACGAGCTCGCGCACCAGCCGCGCGGCGCGAGCCGGGTCGGGGATGCGCTCGGCGAGGATGCCGAAGGCGTGCGTCAAGAGCGCGTCTCCGGCCAGCACCGCCATCGCCTCGGTCTGGACCTTGTGAAGCGTCGGGCGCCCTCGCCGAAAGTCGTCGTCGTCCATGCACGGCAAGTCGTCATGGATGAGCGAGTAGGTGTGGATCATCTCGACAGCGGCGGCCGCGGGGAGTGCCTCTTCGGCCGTTCCGCCAACCGCCACACCTGCGATGAGACACAGCGTGGGACGCAGCCGCTTGCCCCCGCCGAGCAAGGTGTATCGCATCCCCTCCAGCAGGCTCGCCGGTGTCCGCTCATCGACCGGCAGACAGGTCTCGAGGTAGCGTTCGACTTCCTGTCGCCGCTCGGCCAAGTGCGCTTCGAAATCCAAGGTTCGCTCTCCGATGAAGGTGCTCGACGCGGGCAATCTACCCCATCGGGCCGGCCGAGCGCACGCAGGGATTCCCTGCGGAGAGCCCCTCACACGGCGCGCAGATGTCTGTTCCAGTTTCTGACATCCGCAGGAGCCCCGGGGCGCGATGGTTCTGTGGACACACCCGCGGAGCGTGCTCCGCGGTCCCCTAGATTCTGGCGAACCGTTCCATGAGTGAATTCGAGTCCCTCCTCATCAAGGCCCGATCCGGCGACAGCAGCGCCGTCGAATCGCTGCTCCAGCGCCATTTGGCCGGGCTCCACGGCTTCGTGCGCCTTCGCCTGAATCGCGCGCTGCGACGCCGCGAGTCCTCATCGGATCTGGTGCAGTCCGTCTGCCTCCAGGCGATCCAGAACCTCGACGCCCTCCGCGGAGAAAGCGAAGCAGCCTTCAAGCAATGGCTCTACGCCATCGCCTTGCGGAAGATCCTCGATCGACAGGACTACCACGGCGCCCAGAAGCGCGACGTGGGCCGTGAGGTCGCTTGGAGCGTCGACGCGCAAGTCGACGACGCCGGAGCGCTCGGTCGCTACGTCGAGCTCGCCACGCCCAGCCATCAGGCCATGACGCGCGAGGCCATCGAGAGCATCGAGTCGGCGCTCGACCGATTGCCCCATGAATACAGAGAGGTGCTGACGCTCTCCCGCATCATGGGTTTCTCCGGCGGAGAGCTCGCCAAGCAGATCGGCAAGACCGAGGTCGCCACCCGAAAGCTCCTCTCGAGAGCCCGCGCCCGGCTCGCGATGTTCTTGGTCGGTCCGTAGCGATGTCCTGGCTCGCTCGCGGATGAGCATTTGAAGACGAGTGACTCCGAGACCGTCGGAGTGCCCAAGTCGAGCGAGCCAGGGACCGACTCTGTCGGAAAGAGCTCTGCTCGAGCGAGCTTGGGCCGGGACACGCCGAGGCGGCGACAGCGTAGTCCGATCGCACCCGGCAGCATCCGGCCAAGGAGTCTCGGATGTAGGGGCTGAATCATCTCCGAGGCGCCTGGAAGGAGGACACGGAGACCGGCTGAAGCCGGCGGTCCGAATGCCATGTTTCAAAGCAGGAGAGCTCCCGGCGCGGCGCCGGTGAGACGATCGGAGCCCGAACAGGTCCCTGGCGCTGGGTTGGGAACACGCTCGCGCGCACAGAGCTCGCCACCGATTCAGTGAGGCCTCGTGAGGGACGACGGTACCGGATCCCGCAGCGAAGGCGAGGGAAACGTT
>JAVJTD010000197.1:0-41273 GCA_040219065.1 Planctomycetota bacterium
GCACCGCCAGATCTTCGATGTCCTGGACCGGCGCGCCGCTGGTCGCGTCCAGGAGCCGGATCGAGAACCGAGAGGGCTCCCCCGCGCTGACGATGCGCTCACGCCCCTCGAGGTCGACGCGAAGCGACTTCCAAAGCTCGGGCTTCTTGGGCGGACCGACGAGCTCGAGTGAGAAGCAGCCGTAGAGCTGCGGGCTGGCCGGCAAGAGGAAGGGCACGGTGTAGTGACCGGGCTCGGGCGCTTGGAAGTCGGTGGCGTAGAGGCCGGGCTCGATCTCATGAATCGTGCGATCGACGATCAGCAGGCCGCGAGCGCGATAGGGATAGGTCCGGTACGCCCCCATCGGCGCGTTCATGCCCTCCATGAAGTGATAGATGCTCTGGTCGGAGGAGCTCAGAACGAGCGCGCCGCCGCCTTCGGGCAGGGGCGCCATCATCGGGGCCGGAACGTCAGGACGACCTTGCCCGGGTGGCCGTTGACCGAGGGAGACGATCGAGGTGACGACCTTGGCCTCGCGTGTGAGCGCCGTCAGGTCGATCATCAGGACGAGCTCGCTGCCGGCGTGCCGGATGTATGCAAAGGTGCCTGTGAAGTCGATCGCCTCGGGGCCGGCCTGCGTCGACACCGTGTGCGTCGTGCGCTGGGTGGCGGTGTCGAAGAGCACGATCTCGTCGCGATCGCGATACAGGACGAACCCGTACCGGGCATCGGGAGCGATTCCGAAGGCGGTGGGCTCGGGGGGCACCTCGATCTGTGCGTTCAGTGCTGGATCGTCAGCATCGAACGTCAGAATGGCGCCGCGTTCTTGGAGCACCAGCACCTGGCGGCTCAGCTCGGAGTAGGCGACATCGATGGCCCCCTCCCCGACGGGAAGCGCGCCCGTGCGCTGAAGGCGATCGACATCGATCACGTCCAGGCGCGGGCTGTTCGGGCTCACCACGTACGCGGTCCGGCTGTCGGCCGCGAAGGCCATTCTCTGAGGTCCCGGTCCGACCTCGACCTCACCTTGCAGCGCGAAGGTCTCGGTGTCGATGACGTCGACCTTCGCCTCTCCCCGATGACCGACCCAAGCGTAGCGCCCGTCGGGTTGGAGCTCGATCGACCAAGGTTGTCCGCCGAGGTTCAGGTAGCGGCTCTTGAGGCGATTGACGTCGGCGGCGGCGACTTGACCGCTGTCCGGCAGGGTGACGAGGACATCGCGGCGATTGGGCGCCAGGACGAAGTCACTGCCGTAGCTCGGAAAGCTGACCATGCCGAGCGTCTTGGTCTTGGCGGACTCGATCTGCGGATCGATGACCGAAAGTGAGTTGTTCTCGTCGAGTGTGACGAGATAGTACTCGTTCAAGTTGACGTCGGCGCTGCGGGCGAGCCGCCCGGCCAGAAGCGATTTGATCTCGCGCTTACAGGTCTCCCGGTCCGGCCTGGCCTCGCCATGCTTGCGACGCACCAGCCAGGCGAGAGGCGTCAGCCCGCGCATGGCCTGTCCTCCCTCGCGCGCCTCACTCACCGAGAACCGCAGCTCGAAGCTCTCCCAGGCGCGAAGCGGATCGCCCGGATTCGCACTTCCTCGGAGCGGTCGAACGTCCATCTCGACGGCGAAGCCGTCTTGCCGGAACGAGCGCTCGCCATCCTCGGCAGTAGCCTCGCCATCACCGATCGACTTCGAGGTGTCGGGACGGGACAGCCAGGCCACGACGAGAAACACCAGAGCGGCCGAGCCGAGGAGGCCGAGGGCGAGGACCCCGGTACGCAATCGCATGGAATGAGCTCCTGGTCAGGAAACGAAGCGAGCCCGCTCTCCGCCTGGGGGTTGGCGAAGAGCGGGCAGGAGGGAAGCCGGCCTCCCTCCGACGGGTTGATGAGCGGGTGTTACTCCTTCACGCGAAACACGCCCCAGATGCCTCCGTCGTGGAGCATGGAGGTGTGGTTGCGGTAGAGGTAGTCCCCCGGCACTCCGAACGCTCCGCCCGCGCCGTGAAGCGGGATGAGGTTCCAGTGATCGGAAGGACCGTGACCCGCTTGGCTGCCGATGAACTCACCGACGGGGTTGCCGGGCTCGTGCCGCCAGAGGTGACCGTGCAGGGTGATCACATGGTTGCGCGGATGCCCTTGGGGATGCAGCACTCGGAAGCGCACCGGCATGCCGACCGAAGCCTCGAAGATCGGCGTCTCGATCGGTCCTGTAGCGGCGATGCTCATCGCGTTCGTGAAGTCGATGTCGTTGGTGTTCGACGGAGCTCCGCCACCGCCTCCGCCCCCATCGCTGGTGAGCGGGAGCCCCGGCGGATAGCCTAGCCGGGTCCACATCGGCTCGGTGCGGTAGTTGATCGCCTTGTTCGCCGAGTCTTCGGGATCCTCGACGGAAGGATCTTGAACCGTACCGCCCGCGACCGGAGGCACCGGCGAGCCGTCCTCGAGGTAGAGGTTGATGTCGTCCTGGAAGATCATGACGAACTCTCGGTACTCGAGGCGATTGACCGGGTTCTGTGGATCGGGATAGCTGACGTCGGCGACCGCGCGCGTCTTGCTGCTCGGCAGGGTCCAGGTCGAGCCTCGCGGCTGAATGATGAGGCTCCCGATGAGACCCTTGTTGCTGTGCTTCATCGTGTCGGCCGGCATCAGGTTGGTCGCCCCGAACTCGACCGGCGTCGCCGTGACGTTTCCGGTTTGATCGTCGACGTCGATCTTGCCGGCGTACCAGCGGTAGCGGATCACGCCATTGAGCGGCACCGTGCTGATCGGGTTGAAGCCCGCATTGATGCCGTTGGCGCGACGCACGTCGTAGTGGACGAGCTGCGGATGCAGGCCGACCGACGACGATGGCCGCGTTTGATTGGCATTGAACCGTTCGACGATCATCGGCCAGAGGTTGAAGCCGACATCGTCCTTGGGCGTGGCCTCGAATCCGTTGCGCAAGACGACGTCGATCAAATCCCCGGCATTCGCCCGCAGGATCAGGGGCTCCCGCGGTACGTCGTCCTTCAGCATCCCCGTCTGAGGATCGAGGTCCGACGTCAAGACGTACATCAGGGCCGTCGGGTCATTGAGCTGATGGCCCTGGTTGTAGATGAGCGTCTGCTCGGGCAAGACGTCGCCCACGCGGACAGCCGTGATGTCGAAGTAGCGACGAGGACTGGAGTCCGGCCCGGTCTTCTCCTCATCGGAGCTCTCGTTGAACTTCTGCCTGGGAAGCTCTCCATCGAGGTTGCCCGGCAGAGGAAGGAGGTCGTCGCGCACGCCCTGGTATTGGCGTAGCAATCCCCAGTTGCCATTCCATTGATCGTCGACCGAGGCGCCGGGCTGATACAGGTAGTCCGCCTGCCGCGCCAACCCGACGATGTCCGGCAAGATGCCGGCCTCGAACTCGAAGTGCTCGGAGATGCCGTTCATCTGGCTGTTCTTGTACATCGAGTTGGGATCGTCGGGCTCGTGCTTCCAGCGGAGACCGTGGATGGTCATGTTGTGACCTTCCTCGGTCGCTCCCTGCAGGAGACGGACCTGCACCCGATCCCCTTCATACACGCGCATCAAGGGCGTGAAGGGATCGCCGGGCTGCATGTCGTTGGTGAGCGGCGGATAGAAGCCCGGTTGGACATCGAAGTCGTCGTCCTTGCGGTCGACGTTCGAGCGGTAGGCGTGCGCCAAGTCGCCCGGGATGCCGGTCGCCTGTCCATTGGACATTGGATCGCGGATGCGGAGCGCCAGGGGCTCATTGCGATAGTTGACGCTGAAGGTTCCCACGTCGTCGGCCGAGACCCCTTCGGGCATCGGCTCGGGCGGCGGATCGACCAGGTGCGGGAGCGGGATCTCCACGCGTCCCGGCGGGTTCACCGGTGTCCCGTCCTGACGATAGGCGAGGTGGAAGTCCTGCGACTCGAGCATGAACTCACGGAAGTCCTTCTCCGGTTGGTTCGGGAACAGGATGTCCGCTCGCCAGCTCGTCGGGCCGCCGTCCTTGCCGAAGCTGCCGCCCAGATCCCGATTGCCGAAGATCGCCCCCGACTCGGGATCTCGCCAGACCGTGTCCGCCTTCTCGACCAGCAGACCGGCGTAGAGCCCGGCTTGCTGATGGGTCGAGGGGCCGAAGTGATCGTGCGTGAAGACGGTGCGCAGCGTCCGATCGTCTCCGTTGAGATTCAGCACCGGATCGGCCCACCAGCGCTGGATCGTGGTCTGGGCCCCGAGCACCCCGAAGAAGGGATGCGCCTCGGGATGCAGGATCTCGCGCTGCCCGTTTCCGAGGTCGATGCCACCGACGGCATTGATGGCGGTGATGCGCTCGATCACCTCGTCGGGCGAGTGCGTCCCGTCCTCGTAATTCCAGCCGTTGCCGGCTCCGTCGGAGGCCGTCACGTCGAACTTGACGAGATGGATGTGCTGCCCGACCACATCGGTCGGCGTGAAGATCTGGAAGTCGTCGACGCGGTAGACGTTGGGGATGAGATTGGTGTGGTGGAACTCGATGCAGTCGTTCGAGTGAACGCGCATGAAGAACGGCTCGGGTGCTCTCGCGGCGGTTCGGTAATCGTTCCAGTCCCCCCAGTGGGAGAGCATGCGCCATTGATCGAAGTGCCAACCCGCTTTGTTGAACTTGGCGTCGATCTGGAAAGCGACGGCTTTGATCACCTTTGGATTGCCGGTCGGATTACCGAGATCGTCGACGCAGGGATCGGCGAATGGTGCACCGGGCTGGGCGGGCAAGCCGTTGGTGATGAACCGCGCCGGGTCGCCTTCGGGTGTCACGCTCGGATGCTGGCGAATGGCGTGAAAGCTCATCGCCGCCAACTCCTCGGGCGTTCCGCCGTCGGGGAGCTCGAGCGCGTCCATCTCGAGATGGATGCGATCGAAAGGACCGCGTAGGCCATCGCGAACTTTTCCGCCTCGAACGACGTGGCGTGGCAGACCACCGTCGAAGACGTGATCGAGCGGCGGAGTCGGAGGACGATGGCCCACGCGGCCGGGGATGTAGAACGGGAAGCCCGGGAAGCTGGCCGTCGGGAGGGGCGCCATCGCGAGGCCCGGAAGGGGAACGAGGGCGGGAATCGGCGTGCCGTCTTCGAGCTCGGCATCGGGCAGGACCCGGCTACCGTCCTCGTAGACGTCGTGCACTCGCCACAGCTCCCACATGCCTTGGGCGAAGTGGGGGTAGAAGTGGCAATGGAAGATCGAGTCGCCCGGCGTCTTGTTCCGGTTGCCGCCACCGTTGTAGACGATGTCGAGCGTGAACGAGCTGCCGGGGCCGATGGCCTGACTGTCGTAGTAGGCCGAGTTGTCGCTGTTCTGCTGATGCAGCCACTGGTGGGCGTGCAGGTGATGGATGTGATGCTCGGCGACGCCGCCGTGCAGCACGCGCATCTTCACGTGATCGTTCAGGTAGCTGTGGTGCACGTTCGAGGGATCGTCAGGATAGAGCGCCCGCACGGCCGGCTGCGTCGGATCGGGGTGGTCGTCATCGGGATCGGTGCTGGGCGGCGGATCCTCGCGCTCGAAGACCATCGCGGGATCGCCGACAGCCCAGGACGAGAGGAACGCTTCCTCGTACTTGCAGTCGTTGCACTTGGCCGCCATGCCGGCCGGGATGTGGGTGTTGCCTCCGACGATCTGGTCCGCGCCGTAGGAGATGATCTCCGCACCGATCCCGCCCGTGCCGTAGTTGATCGCCATGTTGTCGCGAATGCTGTGGGCGAAGAACTCGGTCTCGAGCACCGGGAACGCTTGCACGAGCGCGTTCTCGTCGTGGTAGATGATCGTGAACTCGCGGAACGGCTCATTGCGATCCCGCAGCGGCGCGGCGACTGCGACCGGCGGGTAGTTGTCATCGGGGATATCCGCGATGATCGCGTTCAGATCGCTATGGAAGATCTCGAGGGTGCCGTCGGCGTGCTCGTCGAGGATCTCCACCACGGGTCGCCCTTGCCGCTTCGGGTCGGGGTGGTTGTCGGGGTACTTCGCGTCGTAGTCGATCAGCCGCGTGCCGTTCGGGTCGATCAGCTCGTGCTCCTCTTCGGTGAGCTGGCTGCGGTACCAGATCGAATCCTTGGGCTCGACGTTGATCGCGCCGAAGAGCCCGTGATCGGGCTGGCCGCCATCGCCTTCACCACCGGTCAAGGCCCCTGCCGACTGAACGAGGAAGGCCCCCTCCTTCGAGGCGTGCCACTTGTAGAGGCGCGTCTCACCGGGCGCGGCAAGGCTGGAGTCGTTGAGACCGACATTGGAGCCCGAGGACGCGATCGAGCCGACGAGCGAAAGGCCCTCGACGTGCATCGAGGCGTTGCGTGTCGCCGGCTGCCCTTCGTCCACGCGCTCCTCGGCCAGCCAGTTCTTGAACGTGACCTCGAGACAGTCTCCGACGTTCATTCGCAGGACGAGCGGGCGAGGACGCTTGTCTCGGCGCAGCCGCGCGTTGCCCTTGCCAATCGGCTTCGACGTGTCGATCGGCACGACGTCTCGCTCGAGGGCGTAGATCATGCCCGAAGGCAAACACACCATCAGGCGGTTGAAGAAGATCACTTGGTCGATCGCGACGACTGTCGCCTTGATCGTCCGCTCGCACACGGCCGTGCCCGAAGGAATCTCGTACTCGTCGCCGACGGCCAGCCGCTCTTCGGGCGCGATCTCGAAGTCCGTCTGCGCTCGTAGCTCCGGCGTCGTGAGACCGGTGACGGCCGTCGCGATCCAGAGGCGAAGCATCCAAGAGAGATGTCGTCCCTGACACATCGAATGCATGTTGGCCCTCCTCCTCGAGTGGGTCCATGACCCGGCGGATTCGCTTGGGATGTTCGGGGTGGCTCTGCCCCCACGCCCCCCTGGTCCGAATCCGCCCGATGATTCGACATGCGTTTCTTTTTTTCTCTCCGATCATTGGCGCGCGACCTCCGGCTAGGTGCGGCCAGAGGGGCTGTGATCAAAGATTCCTGTCTCCTCCGAGGCGAGCTCGTTGGAGTGCCCTGTCCAATTCTCCGTCCCAGAAGGATGCCCCCTCGATCGCAGCCCTCCACTCACGACGTCTCCTCAGCCGGCTTCCACTGCCGTAGGCGCTCGACGGCCCTTCCGTGACGCTTCGCCACGGCGGACGCCGACATGTGCAGCAATGCCGCGATGCGCTCGTAGGTGAACCCGTGGGCGTGAAGGCTCAAGATCGCACGGTCGGTCTCCGCCAGCCGATTCATGAGCTCCCAAAGGCTGTCCTGCTCTTGCTGCTGCTCGAGCCTCTCGTCGGGGCTCGGGCAGGGGTCGGTGCGCTCGAGCAGATTCTCGAGTGCTCCCTGCGGCTTCGACCGCGAGTCGATTCGGCGCCGGTTCCAGTTGTCACGACGCACGTGATCCAGCGAGAAGCGCACGATCCCTTTGAGGTAGCTGCGAAACTTCGCCCGCGAGCACCACCAATCGGGCAATGCGTCGTTCTCCTCCAGATGAACCTGGACGCGGGAGAGCACGGCGAGCCATGCGATCTGGAACAGGTCATCCTCGTTGATGTCTAGCGAGCTCCGGGCCGTTCGGAGTTGAGCATCGATGTAGCGTTGAAGCCATTCACGATGCGCGGCGAGCCGTGCCTGAAACGCGCGCCGGAGATCCCCTCGAGGGGCCGGCTGAAAAGGACCGCGCGAGGCCCCTTTCATGTTGCTACCTCCTTTCGAGATCGGAAGGAGGACCCCGCATTCCTCAGGAGATCGCTACGGACGCACCCTCACCACCTTGCGGTGAACGTCACTCCGCAGTTGTCCGGGCGGCTTTAATGGGATCGAGCCGATGGGACAGTCTCGGACCGCCGGCGATGGGCCGCCGGTCTCGGTCGAACGATGTCCTGAATGGAATGCGGGACCCGCCGAGCGCCGACCGGTCGGGGGGGCCGAGTGCGCGAAGCTCACGTGCCGGTGCTCGGTCATTCTCTTCGACAACGGATCGCACGAGACCCCGAATTCGTTACGAAACGATTCGAGATTCCGGGCACGCCGGCCGCCGCAGTTCGGCCGGAACACCCGCCGTTCGGCGTATCGAGCCGATCTCTCTCGAATAGAATCGAGAGGAATTCACTCGGTCTTCACGGTCGATCGCTCGGCACCGTGGCAAACGAAACTGAACGGAGGTCACCAATCAGCCCGCCCCGCCGGCGGACGGGCCCGAGGCGATGGAGTGCCCAAGCTGAGCGAGCCGGTGACCGGCTCTATTGATGGGGGCATCCACGAGCGAGCTTGGGCCTCTTGGAACGTTCAACGGCACAACGTCCAACTCTGAACTCTCATAGGCCCGTGGTACATCGCCCCCAGGCAGCATCGAGCCACGGAGATTCAGATCTGAGGTCTGGGTCCGCTCCAAGGCACATGGAAGGAGGACACCGAGACCGGCTGAAGCCGGGGAACCAACCCGACTGAAGTCGGGGGATACGGGGATTCCCGCTGAGCATGCTTCGGATCAGCCGCGTTCCTGCCGTTCTGTGATCGCTTCAGGCTGGATGATCTCGAGAGCTTCGAGCCCATGGAGATCTCCGATGGCCGTCAGGGCCTGCGATCGTCTCTCGCCGATGGGAGCGAGCCACGCTCCTGCAGGAGCGGAGCGCGGCCGATGATCGACTCGGAACCCGAGAGGCGCGACATCTTTCAGCGCCGACTCGAGGCTCTCACAGGATCGAGCGACGATGAAGACGCGGCCCGTGAGCACGCTCGGTGGGCCACTCTCGAGCCGATACAGCGGAGCGATGGAAGCGGCCTCGACGTCCTCGGACGGTGAGCCGTCACAGAGGATCCATCCCTCGCCCAGCTCAGTCCGAATGCGAATTCGCGCGCGATCGAGTGGCTCTTTGGCGGCATAGGCCCCGGGGACTCGTTCATAGAGCCGCGTTCCCTCCGCGTTGCGCATCGGGACCGTGCCGGGAAAGCCCTCCAGTGCTTCTCTCGTCATGAATGCCTCGAGGATGTCGCCACGCGACGGTGATTGGAAGACGGTCCGAACATGAAGGAGTCTCCGGATGGTCTCGGTACGATACGGCGGAAAGCGCGGGAAGAAGATAACACTCGTCGAGAGCACCGACATGGTCGTGGTGCGAGCGCCGGGGCGAGCGATGGCCGAGCCGATGGTGCGCTCTCGGGAGTCGGTCGAGATCTTCAAGAACGCGGACTGTGTCGCGCATTTTCCCGATGCGGGCGTCGAGGTGCTCCGGCTGCCCGTCAAGAGCAAGAAGAGCCGCGATCAGGCGCGCAGCGTCTTGAAGAAGGAGAAGGCGCTCAGCTTCGCGGGCCGCGTCTTCTGCGATCGACGCGCAAAGCAGCCCGTGGTCTATACCGAGAACTTCTTCGTCCAGTTCGATGAAGAGGCGCCCGAGCGCAAGTGTCGCAGCCTGCTCGAGAGCTACGGTTTGACCGTCAAGCGAGAGCTCGGCTATGCGGCACATGCGTACTTCGTACAAGCCGCCGAAGGGACCGGCTCGAAGATCTTCGACATCGGCGAGAAGCTGCTCGAGGAGCCGATGGTGCAGCTCTGTCATCCCGAGCTCGTCCGGCCGGTCTCTCGCCGCCAGGCATTCCCTCAGCAGTGGCACCTGAAGGACGCCACGATCGGTGGCCGCGCGGTGAAGGCGCACGCGCACGTCGAGGAGGCTTGGGCCACCAGTACCGGCCGGGACATCGTGATCGCGGTGATCGACGACGGCGTCGACATCGACCATCCCGAGCTCCAGACCGGCAACAAGATCGTCTCGCCGCGCGATGTCACGCGTCGGCTCAACTCGGCCCGTCCCGCTGACTTTCGCGACAATCACGGTACGGCCTGCGCCGGCGTCGCCTGTGCCGCTGGTCGCCAGGGCGCTTCGGGTGTCGCGCCCGACGCTCGCCTGATGCCCATTCGACTCGCCTCGGGCCTGGGCTCTCAAGCCGAGGCCGACGCTTTCGAGTGGGCGGCCGATCACGGCGCCGACGTGATCTCCTGCTCCTGGGGACCGGTCGACGGCGACTGGACGGACCTCAATGACCCGCTCCACGACCAAGTCGTCGCGCTCCCGGACTCCACGCGCCTCGCCATCGACTACGCCATCACGACCGGTCGCGGCGGACTCGGGTGTGTGATCACCTGGGCGGCCGGTAATGGCAACGAGAGCGTCGACAATGATGGCTATGCCGCCTACGAGAAGGTGATGGCCGTCGCCGCTTGCAGCGATCGTAGCAAGAAGAGCGTCTACAGCGATCACGGCGCAGCCCTGTGGTGCGCCTTTCCCAGTAGCGACTTCGGCAACCCTTTGACACCCGGGATCTGGACGGTCGATCGGCGAGGATCCGACGGGTACAACCCCAGCAGCTCGGGAGGCGACGCGGCCGGGGACTACACCGATTCGTTCGGCGGCACCTCGAGCGCTTGCCCCGGTGCGGCGGGCGTCGCGGCGCTCGTCCTCGCCCGAAACCCGGCCCTTCGTTGGGACGAGGTTCGAGAGATCCTCAAGAGCTCTTGCGACCGCATCGACACGGCCGGGGCTCAATACGACGGGCAAGGGCACAGCCGCCTCTACGGCCACGGCCGACTCAATGCCAAGAAGGCGACCGACCTCGCCGCGCCAGCGACGGCGAGCTTCCAGACTCTCCATACGGCTCGCCAGACCGTCCCGATCCAGGATCAAAAGACGTCGGTCCTGAGCGTCGCGGTCGGTGATACGAAGAAGATCCAGAACGTCAAGATCCACGTCGACATCGAGCACTCCTGGGTCGGAGACCTCGTCGTCGCGCTCGTGCCGCCGTCCGGATCGGGCACCGGCAAGATGACCCTGCAATCACGCGCCGGTGGATCCCAGAAGAACCTCAAGACGATCTACGACACGATCAACACGGCCGCCCTGGGCGACCTGATCGGCCAGACACCGACGGGCACCTGGAAGCTCGAGGTCAGCGACAAGGCCAACCAGGACCAAGGCAGCATCCTCTCGTTCACCGTCGAGCTCGCGCTCTGAGGGGATTTGCCGACTCACCGGCGGCTCGAGCCGGTCGTGGTTGGTCGTATTGGCTGCGGCGTCGCATCGCTCGACGCCGCGTCATTCCACGATGGGCAGATCGATGTGGCTCGGCCGACTCTTCGCTCTCCAGATCTCGAGGGTGGGGTCGCCCTCTTCGGGAATCCGGTCGAAGGAGCTGGCGTCAGCGCCCGCGATCGCGACTCGTAGCCTCTGCCCCTTCTTCACCTGCACCGAGATCGGCCAGAGCGTAAAGGTCAGCTCGGCCGGCTCACCGGGCTCGAGAGGCAGCGCGTCGGCTCGTTTGAAGGAATGATAAGGGTGCTCGGTCTCGAAGACGGGATGAGCCGAGAGCTTGCGATGAATCGCGCGGAGCCCGCCCTCGGTGACGTAGCGACTTCGACCGTCGAGGTCGACGACCTCCAGGTAGACGAGGAAAGCACCGTCCTCGTGATCCGAGGTGATGTGCAATGTCACGCGCGGCGTCCCGGTGATCTGGAGGTCGGCCTCGAGCGGAGGGCTGGTGTAGGTCAGCATCCTCGAGTCGACGTCTGTGCGATCCTCCAACCCGAAGATCGGCCGTCCCATCTGGGTCATCCAGCGATTGCCGCCGCCGGTGGAGACTCCGAAGTCGACACGGTACCGGTCGCTGCCCGCCTCCTCGAGAGCAGCCTCTCGTTCGAGCCGGCCCGCATTGCCGAAGTACCACGTCCGCCGCTTCGTACCGGCCGGTGGCCAGACGTCCGTCTCTTTGAAGGCCTCCTCACCGAGATTGTAGTAGCGGACCTTCGGCCACTCGGAGACGCCGTTATGCGCAGACTTCAAATGATGGTCGAAGAAGTCCCGCTGCATCGCGAACTGCTCGGGCACCGTCGGTCTCGGTCCCGGCTCGGCCCGAAAGGGGCTCGCGTTGAAGAAGCCCCCGTGGCTGGTCGCCATCAACACGAGGTGCTGAGGGTTGGAGAAGTGTTGAAAGCGCTGGATCGCCCCTTCGGCGGTGCCGGCGTCCATCCAGCTCACCAAGACCAGCATCGGGACCTTCGATCGCTCGATCGCCTCCTTCCAGTGAAGCGGGCTGATGGCCTCGTAGCTGTGCTCGCTGCCCGCCAACCGATCATCTCGAAAGGGCGCGGCCCGGATCGTCTCGAGCACGGGTGGATTCCGGCGGTGCTCTTCGACGGCTCTCGCGCGCAGGGATCCGTCGACATCGGCGTCCACGCGGCGGACGTGCCCGCCCATCACTTGGGCATCGTTTCGGTCCATCGCACCGACCAGCCGCGACCACTCGCCCAAGAAGTCGCTGGCCAACAGCCCATAGGGTCGGATCGGACTGGTGTAGGTCTCGAAGTCGGACCAGCCCGGCACGACGGCTTTCACCGCCGGATGCCCCGACGCCGAGAGCAGCTCGGCCGTGGTGCCGGTATAGGACGTCCCGTAGGCACCGATGCTCCCGTCGCACCAGGGCTGCTCGACGACCCACGCGACGACTTCGAAGAGGTCCTTCACCTCTCGCGGTCCGTACTCGACCGGGCGAGTGCCGAAGGAGGCTCCGCTGCCGCGAACGTCCACTTTGACGATGACGTAGCCGCCGGATTGGAAGTAGCGATCGAGGGAGCTCAGCGACCGCCTGGGCGCGCCCGTCTCCGGATCCTCGGCGCCGCGCCAATAGCGCGTCATCTCCAAGAGTGCCGGTAGGCCGTCTTCGGGCAGCTCGGCTGGTCGATGAACATCGACGGCGATGCGGGTCCCGTCTTTCATGGGGACGTAGTGAGAGGTCGTCTGAGCAGTCGCGCCCAGACACAGGAGAAGACCGGAGACGAGCGAGATGCAGAGGCGCGACATCATGGGCTCCCGGAGGTGATGGGATCGGATCACCCCATTCGAACGGACGAGGCGCTCGAATGTGAGGATCCGATCGCCGTCCACTCGAGCCGACGCCCGCTCGCCCCCCTTCTCAGCGCACTCGCTCGATCGTGTCCTCCGCCAGACGGCGGATGGTGGCCGAGTGATCGTCGTCTTCGCCGAGGGTGCCTTCGATCTTGTGCACCGCGCTGAGCATCAGGTTCTGGGCCGGCCCTTCGCCGGCGAGCTCGGCCGTCTTCTTCAGGACATCGAGGGCGGCTTCGCTGTGCAAGGCGCCCAGCGTCCAGGCGATCACCTGGCGGATGTCGACGTTCGGCTCGCGCTTCAGGAGCTCGATCAGCTCCTTCTCCACGGTCTCGTCACCATGGAACTCGTCGAGCGCGAGGATCGCGTTGATCCGGATCAATGACTCCCCGCGCTTGGCGAACTTGAGCAGAAGCTTGGCGACCGAGTCGTCCCCGCGGCCACACGCTCCAAGCGCCCGCAAGAGGTTCTTCTTCACGTCGATCTCGCGCTCCTTCTTGAGCCGCGCCTCGACCTTCTTGACGGATTCGGGCGCACCGATCATCTCGATCGCGACGGCGGCGTGGCTGCGAACGTCGGCCGAGGCATGCTCGAGATAGCGCATCGCGATTTGGCCCGCGCGGTAATGGCCGGAGAAGCCGAGACCATCGATCATCTCGATCAATCGCGACTCGTCGTGCAGACCGAGGATCTTCTCGACGAGCTTTTCGGCCGCCTTCGTATCCGACGACAAGAAGGCGTCGCTCACGACACGGACCCTCTGCTCGGGCACCTCGGCAGCTTCGTACGCTTCGATCGGATCCCGCTGCTCGGTCGGCGCACGCGGCGACGACTCGACGGTTCGGATCGCCTTCCGCATCATCGCCTCGAGCTCGACCTTCGGCAGCATCCATTCGCGGCGGAGCAAGAGACGGCCGTCGGGAGCACACAGGAGATGCTGCGGCGCGATCGCGGTCTTCGTGCGCAAGTAGGTCTCCCTGGCGAGGATCTCGACGTCGCGATGGTCGACGCATGAGACCACGCCGAAGCGGGGACAGGCAGAGCTCGCGGGATCGCTCGACGAGCTGCGGTGGTCGAACTTGCTCGCCATCAGGCAGACGAGCTTCCGAGAGAGCTCGACGAGTCGCGGGTCCTGGTAGTGCGACTTCAAGATCTGCTGGCAAGCCGGCTCGCCGTCCATGTTGAAGCAGATCAAGACCGGCACGTGCCTCTCCCTGGCCACGCGGAACGCGTCTTCGAAGTCGGAGGCCCAGTCGATCTGATCCGGCGAGAGGTGTTGCTCGGCGACCCGGTCGGGCGCTTTCGTCCCCCCGCTCGATGGCTCGTTCACCTGCAGCGAGTCGAGGGAGCGTCGCAAGATCGGCTCGTAGTGCTCTCCGCGTCCCTTCTCGAAGTAAAAGGACGTGAACACGAACCTCGAGCGAGCGGCCACCACCACCTGGATGAGCTCGTAGTCCTCTTTCTCCCCTTTCAGCTTTCCGATCCGCATCAGGTGGGCCCGAAACCCCGAGAGCTCGAGATCCTCTTCCGAGGCGATCTCGCAGCCCGGATGCACCAGCTCGAGCTGCTGTCCTTTGTGGAAGCGCACCCAGTCGGACAGCCCCGACTGAGCCTCGATCACCTGGACCGCGAAGATGGCGATCGTATCGCCGGCCGGGTACTCGCGAAGCATGAGCTCGACGTCCTTGGGGCGAGGGTCCACCTTCCAGGTCGCCGGCAGCTCCAGTGAGACTCCCGTCTCGCCGACCGGGCGTCGAACTTGACTCTGGGCCTGGGCCCACGAGCCGAACATCAGCAGGATCCCCGGCACCCAAAGGGGCGCACTCTTCCTCAGAACCGAATGGCTCATTCGGTCTCTCCTCATTCCTCGACGAGATTCGAACGTTCCCTGGAAGAAGAAACGCGATCCGTCAATCCATTCCGTCATCGGACATCGATGGTCCGATGACCGCCATGCACATCAAGTCTGTCGATTCTCCATTCGACGAAGACACAGAGCCGACCCGGCTGGGAATTGTTGCACTCTGGTCCTGGACGCCAAGCGTTCCAAAGCGACGCCGGTTCCTCCCGAGCGGTCGAAACCGGCAGAAGCAAAGCGGCAGGCTGAGCTCGGCGAGGCGTTGACTCGTCTCGCGATCCCTCGAGCGGCACTGCCCAGAGTCGGCGGTCCTTTGACGAAGCCTCGGGCGGCGGCGTCACACAGAGCTTCCAGGTCCCGGGAGCCCGTCCGGATTTTGAACTCCGGCCGCGGTCACCGACCCGATCGATCCTCTCGTCCAAGACCCCTCGAAACACCAATGACAGGGCCAGCTCGGCTCATTGCTGGCCTCTCCGCCCGGAGACATGGATTCTCTCCCTCCAGGGCACACCGGTTGCGAACGGCGTCGATGCCCACGACAGCCGGCACGAGCCTCTCGACTCTCGAGCTCTGGAATCGGCCTGCTGCAAGTCTCATCGATCTGCCCGGACCGGAGCGCTTCCATGATCCCCACCGTTCGCCTCTCGCCGCTGACCCTCCTTTGCCTGATCCTCTCCTGCTCGGCTCTCCTCACGTCCTGCTCTCAGAGCAGCTCTTCTTCGTGGGTCACCGGGCCGGCCGGGCTCTCCGATGTCGAGGTCGTCGGCACGACGCCCCGAGACGGTGCCATCGACGTGCCGCGAGACGCCTTGGTCTCGATCGAGTTCTCGCGAGCCATGCGCGCCTCATCATTCACCTCGAGCTCCTTTCGGGTCGAGAGCGACGGGGAGGCGATCGATGGTCGGCTCGCGGCGAGCTCGCGATTTGCGAGCTTTCGGGCCAAGGAGCCATTGAAGGAAGGAAGCCGCATCGCGGTGATCCTGACGACCGACCTTCGGGATGCGGACGATCGCGCTCTTCGAGGCGAGATCCGATTCGAGTTCGAGACCGCGCCGAAGCCGAAGTTCGGCCTGACGCGGGTGTTCCCCCGAACCGGCCAAGGGAACGTCCCGGTGATCTCCTCGATCGAGGCCGAGTTCAACGAGACCCTCGATGCCACCTCGGTCGGGTCTTCCTCCATTCGCCTCATCGGGCCCGACGGGAATCCGCGCTTTGGAGCGATCTCGGTGAATCGCGACCTGATCGTCTTCGAGCCGAACGCCATCCTGGAGGAAGAGGCTGGCTACCGGGTGACGATCTCCGACGAGATTCGCTCGGCGAGCGGAGGCACGCTGGACGAGCCGTTCGAGCTCGAGTTCACCACCGGACGTTACATCGACGTGGTCAGCGTCTTCCCGCCGCCGAATGCGACGGAGGTCTCGCGGAATGCCGACATCACGGTCGAGCTCACCGAGAACGTCGACCCGACCTCGATCGATGCGACCACCTTTCGCGTCGAGGACTCGTTGGGCGTGCCGGTGGTGGGTGACCGGACGGTCGACGGCCGCCGGATCCGCTTCGAGCCCATCGGTCGATTCGAAGCGGAGACCCAGCATCGCGTGAGACTGTCGGGCAATATCCGCTCCGACATCGGTACCATCCTGGGCGATCCCTACGAGTGGACGTTCACGACGGACATCGTCCGAGTCCCGCCGACGGTCTACGCGTACGTTACCGTGAGCGGCGGCGACAACTTGATCATCGGGTATCCGCTCGATGAGCAGGGCCGCCTGACGGGACCGGGTGAGGTGAGCGAGTCGGGTGGACGCGGCACCTCGTCACTCTGGATCTCCAGCCTGAGTGGATCGGTCGACGACACCCTCCTGTTCGCGAGCAACATGGGCTCGGACGACATCTCCAGCCTGGCGATACAGGACGACGGGTCGCTGGTTCCCGTGCCCGGCTCGCCGTTCGCCAGCTTCGGTGACGAGCCCGTCTGTCAGGGCCTCTCGCCCGACGGACGCACGCTCTACATCGGCTGCACGGGCAGTCGGACGATCTCGATCATGAACATCGCCGCCGACGGCAGCCTTTCGATCCGGGGCGGCCCGGTCGTCCTGCCTGGTCGTCCCTACGACATCGTCGTCAGCCCGGACAGTCGCTACGTCGCGGTCGCCTTCGCCGGCTCCCCGACCTACGCCCAGGTGATGGAGGTCATCGCCGACGACCAGCTCACGACCGTCGCCGTGCTGCCGAGCGGATTCGCGGGTGCCACCTCGATCGCCTTCGAGCCGAGCCAGGCACACTTCTTTACGGCGGACTGGGGCAACTCGGGAGTGTACGCCTACGAGACGAGCTCCTGGACCCAAGTACCGGGTAGCCCGTTCGACATGCCCCCCGCCGCCAGCTCGCCGGTCGACGGCATCTTCTCGCCGACTGGCGAGTATCTCTATATCGTCAATCGCAATGCCGCGAACGTCTCGGGCTTCGCGGTCGGAAGCACTGGCGAGCTCACGAATCTGCCCGGCTCCCCATACAACGCCGGCGGCACCAATCCCAACGTCGTGGCCGGCTCTCGATCAGGCAAGCTCTACGTCGGCAATGCCTCGTCGTCCTGGAGCATCACGACTTACCAAATCGAGTCCAACGGACGACTGACGACGATCGAAGCTTCGAAGAAGCTCCCCGTCACCGGAAGCTGGCTCTCGGGAATCGTCGTCGTCGATCCTTGAGAGACGAACCGCAATGCTCGGCGGATGATCGCGCGGCCGGAATCGGCAGGCGACGCGCTCTTGCTCCCACTCCACGTTCCCGGTAGCGTTTGGGGAGACCGAATAGCCGCGGTCCCCTCTTCACTCGTTTCCAGGACACCCGATGGCCCGGCTCCCCGCTCTGGCCGGCTTGGCTTTGTGCCTGTGCCTCTCCGCCTGTTCGCCGCAAAGCACCGCGACCTTCCCCGGTTCGTCCGAGACCTCTCCGTCGACGCTGGTGAGCAGCTCGCCGACCGATGGCGCGCGAGACGTCGAAACGGATGTCCGGATCTCGGTGGAGTTCTCCAGGCCGATGCGCGCGGCCTCCTTCGACCTCGACTCATTCCTCGTCGACTCCGAAGGGGAGCCCATTCCGGGAAGCGTGGCAGCCAGCTCCCGCTTCGCGAGCTTCGTCCCCAAGAAGGAGCTCCCCGCGGGCAAGTCCATTCGGGTGATGCTGACCCGGGCGATCCTCGACGAAGCCGGACGGCCCATCGAGAGCGAGCTCGAGCTCGTCTTCGAGACGCTAGCCAGCTCGCCACGTCTCAGCTTGGAGACGATCTCACCGGGCCCAGGCCAAGTGGATGTGCCGGTCGATCTCGAAGTGATCGCCGACTTCAACCGAGAGCTGGCTCCGGACTCGATCGACAACGGTACCCTCCAGGTCATTGCCCCGGGCGGCGTCTCTTGGCCGGGGGTCGTGTCCCACTCGGGACGACGTCTCTCTTGGAAGGCGACCTCGCTCCTCTCGGACGAGACGACCTATGTCGTACGGATCGACTCGGACCTGCGCTCGACGGACGGCGCTGAGCTCGGCGAGCCCATCGAGCTCGACATTCGAACCGGTCGGCTACTCCAGGTCGTTCAGACCGAGCCGGCGAGCCATGCCTCTGGTGCCTCTCGAACAGATGCCTTGAAGATCGTCACGACCGTGCCCGTCGATCCCGGCTCGATCGATGATGCGACGTTTCACATCCAGAGCGCCGACGGCGATGCCATTCCGGGAAGACTGGAGGTCGCGGGAAACGAGATCTCCTTCGATCCCGAGGAGCGCCTCGCTCCGGGCGTCACGTACCAGGCCATGCTCTCGGGAAGCCTCCGCACCTCGGGGGGACGAGAGCTCGGAGAGGATTACCTCTGGCAGTTCACGACTGACCCACGCCTCTTGCCGTGGCGGCTCTACGGATTCCTCACAGATGAGGATGGTCCCGACCGGATCGCCGGTCTCGGTCTGGAGCCGGACGGCGCGCTGACCGACGACCTCGAGGTCATCGAGACCTCGGGCACCAGCGACTTCCTGCGCGTGTCGACCGCCTTGATCCTCAGCCCCGACGGCCGCTTCCTGTTCAGCGCCCACCAAGGATCCCACGACATCTCGAGCTTCGAGATTCGAGACGACGGGAGCCTGATCCCGGTCGTCGGCTCTCCATTTCCTTGTGGCGGTCAGGGACCGACATCACTCGTCATCTCACCCGACGGCCGGAGGCTGTTCGTCAACTGCTCACTGAGTCAGCAAGCCACCACCCTCGACATCACCCTCGATGGCAAGCTTTCGGTACGTGCTGTCTCCGAGGTATTACCGTTCACGACCAATCACCTGGCGATCGGACCGAGTGGTCGCTACCTGATGATCGGGACCTATCTCGGATTCCAGATTCGCGAGATCCTCCCGGACGGTCAGCTCTCGTTCGTCGCCGAGGTCCCGACCGAGGACCAGCCGACGGCGCTGGCGGTGAGCCCGGATGGCCGGTACTTCCTCGGCGTCGAGCGAGTCGACACCCGCACTCACGTCACCCGGGCCGGAACCTGGGACTCCCTACCGAACAGCCCATTTGCCGGTTTTCCGGGGACGAGCTCGGCAGCGCGCGCGATCTTCACGGGAGACGGCCGCTTCCTGTTCGTCGCCAGTCAGGTCTCCTACGACCTCGTCGCATATCGGCAGAACCCGACTGGCGAGCTGCACAGTCTGCCCGGCTATCCGCTCGACACTGGCGGCTTCGACAGCGCCACGATGGCGATCACAGAAGACGGATTGCTGTACATCACGGGTCGCACGTCGCTCGTGGCCCCCTGGCGCGTCTCCGCGCACGCGATTCAACCAGACGGCCAAGTCCTTCAGGTCGGCAACCGGGAGTCGCTTGCGCCCGCGGATTGGTCCGCTGGCCTGGTCATCTTGAATCGGTGACAAGCTCGGCAGAGCTCACCGCGAGCCTCAAAGACGCGCCGAGATGCGCTCGGCCAACTCACCTCCAAAAGGCGTCCTCAGTCCCAGCGCCAGCATCGTCTCGAGGTAGGCTTGTGGGATGCCAGTGTCGTGGCGCTCGCCATCGATCTCGAGCATGTGGTACGGGACCAGGCCGAGCAGCGCCTCCTGTGCGGCGGTGAGCTCGACCTCTCGCTCGGACGGCGTGCTCGCGCTGAGGCGATCGAGAGCGCTGAAGATCTCGGGCGGGAAGACGTGCATGCCGAAGTGTCCGAGGAAGATGTCGTCGGGCAAGCCGGGCTGATGGAGATGCTCTCGGGCGTAGGCCAGCGACGGCTTTTCTCGGATCGCCTCGACGCGGTAATGGTTGCGCTCGCCGGGAAGCGCGACGCCGCGGAGAGCCGCCACACCGCATAGCTCCGACGGTCCGACGCGCGTGACGGCGGTCCAGGCGCCTTCGGCATTCTTGGCGGCTTCGACGAGCTGGCGACTGCAGCACTGCTCGACAATGCTCGTGAAGGCATGGTCGCCCAGGATCATGAGGAACCGCTCGTCTCCAACGGCTTCTCGCGCGGACAGGATGGCGTCGCCCAGGCCGCGAGGGGTGTGCTGCTCAGCGAACGTGATCGAGAGCTCGCCGGGTGCCATTACTGCGGGCTCGAAGATCGCCCTTCCTCCCGTCGGCACGACGAAGATCAGCTCGTTGAGACCCGCCGCGGCCACTTCTTCGACGAGGAGTTGGATGAGCGGCACCAGCCGACCGTCCGAGCGCGGCATCGGCAGGAGGCCTTTCGGAACGACTCGGCTCAGGGGCGCCAGTCGCGTCCCGCGTCCGGCCAACGGGATGACGGCGCGGCGGATCTCGCTCACGGGAAACCTCACTTCAGGCTGGACGTCTCTGCAATCGAGCCGCAGCATAGCGCCCTTTGGCCCATGCCGAGAACAATGGATCGAGGCTTTGAAGCGAGAGGATCGTCTCATGTCCGCGCCGCGTGCGCTCCTGTTCGACCTGGACGGAACGCTGATCGACTCGGCGGCCGACCTCGCCGGCTCGGCGAACGTCGCCCTCGAGAGCTTGGGACGCGAGCCGATCCCCGTCGACCAAGTCCGCCGCTTCATCGGCGACGGGCTGGTCATGCTCATGAAGCGCTGCCTCGGCGGTGACGACTCGCTGCTCGAGCCGGCCCTCGAGGCCTTTCGCGAGCACTACCGGACGCACCTCGTCGTCCAGACGGTGCCGTACCGCGGAATCCCTCAGATCCTCGATCGGCTCAACGGGCACCCCCTCGCCGTCGTCTCGAACAAGTCCGAGTCGTACTGCCGAGGCATCCTCGAGATCCTCGGCTGGTCGAAGTACTTCGGCTCCGTCGTCGGAGGCGACACGGTCCCGGAGAAGAAGCCTTCGCCCGAGCCCGTGCGGCGAGCTCTGAATGAGCTTGGCGTCGAGGCATCCGAAGCGCTGCTGATCGGCGACGGCACGACCGATGTCGAGTCCGGCCGAGCCGCCGGCGTCACGACATGGGCCGCCCTTTGGGGCTACAAGCCGAAGTCGGCGCTGGCCGACTGCGGTCCGGACGCGATGATCGAGACGGTCGATCAGCTTCGAGAGCGCCTCGAGAGCCACCCAGGTTTGATGGCATGAGTGTCGCCCGGGCGTTGGAGCGGCTGCGGACGATCCACCGGCGCATGCGCGACCACCTCGTGTGCTCGATGGCGTCCGCAGGCGAGGGCTCGCTCTCGCGCATCGATCACGAGGGTCTCGACGACACGATCTACGCGATCGACATCGCGGCCGAATCGGTGCTCTTGCCCGAGCTCGAAGCCTGGTCGAAGGAGGAGCCGCTCCGCGTGGTCGGCGAAGGGCTGGGTGACGGAGGCGAGCTGCACTTGCCGCACGGGTGTTCGCCTGAATGGCATCTGCTCATCGACCCCATCGACGGAACGCGTGGCCTGATGTTCGGCAAGCGCAGCGCCTGGATCCTGACCGGCATCGCACCAGGAGACGTCGAGCGGCCGCGGCTGCGAGACATCGTGTGCGCTGTGCAGACCGAGGTCCCGATCCCCAAGCAAACCCAAGCCGACCAGCACTGGGCCATTCGTGGTCACGGAGCGTCGGCTTGCCGGGACGACCTCGCCAGAGGCGAATCGCAGCCGCTGCCGCTGAGGGCCAGCCGTGCCGAGGGTCTCCAAGACGGCTTCGCCTCACTGAGCAAGTTCTTCCCGGAAGCCAAGGCGGAGCTCGCGGCGATCGAGTCCGAGGTGCTCTCCGAGCTCCAGAGACGCCACGGCGAGCGAGGGCTGATCTTCGACGACCAATACATCTCGACCGGTGGACAGATCGTCGAGCTGATCGTCGGGCACGATCGCTTCAACGGCGACCTGCGCGCCGTCCTCAAGGAGAGCGCGAGTCTGGAGGTGCCCCCTCGCACGGGCGTGCATCCCTACGACTTGGCGGCCTCCCTGATCGCCGAAGAGGCCGGAGTGATCCTGACGAACGGGCGAGGAGGGATCCTCGATGCGCCCTTCGACGTGACGAGCGACGTGTCCTGGCTAGGCTATGCGAACGGGACGCTACGAGCGAAGCTCGAGCCGATCGTGCTGGAAGCGCTCGAGCGCCGAGGCTGGCTGGGCTGAACTGGAACCCGGACCCAAGAACCGGAGCCCGCGCGACCGAAGCGGGAAGAGGTGACCGATCCATCAGCCACCTTCACGACGGTGCCGACCGTAGAGCGAGGAGGAGCCGAGCAAGGGGAGAGTCTGAAACCGGAGCCCACGACAGTCAGTGGGGTGAGAGCCGTGATCGCAGCGATCGGTCTTTATCGAATCCGTTGTGGGTCCGTGCCGGTAGAGTCTCGAGGAGGGCTCTTCGCTTCATCGCGGACCTAACGAACTGCGAAGCGAGGCGGGCCTCTCGCCGAAGTCTCGCTTCGCTCGAGGTTCTTCAAGTCGCCAGACGGACTCTATCTCTGCCCTGGCGATGACCGGCAGGGACCCTCCCCGGACGGCGTGGGGACCGGTCGCTGCGCTCGCGGCTCACCCCCTCATGCTTGTGAGGGCCCGTCCCGTGCTTGCAACAGGCAGCATTCAGACCGCTGCACGCGCTTGCCTCATGGCCCTCGGGCCGCCATGCTGAACGACCGCCGCGAGGGACGCGGCCCATTCCGGTATCGATACCCAGGAGAGCCACCATGTTCCATGCGACCGCTTGCGTAGTGCTCTGGCTGACGACGATCGGCCTCGGTCAGGAGCCGAAGGCGGAGAGCGCCGCGAAGGTCGAGAAGCTCTTCGACGGCAAGACGCTCGAGGGCTGGACCGGTGACTCGCGCTACTGGAAGGTCGAGGACGGGACGATCACCGGGCAAACGACCGCGGACAACCTCCTCGAGTCGAACACCTTCCTCATCTGGCAGGGCAAGCCGGTCGCCGACTTCGAGCTTCATCTGAAGTTCCGCCTCGAGAACGGGAACTCGGGCATCCAGTACCGCAGCCGGGTGATCGACGAGGAGAAGTTCGTCGTCGGCGGCTACCAAGCCGACCTCTGCGAGCTCACCCCGAAGCAAGCCTGGATCCTGGGCATCCTCTACGAGGAGAAAGGCCGTGGCATCCTGGCGCGACGCGGGCAGCGCGTCCGCATCTCCGAGAACGGCACCCGCACCGAGGAGCGCTTCGCCGAAGAGGCCGACCTCGTGAGCGATCTGAAGGACGGCGAGTGGCACGAGTACGTGATCCGCGCCGAAGGGCCCCGCCTGACGCATTCGGTCGACGGACGCCTGTTCGTCGACGTCACCGACCTAGACGAGAAGAAGCGCGCCGAGAGAGGGATCCTCGCCATCCAGCTCCACACCGGCCCCCCGATGAAGGTCCAGTACAAGGACATCGAGCTGACGCGGCTGCCTGAAGTCGACAGACAGTGATCGAGAGGCCGATCATGGCTGAAGAGCGCCTGCCGAGAATGGCCGGGGCGAGATCGTCGGCTTGGAGAGCGTGGATCATCATCGCTGCAGCGGAGAGCGCTGGTACCGGCGAGGGAGCGAGGCCGAGCCGCCTCCGCAGACCGGCGCGAGGGAGCGTTGATTCGCACTTTTTTCATCAAATTGCGTAACCCTGGCCGGCGAAGCCAGTCTAGTTGGGGCCGGAAGTGGCAGGTCAACGATGTCCACGGGGTGAATCGGGTCCGTTGGAGGCCACTTCCGGCAACTACGATCCTCAGTCGAGGATGAAGGAATCTGCACTGGTGATGACGCTGTAGAAAGGAATCTCGACTCCGACGGCCTGGTGGACCACCTTCAAGGGTTGCAGGCCAGGCGGCAGGCTCACCTTGCTCAGGTCGAGCGGAATGGTCTGCGCGACACCGGACAGACCGACATCACCCGTGAGACCTTGCAGTCCGCCGCCCGTCTGAAAGAAGGCGGGCAGCTTCAGCCCGAACGCCGTGAGAAGCGAATCGGCGACGATGTTCGTTCGGCGGTTCGGCAAGCCGATGAGGGAGAATGAGCCCGAGGCGTTCTCGGCGAGGCCACCCCCGAGCGCCGGAGCGGCGATCAGCGAGAAGACGGAGTTGACTCGCCCGGTGAGCTGTTGGAAAGCCTGATGCTCTATTGCGAACAGATCGGCAGGTGCCCCAGGATTACGGGGCGAGCTCGCAGTTCGAAAGATCGTCCC
This sequence comes from Planctomycetota bacterium, assembly GCA_040219065.1. Classification (GTDB taxonomy): domain Bacteria; phylum Planctomycetota; class OFTM77; order OFTM77; family OFTM77; genus OFTM77. The sequence continues at coordinate 24,270 of JAVJTD010000197.1, forward strand.
GCCGGTACCGACGCTCGCGGTGTCGAAGCCGAAGGTTCCCGAGGCCCCAGAAGGATCTCGGTTCGCCTGACTCGAGGCGTCGACCTGGAAGTACTCGTGGCCGAGCTCGACGTTTCCGGGCAGATGGAGGGCAAAGCCGAGCGAGTTGTCCTCGATGAACGAGAGCCCACTTTGGTTCAGGTTGCGCTCGTTGCCCGATCCGGCGAAGTAGTTCTGATTGCCAATGGACTGCTGCGTCTCACCCCGCACGCTGAACGTGAAGTTCTGCTTGGCACCGAGTGTCGTCGCGGTCTGGGTGAACGTCGTGCCCCAAGTGAAGGTGACGATCCAGAACCACGGCGCGTTGCAAGGCAGTGACGTACTCCAGCTCGCCGTTGCGACGACGGTTCCATTGTTGAGGGAGTAGGTTCCCCCTCGCCGGAACTCGAGCAGGCTGAAACCGATGGGCTGCAAAGCCGACGGCGTGACACCGGCCTGACCGTTCCAGGCGCGGAAGCCGTCCTGCTGCACGCCGATCGGATGCACGCTCGTCTCGGCACCTCCCGACTGGCCGCCGATGCTCGTCGCGGACCCAAACGACTTCGTGGCGGTCGTGAAATTCGTGGGCGTTCCGCCCAGGAGCGCCGCGTTGGAGAAGAAGTACTCGACGCCGTTGTGGTAGGCCTGGGGGTTGGTCTGACTGATCGCGAGGGCCTGCAGGCCCAAGAGCACGATCCCGCTCAGGATGGCATGTCTCATCGATGGGGATTCCCAGAATACGGTGGGATCGATCGGCGACGGAGGTCGCGATCGAATGGAAACGAATGCACGCGTCGCGCGCTCCTTTCCACCGAACTGGGCTCACTCGGGATCGGGTCGTTATTCAGAGGAGGCGCGCGCTACTCTTCTTGAGTGATCGCCGGCCGAACCTCGCCACGGAATCCTCGTAAATTCTCGCGCGACGACCGGCCGACCTACCCACATACTCAGAAGTCGTGCGCCTCGCGGCCTTCGAAGCACGCCTCGACGAGGGGCTCCCAGTCGAGGTCCCGCTCGATGCGCTCGAGATCCTTCACCCGGCTCTTGGTCGCCGGCTCGCGCGGCTGGAACACCGTGCAGCAGTCTTGATGCGGCCGGATCGAGATCTCGAAGGTGCCGATCTTCTCGGCCAGGGCGATCACCTCTTCTTTATCGAAGGTGATCAGTGGGCGCAGTACTTCCATCTCGGCAGCGCGTGCGATCGTCCTGAGATTGGTGAGGGTCTGACTGGCGACTTGCCCCAGGCTCTCACCAGTGATGATCGCCTTGCCTTGTTGATCGAGGCACAGCCGCTCGGTGACGCGCTACATCATTCGGCGGAACAGAATCGTGCGCATGGACTCCGGCGCATCTCGACGAATGGCCTTCTGGATCTCGGCGAACGGGAACACGTAGAGACGTGTATGGGGCTGCCAGCTCGAAAGCTCCTTGGCGAGGTCGAGGACCTTCTGCAGGCTCTTGGGACCGACGAAGGCCGCTGAGTGGAAGTGGGCGAAGATCACTTGGCAGCCGCGCTTCATGGCGAGCCAAGACGCGACCGGGCTGTCGATGCCGCCAGAGAGGAGCGAGACCACGCGCCCAACCGTGCCCACCGGCAGGCCTCCGGGACCCGCCACACGGCTGGCGAAGACGTAGGCACCTTCCCCGCGCACCTCGACGCCGAGCTCGATGCGCGGCTCAGAGAGGTTCACCGTCAACCGGTCGCCCAAGCGCTCCATCACCGCCGAGCCGATGTCGCGGTTGAGCTCCATCGAGTCGAGGGGAAAGCTCTTCTCCGAACGGCGCGCGGTCACCTTGAAGGGCACCGGACGCGCCACGCCCGACTGAAAGGCGGCATCGGTCACGACAGCGATGGCGCTCTCGAGGATGCGGTCGAAATCGAGTGGAGCGATCACCGCCGGGCTCACCGAGACCAGCCCGAAGACGCGGCGCAGCCGCTCGGTCGCCTCCCCCACATCCTGGCAGTCGCGGACGAGCAGACGTCCCCAGCTCCGCTCGGGTACACCGCCGCAGCCGCGCAGGGCTTGGCCGATGTTCGCCATCAGGCGCTTCTCGAAGAGCGGCCGGTTTCTCCCCTTCAGCGCGAGCTCACCGTAGCGCACCAGGATGGCGTCGTAGAGGCTCGGATCGAAGCGGACGGACTGCGGCGAGTGGGTCGACATGGGTCCTTCGGGCTGTGAACGTCGGCGAGTGTCAGGCTTCGAGGCAACGGAGCTCCTCGACCGCGGCGGGCAACGTGTCCAGGACGCGATCGATGTCGTCGGCCATCGTCTCTCGTGACAGCGAGAAGCGGATCGTCGCTCTCAGCTCTTCCGGAGCGGCCCCGATCGCTTCGAGGACCGAGCTGCCTTCGCCGGCTGCCGCATGACAAGCCGAGCCGGTCGACACGTAGATGCCCTCCGACTCGAGATGATGGAGCAGCACTTCGCCGGTCACCCCGGGGAACGCCAGGCTGGCGATGTGCGGCAGCCCATTCGGGCCGGTCTGCTGAACGACTCCGGGGACGCTCGCCAGAACGCCCTCCACGAGACGGTCGCGGAGAGCGCGAATCCTCTCTGCGGCATCCGCGCGATCGGAGACGACCTCGGTCAGTGCCGCGAAGAGCCCGGCGATGCCAGGCACGTTCTCGGTGCCCGAGCGCAAGCCGGCCTGCTGCCCGCCGCCGTGGAGAAGCGGATCGAGGACCAGACGCTCGCGGACCAACAGTGCACCGACGCCCTTGGGGCCATGCAGCTTGTGCCCGCTCAGGGAGAGGGAGTCGATGCCCCAGCCGTCGAAGTCGATCACCTCCCAAGCGACGCTCTGCACCGCATCGACATGGACCGCCGTCTGACGATTTCGGTCGTGGACACCGCGCGCGATCTCCGCGATCGGCTGCAGCGTCCCGATCTCGTTGTTCCCGTGCATCACGCAGACGAGCGCCGTATCCGGGCGAACTCTCGCGATCAAGTCGCCGGGTGCGACGTGCCCACGCGCATCGACGGGAACGGTTTCGATGTCGAAGCCTTTCGCGGCGAGTGCCCGGGCTGGCGAGAGCACGCTGTCGTGCTCGATCGCCGAGACGAGCAGATGACGGCGGCGATGGGCGCGGGCGATGCCGAAGATCGCGAGATTGTTCGCCTCGGTGCCGCCACTGGTGAAGACGACCCTGGCTCGCCGAGCCCGAAGATGGCGCTGCAGGCCCCGGCGAGCCTTTTCGAGGAGGGCACCGGCGCGAGCACCCAGCTCGTGGGCCGAGGACGGGTTGCCGAAGTCGTCGAGCAGATGGCGCTGCACGGCCGTGGCCGCTTCCGGGCTACAGCGCGTGGTCGCGGCATTGTCCAGGTACACGGGGCGACGCGGAGTCATGATCTCGCTCGAAAGCAGGGAGAGGGTGTCCCGAAGCTCTCTTCAGGAGCGGGCGAACCACGCAGGATCCGGACAGATCGAATCGTTGTAAAGGTTTTTTTCATTGGCTAGGCTGGATCGTTCGCTGTGGATCGGTCTGCGGCGTCGGCTCTTTTGCGAGGTTCCAGAGAAGTGTGTTTGACGAGCACGGACCGGCTGGGGCGGGGGCTCGGTCGGGCACGGTTCCTGTGGCTCATCGGACTCCTCGTCCTCACGGGCTGCCAGATGGTGCCCTCTCAGGGGCGAGACAGTGTCCGCTGGAGCGTCGAGAGAGTCGAGGAGCGCTTGGCGGAAGTCTTTCCCGACCGAGACCCCTCCGAAGTGACGGTCGTCCGCACTGATCATTACATCGTTTTCTCATCGGCTCACGGCGCCCGCTCCATCGGTGGCGTCCTCGAGGACGTCCACCGCCGCTTCCTGCAGCTCTTCCCCATCCCTCTCGGGTCGGGACGGCTACTGCCCGTCTACCTCTTCGCGTCGCGCGAGGAGTATCAGAGCTTCTACACGCGGCATGCGGGCGTGTCCGAGGAGGTGGCTCAGCTCTCGGTCGGCCATGCCTGGCAGGACTATCTCGCGACCTTCCTACCGCTCGAGCAAGAGTCGGTGTTGCTGCACGAGGGCGTTCATCAGCTCATGCTGGTCCGAGCCGGCTTCACCGGAGGTGGTAGCTGGTATCACGAAGGGCTCGCCGAGTACTTCGAGCGGACCTACCGCCCGGCAGGCTTCGACGCACTGGTCCGCTTCGAGCTGCGAAGCGGGAGGGGACACACCCTCGAAGAGCTGATCCGCCAGCCCCAGCTCCTCGACCCGACCTGGGGTCATCAGAGCTCGGCGAGGGCGATTCGGCTGTATGCGCTCGCGGCGTCCTTCATCGAGTTCCTGCACCGCGGCCCCTACCGCCGGCACTTCGCCGAGTTCCTGAAGGCCATCGGCCAAGGCCCTCCCTTCGATCCGGGCTTCGTCGCACGGGAGGTGCGCTCGATCTACGGGATCTCGCTCGGAGACCTCGACCAGGAGTGGCGCCGGTACTGGCTGGACGGCGAGCGCGAGCCGGTCGTTCCCGAGACGACTCCCTGGATCGACGGCGTGGAGATCGGCGGCGAGTAGAGCGCGGGCGATGGCGGCGCCGCCCGCGCGCCACTCAGTACTTCACGAAGCCGCGCAGCCGCTGATCACTTTCGAAGGACCTCCACTGGGCGTCGTCCAGCGTCAGGGCTTCGGCCATCGTCTCTCGTCCCTGCCCCGGCCAGGGCGTCTTGGCGTCTTGGCCGCCCAGCAGACGCGGGCAGACGTAGGCGTCGACCATGTCGATGAGCTGGGCGTCGAAGGCGCTTCCGAGCAGCTCGGATCCCCCTTCGAGAAGGACACGCTCGAGCTTCTGATTTCGTAATTCGACGAGCACGGCCTCGAGGTCGACGCGGTCGACGCCCGGTTGGACGGTGAGAAGCGCTCCGCGAGCTTCCAGCCGCTTCCGCCAATCCTCGCACGAGCGCTCGGTCGTGAAGATCCGCAGCGGGAAGCGCTCGATGTCTTGGAGCAGCTTCGCGGACTCGGGCAATCGTCCATGCGAGTCAAGGACCACTCGGGTGGGTGATCGGACGATGGGCACGTCTCTCGGCGTGAGCCGAGGATCGTCCTGAAGAGCGGTGCCGGCGCCGATGAGGACGGCGTCGACGTGGGCGCGCAGGCGGTGGACCTCCTGGCGCGAGGCTTTGGAGCTGATCCACTTCGAGTCACCGCCGCGGCTCGCGATCTTGCCGTCGAGCGTCATCGCCCACTTCGCGACCACCCAGGCACGCTCGCGGGCGCGATGCGCATGGTAGCGGCGGTTCAGGTCGCGCTCGCGCTGCCGAAGCTCCTCGTCGGTGGACAGGCTGGTCTCGAGGCCCGCTTCGCGCAGGCGAGCCAGGCCACGGCCCGCGACCTTTGGATTGGGATCTTCATTGAGGACGACGACCCGATCGGGCCTGGCGGCGATGACGGCGTCGGCGCAAGGCGGCGTCTTGCCGTGATGGCTGCAGGGCTCGAGCGTGACGTAGAGCACGCAGCCCTTCAGCGAGCCAGCGGCATCGAGCAGCGCAGCCTCGGCGTGCGCTTCGCCATAAGCGGCGTGGAATCCCACTCCGACGATCTGGTCTCCTCGAGCGAGGGCGGCACCGACGCACGGGTTCGGCTCGACCTCGCCTCTGCCGCGAGCGGCTTCGGCCAAGGCGCGCTCGAAGGCCGCTCGCTCGGAGACCACGTCAGCTCCGACCGACGATCGTGCCGTAGAGGGCCAGTGGCGTGCAGTCGTCGATGCGCACCTGGACCATCTCGCCGGCCAGCACGACGCCCTTTTGGAAGGTGACGATGTGCTGAGTGCGCGCGCGGCCCATCCAGCGATTCACGTCGTGCTTGGTCACGCCCTCGGCGAGGACCTCGAGCGTCTGACCGAGGTAGCGGCGGTTGACCTTCAAGGACACTTCTTTCTGGATCTCGAGGAGGCGCTGGTTGCGCTCCTTCTTGATCGGCTCGGGGACGTCGTCATCAAAGCCGGCAGACGGCGTGTCCGGGCGGACCGAGTACTTGAAGATGTAGCTGTTCATGAACTCGATCTCGGGGATCGAGCGGCAGGTCGCCTCGAAGTCCTCGTCGGTCTCGGTGCAGTAGCCGACGATGAAGTCGCTGGCGATCTCGACCTGCGGCGCGAGGCGCTTGACCGCTTCGACGCGGTCCATGTACTGGGCGACGGTGTAGCCGCGACGCATCTTCTTGAGGATGCGATCGGAGCCATGCTGGAGCGGCATGTGCAGATGATGCGTCACCTTGTCCAGCTCGCCCATACAGCGGATCAGGTCATCGGGGAAGCTACGAGGGTAGGAAGTAATGAAGCGAATGCGCTTCAGGTCTTGGATCGCGTGCAGCTCGCGGATGAGAGAGACGAGGTTGGATCCGTCGTCGAGATCCGAGCCGTAGTGGTTGACGGTCTGGCCCAGGAGGGTCACCTCGATCGTGCCCTGGTCGACGAGCGATTTCACCTCGTCCACGATCTCGGCTTGCGGGCGACTGACCTCGGGACCGCGCACCTTCGGGACGATGCAGAAGGCGCAGCGCTTGTTGCAGCCGCGCACGACGGTGACGAAGGCTTGGAACGGGTTGCTGCGGACGCGGATCGTGTTGTCGACCACGACGTCCTCGTCGGAGCTCACTGCGACGACGGGGTTACCCGACTCGCGCACGTCGGAGACGAGGAAAGGCAGCTTGGGGAACTCGCGCGTGCCGCAGATGATGTCGACGTGCGGGAGGCGCTTGGCGATCAGGTCCTGGTCGCGCTGCGCCATGCAGCCGACGACGCCGAGCACGAGATCGGGGTTGTGCTGCTTCTGCCGCTTCATCGCGCCCAGGCGCCCGAGGACGCGGTCCTCGGCGTGCTCACGCACGCTGCAAGTGTGCACGAGGAAGACGTCCGCTTGGTCACGGTCCTCGGTCACCTCGTACCCCGCTTGCTGGAACTGCCCGAGGATTAGCTCGCCGTCGAGCTTGTTCATCTGGCAGCCGAACACTTCGAGGCAGACCTTGCGGCCTCGGTTCAAGAGGGCGAGGGGGTGCTCATTGAGCTCGCGCGTTGGGGTCATCGATCCGTCGTACCAAAGTACGGGCCCGTTCCGAAGGGCCGCTGGGAAGCGCGCATTCTAGTCGACGCGCCGAGAATGGGCACTCTGTTCCCGGCACAGATGTCCCACTTTGCATCGCAAAGTGAGCACTCCGTTCCCGGCACAGATGTCCCACTTTCAGCCCGAGCGGTGAGCGAGCCAAGAACCGAGTCACTTGGCGAGGGCATCCGCGAGCGAGCTTGGGCGGGTCGTCAACGGTGATCGGGCCACGGAGCTTCCGATCTGAGGTCTGGGTCTTTTCCAAGGCGCTCGGAAGGAGGACACGGAGACCGGCTGAAGCCGGCGGTCCGAATGCGGCATCTGCCGCATCAGCGATCCGATTTCCGGGTGAAGGTCAGATCCGCTTCGTCCGCATCCCAGCCGACGTGATGGACCGTCAGGGTCTCGGAGCCGAAGGTCACCAGCCAGTCGAAGGTGAGGTCGGTCGGCGTGCGGGCGTAGTACGCGTCGGCCTCCCAGTGCGAGAGCTCGGTGTGATGCGGACCGTAGGAAAGGAGCAGCGTCTCCTCGCGAACGCTGATCTCGATCGCGCCATGAAGCGGCGACTCGTAACGGCCGGCGAGCTCCTTCAGCGGACGCGCCGCGGGCCGGTCGCCACGCCGCTCCGCCGCCAGCTTTTCTCGGGCGCGATCGCGGGGACGGTAGGCGACACCCGGCGGCTCGTTCTTCAGCCATGCCGCGCTCCACTTCGAGGGATCCCAGGTCTCGGGACCGAGGAGGTAGGCGTCGAACACATCGAACATGAGCAGCGCCGGAAGGCTCTCGAGGTCGAGGTTGGAGAGCACGACGACGCCGACTTGCAGCTCCGGCAGCATGGCGGTGACTGCGCCCCACGAGCCCGTGTGCATCACGAGCTTGTGACCGCGATACTCCTGGACGAACCAACCGAGGCCGCTGCCGTAGAACTTGGCGGCGTACGGGTTCTCGGTCTGGCGCCAGCGGATCGGAACGGAGACCTGCAGTGCGTGCATCTCTCGGACGGTGGCGTCCTCGAGGACTTGGCGATCTTCGAACCGCCCCGCGCCGAGGTGCAGGCGGAGCCAGCGGGTCATGTCGAGCACAGTCGAATGCATGCCCGTGTCGATCGGACGTGAGACGATGCCATCGTCGCTGCGCCAATGGCGATGGACGACGCGGTCTTGGGGAACCTCATCGCCGCTCATCCAAGTAGAGGACATGCCGAGAGGCTCGAGCAGTCGCGAGTGCAGGAACGCCTGATGAGGCTTCTCGGCAACGGCTGCCACGACTTGTCCGAGAACGGTGAACATGGCGTTGCTGTAGGTCAGGCGCGTGCGCGGCTCCGCCACGGCCGGGACGAAGCACACGCGGGCGAGGACGTCCTCGGGCTCCTGGAAATGATCGGTGAGCAAGTCACAACGCTGGAGACCGGTCCGATGTGCGGCCAGATCCCGCAACGTGAGATGCTCGGTCCGCCATTCGTCGGAGAAGCGGAGCTCGGGAAGATACTTCGTGACCGGATCGTCCCAGCTCAGCTCGCCGTCATCGATCAACGCCGCGAGCGACCCCGTCACGAATGCCTTCGCGCAAGAAGCGATCGGGAACGCGGTGGACGGGGTGACGGGAGACTCCGTCCCGAGCACTCGGACGCCGTAGCCCTTGGCGAGGACGACCTCGCCGTGATCGACGACGGCGATGGCGAGCCCAGGGACTTCCCAAGTCGCCATCGCCTGTCGAACGTAGTCGTCGATACCGTCGAAGCGATCCTGTGGTGAGGCGACAACCAGGATCCCGAAGGTCAGAAGGTGCAGCATCGGCTGACTCCGCTCGTGCGACAGTTTCGGTGCGCACCATCGTTTCACAGTCGATGTGCTGGACCAACCCCGCAAGGAGAAGGATCGGGGCCCGAACGGTTCCGGGGCGCTGAGGACGTCGTTCGGTCGGCGCTTTCACGAGTGAGCTTGGGCCGAGGTCGTCACGGATCACGGCAGGGTCAGGCCACGGAGCTTCGGATGTGAGGTCGTCTCCAAGCGCTTGGATGGAGGACACCGAAACCGGCTGAAGCCGGCGCCCCGAACACCTCGGACCGAACTTCAGTTCAGCACGAGGTCGATGGGCTCGCGGGGGTCGTCGGGGGCGCCGGCGGTGATCTGGGCGGAGGCGCTCAGACCCGTGATCGAGGCCGCTTCGACGAAGTACTGCCCGGCGGGCACGCTGAAGTCGCCGGTGAGCTCGCCCTCGCTCCAACCCGGACACCGTGACATCGCTTCGGCCACCAACGCTCCTTCCGCATCGAGCAGCCTCACCCTGACATGATGACGACCGTAAGCTCGACGCAGAGCTTCACTGCGTACGTCCGCCTCCTCGAGCGCCGCGATCTCGGCGCTCTCGGGTAGCCAGATCTTCAGCTCGACTAAGGCCGCTCGCCGCAGCGAAACCTCGGTCTCGAACCGCACGCCGGGAGCGATCTCGATGTCTCGCGACTGGCTCTCGATGCCGCGCCCGGTCCACTCCAAGCGATAGCTGCCGGGATGCATCATGCCGCTATAGAAGCGATCGCTTTCGCGGCCGAGCTCGATTCTCGTGCCACCTTCGGAGACGAGCGTCATCGACATTCGCCTCGGCACCTCGCCGCCTTCGACTGACGCCTTCAAGCTCAATGAGCCCGGATCCCTCAGCTCGATCGTGCCGATGTCCAGGACCTGGCTTGCCGAGAGCTCGTGAGTTCCCAAGGCGATGCGGGGCAGCTCCTCGATGTCGAGGAAGATCGAGTACTCTCCCGGCGAGATCGGACCGATGCGGAACGCCTCCCCCGTCACGACCGGTGTCTGGACACGGGCTGTCTTCAGGGACCATCGTTCCCAGACGCGGCGTTCGAATTGGATCGACAGTCGTATCGCATCGGCGTGTCTTGGGGCCTTGCCGGTGAGTCGACCGATGACGAAGGCGCTCGGCATGGCCGATTCCGGAACGACGAGCGTGCAATCGCTCTCACCAGGAGCGACCTTGTCGGTCACGAATGCTGGGAAGCCCAACGGCGAGCTGATCAGCAAGGGGATCGCCACACCCATTCGCGTGTCGGGGATCCGGAAGTGCCCGTCATCATTCGCTCGGCCGCTACTCACTTGATAACTGGCGACCCAATCGGGCAGCGGCTGCCCGATTGGGTCGACGATGCGGCCCTCGATGCTTCGGTCGGTCGGGCCACCGACGACGACGTTCCACTCGAGCTCTTCACCGGGCTCGAGATCGGCGACCGTCGTTTGATCACTGCTCGGATCAGCACCCGGAATGGAGAGTTGGCATTCTCCGATCGGAAGTCCCCGAAGCTGATACCGCCCCTCGGCATCCGACTCGCCGCGCGTTTGCGTGGTCAGTGAATGACGCTCGCTCCCCCAGAAGACCGATATCCCCGGAACCGGGTTGCCTTCTCCGTCGGTGACACACCCGAAGACCCGCGGGCTCTCGTGCAGCCGGATTTCAGCTTGGGTGGTCTGTCCCGGCAGGATTTCGAAGTGTCCTTCGAAGGGCGCAAGCCCCAAGGCCATTGCTTCGACGAAGAGCACCGCATGGGGCGCGACGCCAATCATCTCGAAGTGGCCGTCGGCACTCGATCTCGCAAAATGCCCCGAAGGATCCACGAATCGGCGACCGTCGGGTCTCGCATCGTCACCGCCCGGCCTCCAACTCACACCGTGCCCGGCGAATATCTGTGCGTTCGCAATCGGGGCGCCGTCCGCATCGATCACGCGACCGACCAGCTTGCCCGCCGGACCACCCAGTTGCAGCTCGACATCAGGCTCGCCCTCCGAGGCGTGTGGCAGCGACCCGACGATGACACCACGCGAAGGCGACCAGCTCGTTGCCCTTGCGCCGATGACGTGATCCGGTTGCAGCCCTCTCACCTGGAAGCGGCCGGCTCCGTCACTGAGAGTGATGTGGACCACGCGGGCGAAGTCCTCGCGTGAGCGGCTTCCCAGCCAGATGCGAGCGCCAGGCACTGGCTGACCGTCCGGGTCGACGACCAGCCCCTCGATGTCGGCGCCCCTTGGGATCGTGATCTCTCGCGTGACGGCGCTGCCGCCCTCGAGCTCGAGGACCTCGATTTCATAGCCTCGGCGGTCCGTGACGACGGTGAACGAGCCAGCGACCAAGCCAGCGAACGTCACTTGACCCGATGCATCGGTGACACCTTCGCGCTCCCGGTGTGAATACCAGGCCTGCCCAGTGGCGGGGTCGATCGCGCGAGCCAGGAACACGCCCACGGAGGGAGCCGGTGTTCCGTCCTCCCATAACGTCCGAACCGTGAGAGTTGCTGCCTCGGTCGACCCCGCATCGTCGTCATCGACTGGCACCAACGGCGCGGCCGACGAGGCAGCGCTCGTAGTTGCGGGCGCTGTTCCGATCGGCGATGACGCTGGCGCCTCCCTCGCGAACTCGGGCTCGACGACTTCGCTGTCTATCCCACGTGATGGGAAACTCATGCCGCCATCCGAAAGGCGCCAGTGCCAACCGAGGATTCCCAGCACGGCAGCGGTCACCAGTGCCGCGCCCGTTTTGGTCGTGAACAACATGGCCGAAACCTCCTGCATTCGATGGATCCACTCCCGTGGCTGGAGGTCCAGCCAGGGCACACCTCCTATCGGAGCTCCGAGCGGCGCCAGGACGATCGCCCAGGCGTCGCGCGATCCGTACTCCTCGTCGAGGCGAGCGCGGAGGATCGTCTGGGCCCTTTTGAGGCGAGTGCGGACCGTCTCGACGGGCACTCCCTGGCGCCGAGCGATCTCGCGCGGGGAGAGCTCGTCGTAGAAGCGGGCGAGGATCGTCGATCGGTAGGGCTCTTCCAGCGCGAAGACCTCTTCGATGACTCGGTGGGTCATCTCGCGGCGGACGACCTGCTCGTCCGCCGCCGGCAGCCGCTCGCTCCGAGCGGCCGCCTGCTCTCGCCGCAGACGCCGCGAGCCACTCACCCCCAACCGGCGCGCCGCGTTCCGGGCGATCGCCGCCAGCCAGGACCTCGTCGAGGACGCCTGTCGAGGCGAGCTCGTCAGCGCAGCCTGGACGGTCCGCTGCTCGATCTCCTCTCGCCGATCGGGATCGTCGGCGAGGTGGCGGCAGAGGCTTCGGACGAAGGCGAGATGCTCGAGAAGACGTTGATGCTGCATGTCGGAAAGCTCCTGAAAGGACATCCTTCCAGAGTCCGCGGTCCAAGAGATCGGTTCACAAGGTTGGCATTCTGTTCCCGGCACAGATGGCCCACTTTCCCAAGGTTGGCATTCTGTTCCCGGCACGAATGGCCCACTTTCCGCCAAGGCCCCCGCGCTGATCCAGGGGGGCCGAGACCCGCGATCCCAGCGCTTCCGGGACATCTGCGGATCGCTCACTTCTCCAAAAGTGGGACATCTGTGCCGGGAACGGATTGCTCACTTCGCCAAAAGTGGGACATCTGTGCCGGGAACGGATTGCTCACTTCGCCAAAAGTGGGACATCTGTGCCGGGAACGGATTGCTCACTTCTCCAAAAGTGGGACATCTGTGCCGGGAACGGATTGCTCACTTCGCCAAAAGTGGGACATCTGTGCCGGGAACGGATTGCTCACTCTGCCAGAAAGCGGGGCTGCCGTCGGCGAGAGGTCCGGGTCTCGCTTTGGGTTCGCTCGCCTGCTACGATCGGGTGCCTTGGAGCCCTTTCTCTCGTGTCCTTCGAGCGCCCGTGCATCTCCCGTTCATGATCGTGCGTCTGCAACCGGCCCTGGCGGCCATCGTCCTGGTCCTCGGCCTGATCGGCTGTGGTGGATCGGGCGAAGCCGAGGTCGAGCGAGACCCGGCCAAGGCCCAGGAGCTCTTCGAGACGGCGCAAGCTTTCCTCGCCGAGGGCAAGACCGTCTTCGCCTCCAAGGAGCTCGAGAAGGCCGTGCGGGCCGATCCCGAGCTCGCCGAGGCGTGGTACCAGCTCGGGCTCTGCTACCAGCCGCTGGCCCGCGGCGAGCGGGCTCTGGAGTGCTTCGAGAACGCGGCGAAGGCCGACGCCGAGCACGCTCGGGCCCGCGTCGAGGCCGGGCGGATGCGCTGCCGATTGCGGGAGTTCGACAAAGGGCTCCCACTCCTGGAGCAAGCCGTCGCGCTCGCCCCGGAGGATCATGTCGCCGAGTACGCATTGGGTGCTGCTCTGCTCGCCGCGGGGAAGCCCGCCGAGGCCCGGCCTCACCTCGAGCGCGCGGTCGACCTCTACCCGGGCTTCTCAGGAGCGTGGTTCCACCTCGGCAAGACACTCATCGAGCTCGACGAGCCAGCCAAGGCCCGCGAGGTGTTCGAGACTTGCTTGTCCTACCGTCCCACCCACCTCGGCGCGCTGCACCAGATCGCTCGCCTCGAGGAGCGGGCCGGTGACACCGAGGACGCCGAGCGCCACCGCACGCTGCACCGCCTCCTGACCGAGATCGACCAGCTCGGACGAAGGAGCGTCCTTGGAGCCGAGGACGAGCTCCGCGTCGCGATCGCCAACGCGCTTCGCTTCGATCCACAGAACTGGGAGCTTCATTTGAGGCTCGGAGACTGGCACCACGAGCACGGCGATCCTCAGAACGCCCTGCAGCGCTTCGAAGCCGCCCGCCAGCTCGCCCCGGAGCGTCCACAGCCCTACCGTCGCCTCGCCGAGATCTACCAGGAGCTGGGCAAGGGCGGACAAGCGCGCGCCGCGGCCGCTCGATACCAGCAGCTCTACCAAGAGGATCCTCAAGACTGATGTTGGCTCCTTTCCGCCCGGTCGACTCGGGTCGCGCTCTCGTTTGGATCGTCCTGCTGCTCATCCTGACTGCGGGCGGTTACTTCGCTTGGACGACGACCAATGGCCCGGCTGGCTCGGGTGGTCAGTTCGTCGACGTGACTCGAGAGGCCGGGATCGACTTCGAGCACACGACCGGTCGCACCGGGCAGAAGTTCCTGATCGAGACGATGGGCTCGGGCGCGGTCTGGTTCGACTACGACCGCGACGGAGACCTCGACCTCTATCTCGTCGACAGCGGTCCACTGCCCGACGCCGTCTACGACGGCCCGAACCCGAAGAGCCGACTGTATGAGAACCGAGGCGATGGGACGTTCGAGGACGTCACGGAGCGAGCCGGCCTCTCGGGCAACGGCTACGGCATGGGAGCTTGCGCGGGCGACATCGACGGTGACGGCGACGAGGATTTGTTCGTCACCCAGGTCGGCCCCAACGCACTCTATCGAAACGAGGGTGATGGAACCTTCAAAGAGGGGGCTGCCGAGCTCGGCGTCGCCGATCCTCGCTGGGCGACGAGCGCGACCTTCCTCGACATCGAGAACGACGGCGACCTCGATCTCTACGTCGTCAACTACGTCAAGTTCGACTTCCAGGATCCGATCGTCGCGCAGAGCCGCTCCCGCGGCGGACCGGCTCGATACCCACACGTGAAGATCTTCCAGCCCGAGCGCGACATCCTCTACCGCAACGATGGCCGAGGTCACTTCGAGGACGTCACGCTGGAGGCCGGTCTCGAGCGTACGCTCGGCCGAGGCCTGGGAGTGATCGCGACCGACTACGACCAAGACGGCGACGTCGACCTCTTCGTGGCCAACGACTCCGACGAGAACTTCCTCTTCGCCAATGACGGCACGGGCCACTTCGGCGACGAGACGGCGCGCTCGTCATTCGGATTCAACGCTGATGGCAAGACCGAGGCGGGCATGGGCATCGCCGCTGCCGATGCCGATGGCGACGGCGACACCGACGTGATCGTCACCAACTTCTCGATGGAGACGAACACCCTCTATCGCAATGACTCCGACGGCCTCTTCACCGATGTCAGCCACCGCACCGGCATCGCCGAGCCCAGCCTCGTGCCGCTCTCCTTCGGCATCGCCTTCCTCGACTACGACAACGACGGCTGGCAAGACCTCGCCGTGGCGAACGGACACATCGACGATCTGATCGGCACGCTCAACTCGGCGCTCGAGTACGAGCAGACCGACCAGATCTATCGCAACGAGTCTGGCCAGTTTCGAGACGTCTCCCATGAGATGGGCGAGTATTTTCGCAGCGTGAAGCGCGTCGGCCGCGGTCTGTGTGTGGCCGACTACGACAACGATGGCGACTCCGATCTGCTGTTCCTGCAGAACGGGGCCGCACCGAACCTGCTTCGCAATGATGGTCCGAGCGGGAGGTGGATCGGACTCGAGCTGCGCACGGGCCCCTATGAGCGCATCGCCTATGGTGCGCGCGTGACCGTCGAAGCCGGCGGCAGGACCTTGATGCGCGAGCTGAATGGCGGGAGCAGCTATCTCTGCCAGAACGACCCGCGCCTTCTCGTCGGCCTCGGCGAAGCGACCCGCGTCGATCGCGTGACCGTGACGTGGCCGTCGGGGCGCACGGAGATCGTGGAGTCTCCCGAGATCGGCCGTTATCACACCCTCATCGAAGGGCGCACCAAGTCGGACTGACCAACAACCAAAGAAAGAGCCCGGTCTCCTCAGGCCGGAAACCGGGCTCTCCCCGTGCAAACGTTTCGACAAAGGAGTGGAAGCCTCTCGGCCTCCTGGTCCTCGCCAGGTAAGACGGCTTGCCGCCCCCAATTGTTCCTCGCGCCTACTCGTCAGAGTTCCGGAGCTCGACCGATGCTGTTCAAGATCACCGTCGCCGTCCTGACCTCGCTGCTGCTGGGCTCCTGCACGACGTACACGGACCTGCCGCCGAGCGTCGCATGGGAGGGGGCCGATCAATGGGCCCAGGCTCCCTCGTGGGACGACGGCAAGGCCGAGGTCGCCACCTACTCGGCCACCCGAGTCACCTACGGTAACGAGCGCGCCTACGAGCTGAATCTGATCACGGTGAAGGAGCGCTTCACTCGGCAGCACTGGACGAAGGCCGACGCGGAGCCCGAGGAGGGTCTCGGGCTGGACGTCTTGAAGCAGAACCAGATCGAGCGCTGGCAGACCGAGAACTACCCCTACACGGTGATGACATCGGTGTTCGTGCCGCGCAGCGACGTCTCTCTGCCGCTCAAGATCACCATGCTGCACAACGAGTGGTGCGGGAACACCTTCAAAGAGCTCGCCGGCTGGCTCGATCCCCCGGTGCTGCGGACGCACAGCTACTGGGACGGCGAGGGCGACCGGGAACTGGAGCTGAAGAGCGGCTCATCGCTCGTGGCTTTCGATCAGCTCCTCTTGGCCTTGCGGAGCCTCGATCGCGAGACGGGCTTCGAGCTCGAGGTCTCGCTCGTCCCGACGCTCGTCTCGAGCAAGGTCGGAGATCCCGGACCGCTGCCGGCCACGATTCGCGTCGCCGGCGAGGAGACGGTGACCTGCGGGATCGGCGAGGTGCCTTGCCGGAAGATCGAGGTGAGCTGGGAGGGTGAGATGGCCAGGCTCTGGTTCGCGAAGGACCGGGACCAGGTGCTCGTCAAGCTGGAGCAACCCGGCCGGACCGCGCTGCTCGAGAAGCTCCGCCGCTGGGCCTACTGGGACCGAAGCCAGCCCGACCCGTCGAGCGACTGAGGGCGCTTTCGGAGAAGGTGCCGGACCCGATCGGTCCCGAATCATCCTTGCAAATCTCAAGTCCGACTTGAGAATTGCAAGGATGGCTCGAGGCGCTTGGATGGAGTGCCTCGAGACCGGCTGAGTTCGGCGTTCCGAATGCGGCACGTCGCCGGGTCAGGTCTGCAGCGCCCCCAATGGGGCGCTGGCGCCGACAGCTGGTAAGAGCTGAGCCCGAGTCCGATGGAGTGCCCAAGTCGAGCGAGCCCGTGACCGAATCTGCCAGTGGGAGCGTTGCGTAAGCGAGCTTGGGCCGGGGTGCGCCGTCGCGACGACAGCACACTCCGGAGCGGCCCCTTGCTCGGCGCCTCTCCGCTCGATCGTCGGCAACGTCGAGGAAGCGGCTCCCCGCTCATCAGCCGCTTCCCGTTTCGGTCGCGCGGGCTCTGGTGTCTTCGCTCGCCCTGAAAGGGCAGCTACTCGTCAGCCCAGGG
>JAVJTD010000198.1:0-21684 GCA_040219065.1 Planctomycetota bacterium
GACGTGTGGTCTTCCGATCTCGATCTGTAGCAGGCGCGCTCCTCCTTGCAACGGTGGTGTGAGATTCTCTCGCCATTGCAAGCCGTCGGAGGCGTCGATCTGGTAGGCGCGAGGATCCTCGCGACGACCCTCGACTTCCTCGGGTCGATCGCTCGCGAGGAAGGTGATCTCCTCGAAGCCGAGCGCCAACTTCGAAGATCGCTCGCCCTGCGAGAGCGGCTCAGTGCCGAGCGTCCGGAGTGGTTCGATGCGCAGCGAGACATCGCGCTCTCGGCCCTGGAGCTGGCCTCGGTGCTCGAAGAGCAGCTCCGCTTCGGCGCGGCGCTGGAGACTTTCGGCACGGCCATCGAGCGACTCGAGGCGATCACCTCGGCCTTTCCCGACAGCCCGACCGATCAGGTCAGCCTGTGTGCCGCGATCAACAACCGAGCGCGACTGCTCGAGAACATGGGTGAGGCCGAGTCGGTGCTGCCGGAGTACGAGCGCGCCGAGCTCATCATGAACGAGTTGGTGGAGCGGCAGCCCGATGTCGATTCGCATCGTGAGAACCGGGCGGTCGCCCGGATGAACATCGGCCGCCTGGCCCGGGACCTGGGCGACTTCGAGCGGGGCGAGGCGAGGCTCATGGAGTCCCTGACCGAGCTCAACGCGCTGGCGGGTCGTCGACCCGAGCGCCCCCAGTACCGTGAGGACCAAGCCCACGCCCTCGATCATCTCGGGCTGCTCTACGAGATGAACGGTCAAGTCGAGCGGGCCGAGCCGCTCTACCGGCAGGCTCTCGACCTCGCGACCGGTGTCACCGAGGAGTATCCCGAAGCCACCCATCTCGAAGAGCTCATCCACCGCGCCGAGTATCGCCTCGCCTATCTCGAGCTCGAGCGGCAGAACCCGAAAGAGGCGCTCGAGCTCTTGCGGCCGGCGATCGCGTACTGGCGCGCGTCGAGCGAGGCCGAGCCCGCCAACCCGCAGATTCGCTATCTGGCCGCGCAGCACGAGTGGCTCTTGATTCAGCTCCTCTTGATGGACGGGCAGGCCCGAGAAGCGGCCCAGGAGATTCGCGGCCTGGCCGATCGCTATGCGGATCGCAGTGGCGAGCAGCTCATGTCGGCCGAGCTCATGCTGCACGCTTCTCGAGTCAGCAGCAGCGATGAAGGTTTGATGACAGGCGCTTTTGAACTTCTCCGGCGCGGTGTCGAGCGCGGTGACGTCGACCCAGTGGAGCTGGCCGAGGATCCGAGGTTTCGCTCCCTCCACGAGCGCGAGGAATGGACGGAGCTGCTCGAGAGCGCGCGCGAGATGCAGGTCGACTGGGGCAACTTCGAGGCGGCCTGGTCTGTCCTGGGTCTTGCCGGCCAAGACGAGGATGCGTATCAACGCGCCGCGACCAAGATCGGCTCACTCAGGGAAGCACACCCCGATCACCCCGATCTCATGATTGCCACCGCCCTCGCCGAGCTCCGGCTGGGCAACTCCGAGAGTGCCATCGCCTCACTCTCGTCGGTCCGAACACCCCCCGCGTCCGGGACCGCCGTCCGCCGAGACGCCGTCGGCTGGCTCGTTCGTGCACAGAAGGGTCTGACTCCCGAGCAGCACACCGAGCTCCGGCGCTTCCTCGACATCAGCCGCAGCCGAGACATCGCCAAGGAAGACCCAGCCCTCGCCACACTCCTAACCGAGCTCGAGGCGGAGCTTCGGTAGAACCCGTCTCGACCGACGCACCTCTTCCGAGCGAATGTCCACCGTGAGCCAAAAGGGCCACCCATCCACCAACAGGTTCATCACCCCCTCCGCGCCCTCCGTGCCCCCCGTGTTCCATCCCCCGTGTCCACCGTGTTCCATCCACCGTGCCCTCCGTGTTCCATCCTCCGTGCTCCCCGTGCTCAGATTTCCTCATTGACTCCGATCCATCTACCGAGGTAGTACTACCAGGGTAAAACTACCGTGGTCGTAGGAGCAGCGATGAAGCGCAAGAAGGATCTACGTCTCGGGGATCTCCAGCTCGCGATCCTCCAGATGCTCTGGGAGCTCGGCGAAGGGACCGTTACCGACGTGCAGGAAGCGCTCGCGACCTCGCACGCGTACACCACCGTCGCCACCATGCTGCAGAAGATGGAGGCGAAGGGTCTCGTCAGCCATCGCTCCGAAGGCCGGCGCTTCATCTATCGCGCGTCCGTCGAGGCCGACGCCGTGACCGACTCGATGGTCGGGGACCTCGTCGACCGCCTCTTCGGCGGCTCGGTCGAGGCGATGCTCACCCACCTCCTCGAGTCCAAGGACGTGAGCACGCGCGAGCTCGCTCGCCTCGAGAAGCTCATCGAGACGCGGAGGAAGCGCTGATGCATCTCCTCCTCGAGACCCTCCTCGCGCTTTGCGCCGGCATCGCCCTCGCCACCTTGGGCGCCGAAGTCATGCAACGGCTGTCCCGGCGAGCGACGGTGCACCGGTTCGCGTGGCATGCAGCGTTGATCGGGGTCGCCGCTCTCTTGCTGCTCGAGCTCTCCGGCACCGGAGCGTATCTCACCGAGCGCTTCTTCCGGGAAGAGCCCGTCATAGCCGCGCAGCCGCGCGTGGTGTCGAAGGGCGAACCGCCGATAGTGGAGACTACCGATCCAGTCACTCCCTCCGCCGTTCATCTGAGGACGCGGCTGCTGAGCAACTCGATCCAACCGATCGTTCGGCCTGTGTCCGCTGGCAATGATGACGACTCGAACGAGTCGCGGACAGAGCAGGCGCCGGAACAAAAGACAAAGGACAGCGCGAGCGCGCCACTCTGGATGCCCTGGATCGCACTCACCTGGGCCATCGGGACACTCGGGTCCTTGCTCTGGATCACGACCCGCCGAGTGCGCGCGATCGTCTGGGCCGAGCGCTCGAAAGAACTGGTGACACCCGATCTCGAGTCGGAGATCCGGGAGACGGCGCGCTCGCTGCCGGTGAGAGTCACGTTCCGCGTCCGGGCTCTACCGAAGCTACAGAGCCCGGCCACCTCGGGCTGGCTGCGTCCGACGCTGTGGCTTCCCCGGAGCTTCGCCGCCGATTACGCGCCCGAAGAGCGCCAGGCGATCCTGCTCCATGAGCTCGCGCACATCCGCGGACGCGATCCGCTCTTCCGGGACCTCGCCGATGCCCTCCGCGCGCTGCTCTGGTGGAACCCGCTCGTCTGGTGGATGCACCGCCGGGCGCACACCGCCACCGAGAACGCGGCCGACGCGGCCTGCCTCGTCATGCTCGACGGCCCGAGCGTCCTCGCCCGCTGCCTCGTCCGGCTGGGACGCCAAGTCAAAGGGCCCGCCCTGGTGCTGGGCGCGCGCATCGTCGGCCCCGGCTTCCGCTCGGCGCTGGGTCGCCGCGTCGTGAAGCTGCTCGAGCTCGAGTCGATCGGCTCGGGCCGCTGGCAAGCGCCGGCCTGGCTCCGGACGATCGTCCTGTCGACCATCTGCCTCGTCACGTTCCTGGGATCGGGTGCCACACGAACCGGATTGGAAAAGGAGCCTCCCATGCAAAGCTGGAGCACATCGTGGCGCCAATCGGTCGCCGGATGGCTGATCACCGCCGCCGTCTTGCCTGGGTCGTCCGCGCAAGACAGTGCGCCGGTCCGGACCGAGCGAACCGAGTCTCTGAAGGCCCTGGGGTATCTCGGCGAGAAGGAGTCGAAGGCGGAAGCGCTGCGTGCCCTCGGCTACCTCGGAGAGCCTACGGGCGGACCGAACCGAGCCGCCCTCACAGAGGCCCTCCGCGGCCTGGGATATCTCGGCGCGCCCGATGAGGAGCTGAGCTCGCTCCGCGCGCTCGGTTACGTCGGCCAACAAGAGGAGGCCGCCAAAGGGCAAGTCGCCGAAGACCCCGCTCTGGTCGACGCGCTCCGGCGTCTCGGCTACGTCGGACGAGACGAAGCTGCTCGTGACGACAAGCTCGAAGCGCTCGTCAAGCGCCTCGGCTACCAGAGCCCCGAAGCGATCCAAGAAGCAGTGAAAGCGATCCGCCGCGCGCAGGAGCGGTTGAATGACCCAGAGTCGAAGTCCGACTCGAAGGTCCTGCTCGAGCTGCTCGAGTCGCTCGGCGAAGTGCGCGAGACACAGGGCGGGGAGCAAGCGCTCGAGGGTGTTCGCGACATCACTGACCAAGCGAACGCCGGCTTGGGGACGATCGGGAAGCTGCTCGGGAACAGCGAGCGTTCGGAGCGGTTCGTCTTCACTCGGCAATCTGATAAAGAGCACCTCAAAGCGCTCATCGAATCTGCTGGCGGAGAGGTTCACGACCAGGTCGACAGGGAGACGGACTACCTCGTTCTGGGCGATCCGGCTCTGGGCAGTGGCAAAGAGCGAGTAGATTGGGCCGAGAAGTACCAATGCGCGATGCGCTTTGGCGTTCAGATACTCAGCCCCGTCGACGTCATCGAGAATCTGAAGAGGCGACAACAGGTCGACGCGAAGCTCGCCTTCCTGCTCAATGCCGTGTCCGGTACGGTCCAGGACGCAATCGAAGCCGAACCGATCAACCAGTCCCTTGCTCGATTGCAGTCCGAACATCCCTCTTCCCACATCCTCGACGTCCGGGACCTCCTCACCTTCGATCACGCGGACCAGGTCCTCGAGGAGCTCATCGTCGAGAACGTCACTGGCCTCGAAGATGGCGACGTCTCGATCGAAGACGGCTGGATGATCGTGGATGCTTCGGCCGAGGAACGGCGCGAGGTGGGTCACCTGATCGAAGACCTCCGCGGCTTCTTCGCAGGCAAGGTCGCGGCTCGTGCTTCCGGCCAAGACGCTCAGCAACCGAGAGAAAGAGCCGTCGTACAGATTCACGACGTGCGTGATCTTTATGAAGATCGAGAAGAGCTGAAGCAGCTCGCGGGGTTCCTCAGCTTCCTCCTCGCCGAGGAGTGCCCCGAGCCGGGCACGAGCTGCGATGTGTCGGCGGGTCAGATCCTCTTGGCCGCGCCTCCGCGCTTCCAAGAGCTCGCCGCCAGCCTCCTCACGAAGCTGCGGCAGACGCGCCTTCTGAGCGTGGAAGAATACCGGCAAGCCGTGCAGGAGCGCCGCGGTGACGACTATCGCCAGAAGCTGACCGAAGCGTTCCGGAAGTGGGAGAGCCAACCCGAGGTCACCAGCCGCCTGGAGGTGCCGGGGAAGCGCACCACGCGCCGGGTGCTGCTCACGATCGATCTCTACACGCGGCCGCAGAAGGCGGGCGACGACATCGAGCTCGAGATCCTCGATGTGAACGAGTACGCGAGAACCGAGTTCGGGGCTGGCCCCGACCACCAGCAGGTCATCGCCGTCGTCGAAGAAGGGCAGAAGCTCCAGGTGAACCACCTTGCCCAGGTCCCCTACATCAGCCGCTTCGACCTCGAGGTCACCAAGGACCAAGTGATCGCCGACCCGGTCGTCGAGACCGTTCCGGACGGGTTCGTCCTGTCCCTCGTGCCCGAGCACATCGGCAAGGACTCGGTGCGGTTCGGGATCGAGCTCGACATCCACGACTTGAGGGGGCTCGACGAGCAGGACGTCAGTCCGATCGAAGGTGGCGCTCCGATGACGATCCAGATCCCGAATCGGGTCGAGGACCATCACGCCAGCACGCTCGAGACCACCGCGGCCTTTCGAGTCATCCCACCCTACAAGCAGAGCGTCGTGCTCGTCCGCGTCATCCCGCTCGAAGACGACGGGACGATCGTGATCAACACGAAGCGCTGATCGATCACATCGCTTCCAGGACGGCCCGGAGCTCACGAGCTCCTCTTCGGATGGCGGCCTCGTCGAGGCACGCGTAGCCCAGGAGGAGTCCGGGCCGTCCCTTCGGCCTCATCCGGAACATCGAGACCGGATACGTGACCAGGCCGCGCTGCGAGGCAGCCTCCGACACGGCCCGGTCGTCCAATCCTTCTCGCAGCCACCCCACCACGTGGAGGCCGGCCTCGTGGTGGCCGAGGGTGATCCAGTCGCAAAGCTCCTTCTCCGCGGCCTCAACGAGCACTTCGAGGCGGCTCGCGTAGAGCTTTCGCATGCGCCGAACGTGCCGGGCGAAGTGTCCTTCCTCGAGGAACGCGGCCAAGACGCCCTGCCAAAACGTCGGAGCGTGCTCGCCGGTCACGACCCTCGCCTTGGCGAACGGCTCGACGAGGTCCTCGGGAAGCACCAGGAAGCCCAGCCGCAATGACGGCGCGATGGTCTTCGAGAACGTGCCGAGATACAAGACGCGCTCGTCGTGATCGAGCTGACTCAATGCCGGCAAGGGCGCGCCCGAGTATCGGAACTCGCTGTCGTAGTCGTCCTCGACGATCCAAGCCCTGTGCCGCTGCGCCATCGCCAAGAGCTCCAGCCGACGGCCTGCGCTCAGCGCCCCGCCGAGCGGGAACTGGTTCGAGGGCGTCACGTAGATCAGCCGTGGCGACGCAGGCTCATTAGAAGGGAGCATCATCCCCTCATTGTCCACGGGCCGCGGATCGACATCGGCACCCGCTGCGAAGAAGGCATGGCGAGCGCCTCGGTAGCCAGGGTCCTCGACCCAGACTCGGTCGCCCGGATCGAGGAGCACCCGTGCGATCAAATCGAGGCCTTGCTGCGAGCCCTCGACGATCAGGATGCGAGACGGATCACACTGCACGCCTCGCGCTCTGGCCAAGTAGCGCGAGACAGCCTCTCGCAGATCCAGCGCTCCCAGGCTGCTCCCGTAGCTCCACTCCTCGGCGCGCGAGAGGGCGGCCTGCCGGGTGACGAGACGCGTCAGGATCCGACGCGGGATCTTCTCCAGCGCCGGGACACCGGGCATGAAGGGGCGGGCCGGCACGGGCTCCCCTCCCCAATGGACCGGAAGACGCATCAGCCGCTTGCCTCGCTCGGACAGACGGCGTCCTCGCCGCGGTGCACCTCCGACCTGCCGCGGCCGTGCCTTGGACAGGTTGCCAGGCAGCGTCTGGGCGACGAACGTCCCCGAGCCGGAGCGTCCCTGCAGGAATCCCTCGGCGATGAGCTGCTCGACCGCCTGGAGCACCGTGTTCCTCGAGACACCGAGGTCCTCGGCGAACGACCGCGTCGACGGCAGCCGAGCGCCGGGCGCGAGCACGCCGTCGAGGATCGCGTCGTGGATCGCGCGATAGAGCTGCCGGTGCAGGGCTTCCTTTCGCCGCCGATCGAGCGAGCGCGCGAAGAGCCAATCCGAGTCCGTCAAATTGGTACCACCCAAATTGCGAGAAGTGGACCTTGTGAGAATACCACTTCTGCCTAGATTGGGAACCGTCGCGTGCCTGCCCCAGTCCCACCTGCCCCGAGGAACGACCATGCGTCTCGTCGCCATTCTCTCGATCTTGCTCACCGCCGGAATCCTCTGCGCCTGGGCCGCTCTCGCCCAAGATGCCGCCTCGCTCGTCACGAAGCCGAAGAAGCCCTGCCAGATCGAAGAGCACCGTCAGTTCGATTTCTGGATCGGTGACTGGGAGGTCTTCTCGCCCAACGGTCAGCGCGCCGGGACCAACCGCATCGAGGCGAAGCTCGGCGGCTGCGTGCTTCACGAGCACTGGAGTGGCAACGGCGGAAGCATCGGTGAGAGCTTCAACATGTACGACGGCACTCGCGGCGTCTGGCACCAAACGTGGGTCGACAATCAGGGCACGCTGCTCACCCTCGAGGGCGGCCTGAAGGACGGCGCGATGGTCCTCGAGGGCGAGACCGTCTCCGGCGGTGACACCGTGCACCATCGAGTCACCTGGACGCCGAATGCCGACGAGAGCGTGCGCCAGCATTGGCAGTCCTCGAAGGACGGAAAGACCTGGACGACCTCCTTCGACGGCAAGTACGTCCGCCGCGAGAAGTAGAGACTCGTCGAGGGAAGGTCACATTGATTCGTCACACACTCGCCACGGACGGCGAGTGATCCCATTGGCGTGTCTGGTAGGCCTGTGACCTTCCCTCCGACGTTTTGTTCGACGTTCGGCCCAGCCACATGCCGACGAGAGGCCCCCTTCCCCGCGAGCGAGCGCCCTACCCCTCCCTGCCACGATGCGCACTGTTGACCCGGCGCTTCGGCTCGGCCACGATCTTCGCGTCATTCGTCGGTACGAGGGAGCTTTGCATTGGCCGCCTCCATTTTGATCGTCAAGACCGGCTCGACCGTGCCCTCGCTGATCGCGAGTCGAGGGGACTTCGAGGACTTCTTCGCCGAGGCACTCGGTGTCCCGGTGAGCGAGCTCGAGGTGTGTGACGTCTCGCGCGGCGGCACTCTGCCGAGCGTCGAGAGGTGTGGCCCGGTGATCATCACCGGCAGCCCACACACCGTGCACGAGAAGCCCGACTGGTCCGAGCGCGCGGCCGAGTGGCTCCGCGAAGCGGCACGGCGAGACCATCCGGTGCTCGGCGTCTGCTACGGGCATCAGCTCCTCGCGCACGCACTGGGTGGACGCTCGCACCTCAATCCCAACGGTCGAGAGATCGGGACTCCCGATGTCGAGATCCTCGAGCCGGACCCACTCTTCGAAGGGCTCCCCAATCCTCTGCCCGTTTTCGAGACGCACTCCGATGCCGTGCTCGAGGCGCCGCCCGGCTCGCGCATCCTGGCGAGCACGAGCAATACCCCCATCCAGGCGTTGGCCGTCGGCGACCGGGTGCGCTCGGTGCAGTGGCATCCCGAGTTCGATGCCGACATCCTGCGCGGCTATGTGCGCGCCAGGCACCAAGAGATCGACGCCGACCTCGGGGAAGGCACTTCCGCTCGCCTGCTCGAGGAGATCCGAGAGGCGCCCGGCTGCCGAGAGCTGCTGCAGAACTTCCTCCGGCTGGCCGACGCCTGATGAAGAGCATCCGCCGCGTCTTCATGGAGCAGGACCATGGCGACGAGAAGGAGTTTCGCTGGCGCGGCGGCGACGTCTCGCGCATCGAGTCGATCAGCGACGCGGTGTTCGCGTTCTCTTTGACCCTGGTCGTGCTGTCGACCCAAGTTCCGCGGTCATGGGAGGAGCTCCGGCTACTCTTCTACGAGCTCCCGGCCTTCGCGACCTGCTTCGCCCTGATCAGTTGGCTCTGGCTGATCCACTACTACTACTTCCGGCGCTTCGGACTCGAGGATCGCATCACGATCACGCTGAACGGCTTCCTGCTCTTTTCCGTCCTCGCGTATGTCTTCCCACTGAAGTACCTGGCGACGGGCATCATCAGCGTGCAGATTCTCGGCGCCAAGGAGCTCGGCACATCGATGCCAAGAGACAGCGGCGCGCTCATGATCTTCTACAGCGTCGGCTTCACCGTGATCTTCCTCTGCTTCACCTTGCTCTACCTCCACGCCTGGCGACAGCGGGACAGCTTCGAATTGAATGCTCCCGAGCGATCGATCACACGTGGCGCGCTACGCGCGCACGCCGCGATGGTGCTCGTCGGCGGGGTCTCGCTCATCCTCACTCAAGTGAGCCAGGTTTGGGCGGGCCTTGTCTTCTTCGCGATCGGGCCGATCCAGGGCATACTCGGCTGGCGCAATGGTGTCCGCGTCGACCGGGAGTTTCGCGAATGGAAGCAGTCCCAGCCCGAAGTCTCTGGGGAACCTGGCCCCCACTGACGATCTGTTCTCATGGATGAACCGACACTCGGTGCCCGGATCCAGACGCTGCGTCCAAAGGTCGCCAGCGCTCGAAGGCGGGAGTCCCGGGCGGGCGCAGTCGCCGTCGCGCTCCTCTTCCTCGGCGTCCTGCTCACCATCGTCTCGGCCCAAGGCTTCCTTCCCCTGCCCTGGTGGGCTTGGTCTTTCGGCAGCTTGATCGCCATCGTCGCAACCGCCCGACTCCGCGCGCGCCTGACGCGCCGGCGTCTGACCGCCGAGATCGCGCTTCAGTGGCTGGAGAGATCACTCAGCCGACTCCAGGACCGGTTCGACTTCGGTCAGGACGATGGCGAGGGCTATCTCGAGGAGACGCACCCCTTCGCTCGCGACCTCGATCTCTTCGGGCCAGGATCACTTTATCATCGTATCAACACGACCCATACCGTCCTGGGCCGGGACGCCCTGGCCGAGACGCTCAGCAGCACGGGTCCGGACGCCCGAGAGCGCCAAGCACTGGTCCAGGAGCTCGCCGTAGATTCAGCCTTCCGAGAGGACGCCGAGGTCGCCTGGTGCTTGCTGGAGAAGCGCAACCCGAAGGACCGGCGAGATCTCGAGCGCCTCGAGCGCACGACGCGCTCCTTGCTCGAGTCTCCAGCTCCCTGGCTGAACGAAGGACCGGGCCCCGTCGCCAAGACGCTCGCCTGGATCGGGACTCTTACCGGTACCGCGGCGGCACTGGGCGCCTTTTTCGAACTCTGGCCACTCGCCGTGCTGGCGGCCGTTTGGGCCATACAGCTCTTCATCCTGATCGGCTTCGCAGCGCCAGTGAGTCGCCGGCTCGTGTTCTTCGAGACCTTGCGAACGACGCTCGACGCCTGGACCGAGGTGCTCACTCGGATCGAGGCATGGCAGCCACAGAGCGCACTGGGCCAACGCCTCGTGGCCCCTCTGCACGAAGGCACGCCGGCGTCCCTCGCCGTGCGCCGGTTGAAGGTGCTCGCCGATCGCTTGTCCTGGAGGCGGAACGCCTTCTTCGCGTTCTCGTTCGGGGTCTTGTGGATGTGGGACCTCCATGCGTGGTCGGGCCTGGCGAATTGGTGGAGGCGGAACGGCGAACGGGTCGGTCCGATCTTTCGCTCGGCTGCCCGCATCGAGGCCGAGCTCGCACTCGCGACCTACGCGGCAGCCGTCCCGGGCGATGCCGATGCCAGCTTCACGAGCGACACCTGGCTGGCGGCCGAAGGGCTCGAGCACCCACTCCTTCCTCGTGCCGAGCGTGTCGCCAACGATCTGAGCTTGGAGCGAGCCGGCCGCGTCGACCTGGTGACGGGCTCGAACATGAGCGGCAAGAGCACCTTCCTGCGCGCCGCTGGGCTCGCCGTCGTCATGGCGCGGCTGGGCCTACCGGTCGCGGCCAGGAGCTTTGGGCTGCACCCCGACCTCGGCGTGGTGACTTGCATGCGAGTGGAAGACTCGCTGAGGCGAGGCGCTTCACGCTTCTTCGCCGAGGCGACACGGCTCGCCACCTGCCTCGAAGCGACCAATCACGCACCGGCAACCTTGTGTCTCCTCGACGAGATCCTCGCCGGCACCAACTCGAAGGAGCGTCACGAGGCGACCGAAGCGCTGCTCGACGCCTTGACCCAAAGGCCCGCCATCACACTCGTCGCGACTCACGACCTCGAGCTGGCCGAGCTCGCCGGCCAGCATCCCGATCAGGTCCGGGTCTTCCATTTCCGCGATCAAGCCGACGGTGACACGATGGTCTTCGACTACCAAAGGCGAGAGGGCGTGCTGCCAGCGACGAACGCTCTGCGAGTCTTGAGGGCCCTCGGCCTACCGATCCCGAACGAGTGACTGGAAACCGGCGCCCGCGCGACCGAGACGGGAAGCGATCCTCGAATCAGCAGCGGCTCACGTCTCGAGCAGAGATCACCCTGGACGCCCCCTCAGTCCTTGGACGGCGCGAGGTAACCGAGGCGCCTGAGGTAGTCGACTTCCCACTCATGGTAGCCCTGTCGCTGCTCGGCCTTGGCGACCTTTTGCCGCAAGCGGAGCTCGGCCCGCTTCCATCTCATGATCTGCTTCTGGAAAGCTCCGACCAGCGCCGGATGCTCGGGCGCCTGATTCTCGAAGGTGAGCTGGCCTGCCGGGTAGAGCTGGTCTCCTCGAGGCAAGCGCTCGATGACGGCTCCTGGGTCCTGAGCCTCGAGGTAATTGATGAGGTAGCCGTCAACGATCCAAGGTTGTATCGGAGACACATACAACCAATCCGGAGTCCTCTGAGCCCAGGTCTGGGAGTAGGCATGGGTCGCGAACGCGAGGGAGTCCCAGCTCTGGCGGGCTCCATGGAGTAAGGGTCTCAGGCTTTGGCCTTGCAGGGTCGGCCAGCTCGATTCGGGAGTGCCGAGAGTCTCCAAGATCGTCGGCATGACATCGATCGACTCGACGACCTCTTCGATCCGTTGGCGCGCGAATCGACTCCTGGGGAACTTCATGATCAAGGGCACGTGGAGCTCGGCCTGGCTCAGGAAGGTGCCGTGTCCGATGGTGACGCCCTCGTCCAGGAAGCTCTCACCGTGGTCCGAGGTGATCACGATCAGGCTGTCCTCGAAGAGATCCCGATCGCGAAGAGCCTGGAAGAAGCGGCCCAGCATGGAATCGGTGTGACGGATCCCCGCGTCGTAGGCGGCGATGAGATCCTCGAGCGAGCGGTAGTCGTCGAGATGGAGGTACTCGAGCTTTTCGAGGGAATCGAGGTAGGCCTTCTCCGGTCCCCACTCCGTCTCGGTTGCCTCGGAGCGAAACGACTCCTCGATCTCGAGGGGCGACTCGTAGGGACCGTGAACGTCGAATGTGTGCACGAAGAGGAAGAAGTCGGAGTCCAGTTGGCAGTCGAGCCAATCTTCGATCCGTGGAATCGACCTCTCGAGCCCTCTCGGTGCCTCTGGATTCGAGAGCTCGACCTCGTCGTCGTATACCTCGAAGCCATCGGAGAAGCCGAAGCTGCCCGCCATGAAGCCGTTATCCGTGAAGGCGGCGGTGGCGAGGCCCTGCTCCTGGAGGACCTCGGCCAGGGTGTCGACATCGGGCGCCAGACGCTGATCGGCATGCACGACGCCGTGGGTGTCGGGGTAGAGGCCCGTCAGCAGGCTCATGTGGGAGGGGAGCGTCCAGATGGCCTGGGAAAAGGTCTCCTCGAACACGACGCCTTTCTCGCTGGCGAGTGCATCGAGGACCGGGCTGGTCTCCTTCGGATACCCGTAGGTACCGAGATGATCGGCTCGCAAGGTGTCGATCGAGATCATCACGACGCGACGCGGCATCGGCTCCGCAACAGCGGCGACCTCGGGCTCGTCTCGGCAGGCCACGCAACAGAACAGGCCTGCCGCCACAATCGCTCGTCGCCAGGATCTCATGCAACCGTCTCTCTTCAAATGCCGTCACGGGCTCGGGTGGGCGCTGCTCCGGCTCATCGACCCGGAAACGGGGAGACCTTGACCTGGCGAGGGCGGCACTTCGATGGCGACCCGGGCTCCGGTGCAGCTTTTTTGCTGTTCGGGGAGGAGGCTTGCCGTATAGGTTTCGAAGCTTGGCCCGATACTCGAGGAGATCTGATCGCATGCCTTCGATGACCCGGTTTCATTGCGCGCTCGTCCTGTGGACCTGCCTCTCCCCAGCCCTCGCGCAGGACGATCCCTACGACCGCGCGGCCAGCCGAGTTGCCGATGACCTTCGAGGGAAGGTGGCACGCGAGCGAGCGGTTCGAGAGGAGCACGCGACCTGGGCCGATCCATGGATCGTGGAGTCGCCCCATTACCGCGTGCGTGTCGCCGAGAGCTGGATCCTGGCGAACGGGCTGTCGCAGGGTCTCGAGACGATGCGGGAGCGCTTCACGGCGCTGATTCCCGGCCGCGTCACGCCGGGCGGCAGGTCCGCGATCTTCGTCCTACCGACCCTCGCCGACTACCAGCAGTTCGGCGACGATCACGGCGACGCACGCTCGTCCTTCTACGGCAGCTTCTACGCCAGTGGACACCCCGAGAAGCCGGTCGCGACCTACGTCGACAGCAACGCGACGCGTCAACGCATGACGGTCACGCACGGCGCGACTCTCCAGTACCTGGATCAGGCTTTCCCGAACCGCTCGACTCCGGCTTGGATCGACTACGGGCTCGCCAGCTACTTCCACCTGCAATGGGCCTATACCTACGGCGTCGACGAGCTGAATCGGCTCGAGGGATCCGGCTTCATTCCGCTCTCCAACCTGCTCGCGATCCAGGTCGACGGCAACGGTGCGTCACTCAACGCGAACAACGCACACGCCCACTTCATGGAGCTGGGCATGCTGTTCAACTACCTCCTCCACTACCGTGAAGACACCCGCACGGATCCGGCCGCCGGAAACGCGGGCGCCTTCGCCAAGTACCTGCGCGCCGCCCTCGCCGGACAGGACGTCAGCACACATCCCGTCCACCAGCTCCTCTTCGAGCAGACCGCGCAGCTCGAAGCCGACCTGAAGGCCTACGAGTTCCCGCGGTAGCACCGGCTTCCGGGCCGCATGCCCGCGCTGCGTCCGACCGGGAGCTTCGCTCGCCTCGTCTCTACCGCCCTAGCGTCTGGAGCCACTCTCGGACTCTCGGGTCCCGGCCGCCGGCCGAGACGTATTGCTGGAACTGGGCGGCGGCGGCGTCTGGTTGGGCGAGGTAGTCGAGGAGCAGAAGTCCGTAGATGAGCTTGGCCTGAAGGTTGTCCGAGTCGAGCTCGACGGACTTCCGGGCGGCTTCTCCGGCTTTGTCGAAGGCGCCGAGCTCCATCCAGCAGAGTGCTTCGTCGAGCTCCACGGCCGAATCCGGCCCGACGAGCGGCCGCAGGGACTCGATCTGGGTGAGGGCTTCCCTCGGCTCACCGGAGTCGAGGAAGCAGGCCACGAGCACGCGGCGAGCAGCGGTGTCCTCGGGATCGAGCTCGACGGCGCGAGAGAGATGCACGATCGCACGACGCGACTCGCCTTGACCCGCCAGGGCCGTGCCGAGGAGCCCCGCCAGGCGGGGCTCCGAGCGGACATCGAAGCCGTTGTCGAGCAGGTCGACGACTCGGTCCAGGCGGCCGCCGGCCAGGTAAACCGTCGCCAGGTCCGTCGCGACCTCGACAGATCCGGGTCGCAGGTCGTGCGCTATCTCGAGCTGACGCTCGGCGTCCTCGAATTTGTCTTCCCGCAGGAGGGCCCGGCCCAGCAGTCCGTAAGGCTCGGCCCGCGCGGCGTCGAGGCGGACGGCCTTCTGCAAAGGCTCGATCGCCTCGGCATCCCGGCCTTGGTCCAGCCGCAAGCGCCCCAGGTAGGTGTGCGCCGCGAAGTTGTTCTCGTCGATCGCGAGCGCCTTTTGAAGGCAGCTCTCCGCCTCGCTCCATTCCGCGGTGAGGAAATGCACGGCCCCCTGGCCGGCCCATCCCTCGGCCGACTGCGGATCTTCTTCGACAGCCTTCTCGAAGCGTTCGAGTGCTTCGGCGACGGAATTCGACTCGAGGAGGATCCAACCGGCTCCGGTCAAGGAGCGCACCGAGTCGGGATCCAATCGGCGCGCCTCTTCGAAGTCCGCCAAGGCGAGCTGGATGTCCCCTTGCCGGCGGAAGATCTGGGCGCGTGTCTCGTACGCCTCAGCGTCGACGCAGGGCTGCCGAATGGCTTCGCCGACCTCGCGGAGAGCCGTCCGCAGGTCATCGGTGCGCAAGGAGCGTTGAGCGGATTCCAGCAAGCCGAGGTATTGCCGCTCGACCTCACTCCGTTCCTCCTCCGGCCTCAGCCGCACTCGCACTGACTTCGAAGCGGAAGAGCTGTCCGCGGTCTCCTCTTCCGGTCCCGAGCCCAGCAGCGATATCCCGCCCCAGACGAGCGCCGCCAGAACGAGGACGGACAAGATCGCGATCGGGACCATACGATTCGGCGAGGACGAGGCGCGCGCCTTGGCGGAACGTCGCTTCTTACCCTTCTTGGGCATCACATCGAAGCGGATCGCGTCGAGCGCTTCGATCATCTCGGTCGCGGACTGGAAGCGATTCACCTGCTTCTTCTCGAGCGCCTTCTCGAGCACCTCCGAGAGGTCCTCGGGAATCGCCAGCTCGGGGTGAGCCTCGACGAGGACCGGGGCGTCTTCGGTCGTCAACTTGATCAGGACCTCGGTGAGGTTGCTCCCCTGATACGCAGGTTCACCGGCGATGAGCTCGTAGAGCAGCAAGCCGGCGGCGTGGAGGTCGGTCCGAATGTCGACCTCACCGGATCCGCATTGCTCGGGCGCCATGTATTGCGGCGTGCCGAGGATCCGGCCCGTCTGCGTTTGGAGGCTGGCCTGCATCGGCATATCGACCAGCTTGGAGAGCCCGAAGTCGAGCACCTTGACGTTTCGGCGACCGCTCGGCTCGGTGACGACCATCACGTTCTCGGGCTTGAGATCGCGATGGACGATCCCCGCGCCATGAGCAGCTTCGAGCGCGGACAGGACCTGCCGGATGAGGCGCACCGCGCTCTCGGGATCTTGTGTTCCCTCGCGAGCGACGAAGGCCTTGAGCGTCTCGCCCTCGACGAACTCCATCGCCAGGTAAACGGTGCGCTCGCCGTCCCGATCGAAGTCGAAGATCTGGATCGCGTTGGGATGCGAGAACTTGCCCGCCGCGATGCCCTCCCGATGGAAGCGTTGCAGGGACTCTTCGCTCACGTCGAGGTCGCTGTGCAGGACCTTGATCGCCACGCGCTTCTTCAGGCTGACGTGCTCGGCGAGGTAGACGCGACCCATCGCACCAGCGCCGAGCTCGGAGAGGACACGGTACTTGCCGTTGAGCGTGCGTCCGAGGATCGAGTCCTTGGAGACCTGATCCCCCAGCATCTGGGTGCCGCACTGGGGGCAAAAGCGAACGTGTTCTTCGGCCGTCTGGCCGCAATTGGAGCAGGTGATCATCGACCTCGTCCGTCGTCTCGCCCAGGCCCGGCGAGCTCCTCTTTCTGCGGTACCGCCCGGCGCGGTGACTCCGCGCTCAGGATTCTATCGTGGCTGCCGATCGGCCTCCAGGACGGGAGAGCGCTGCCCGGACCCTCGGTCGATTCTTCCACATTCGTGTACGCCGCCGGGCACCTCGATCGTTGGAGTCAATCCGCGCGGAAGATCACTTTCGCTTGAAGGCGGTGAAGACTCCGGCACCGAAAGCCGCTGCCGAGGGCAGACTTCCCTCGATGAACGCCTTGAACGCCGTGAACTCCTCTTTCATCCCTTCGATCAGGTTGTTCCAGGTCTGATCCATCTGATCCCAGCGGACATCGATGAATCCCAGATACTCCAGGCCGAAGATGGCGAGCAGGATCAACCCCGCGACGATCAATGTCAGCTTCAAGAACGTCCGCAACGTGTACCCGATAGCCAGGCCCACGAAGAAGCTGAATCCCAGCTTCACCAGAGCCGGAGACCACTCCTTCAACGTCGAGTCTTCTTGCTCGCCGTCCGATGCGCCCGTGCCAGAATCGGAGCCGGGCTGATTCTCACCGGACGGCGCGAAGGAGTTCACGCCCGGAGGGGCACCGGTCCTCCCACTCGGCGACGAGGAGTCACCCGAGCCGCCATCCGAGCCCATCATCGCGATGCCCTGGCCGATCAGCCCGAGCACGAGGATGGTCCCGGCTACTCCGAGTAGGACCTTCTTCCACCGAGGCATGCTCTTGAGCCCCTCGACGCCCTCCTTGAGTGAGCGCGGCGGTGAGCTCTTCGACTTCGAGTCCGATTCGGTCATGTTCTCCTCACGGTCTCTGGAGTAAGGCGGCAGATGTTAACGGAAACATCGACGGTGCGGCAGTGCCTGGGTGCTTGGGTGCTTGGGTGCTTGGGTGCTTGGGTGCTTGGGTGCTTGGGTGCTTGGGTGCTTGGGTGCTTGGGTGCTTGGGTGCTTGGGTGCTTGGGTGCTTGGGTGTTCGCGCGTTCACCAAAGCACCTGATCACCTGGGTCAAAGCGTGATCTGGTGATATCGCCCCGCACCACAGAACCAAGGCACCACAGAACCAAGGCACCTCAATCGTCGGCCATGGCCTCGTCGAGATCGCCGCTGCGCAATGAGCGCATCTTCGTCTGCAGCGCCTTCAGTGCCCGGTGATAACGGAGGCGAGCGGCGTCTTCACTGACGCCCAAGCGCTCTCCGATCTCGGAGAACTGGAGGTCCTCCCACTGGCGGAGCAGGATGACCTCTCGCTCGGAGGGCCTGAGGAGCTCCAAGGCGAGGCGCAGCCAGTTGTTGTTCTCCTGGCGCTCGAAGGCCTGGCTGGGCGTGGTGTGATCTCGCTCGGGATCGTCCAGATTGAGCAGATCCTCGGGCGGCAAGGCGAGCTCATTGTCGACGTTGCGCTTCTGCGCCGAGTACCGGTCGTGCTGATCGCGGAGCACGTTCTCGATGATGCGCGCCAAGAGGCCCCGGAACTGAGCCTGGTCAGACAAGACGAAGCGGGGTCCGTACTTGAGGATCTTGACCATCGCGTCTTGCACGAAGTCGATGGTCTCCCCTTGGCTGCGCAGCCTGGGTCCGAGGCGTCGCCGGACGCGACTCTGGATCCAGCTCAGATCGCGCTCCAGAAGGAACGCGAGCGCTTCCTGGTCTCCGTGATGCCAGCGCTCGAGCAACCGATAGGTCTCGGTCGGCTCGGCTTCCATCTCTCGCCTTGTTTCGGGTTCCACTCGTCGGCTCGTCATCTTGTCGAAGGGCACTTGGGACTGGCCTCACATTCTAAAGGGTGGCCCCGGATTCCTCGGACTTGTTTTTTGGGTCCACCTTGGAGGGGCGAGGCCCGGTGGACGGGCGTACCGAACTTGAAATCCGCAAGAGCGCCGGAACGTCACACTTCGGGCGGAAAACGGGTGCAGCGCTGGATCCGCCAAGCCTGATTCGCTCGAGCTCGGCGGGATTCAATCGAGCTCCGCGATCCGCTCGATCAGGAACCGCCGCTCGCTCTCCGTCCCTGCCAGCTCGAGAGCACGCTCGTAAGCAGCGCGAGCGGAATCCGTGTGGCCGACACACCGCGAGAGATGCGCCCGCGTCGCGTGGAAGAAGAGGTAGTCGCTCATGCCCGGCGCGTCGGCGATGGCATCGACCTGGGCGAGGGCCGTCTCGGGTCCCTCGACCATCGAGACTGCGACGGCGCGATTGAGAACCACCACGGGCGAGGGCATCCGGCGCAGCAGCTCGTCGTAGAGCAGGACGATCTGCTGCCAATCCGTTCGCTCGCTGCTGTCCGCTTCGGCGTGCAGGGCCGCGATTGCCGCCTGGACCTGGAAGATTCCGGGACGGGTCCGAAGACGCGCCCGCTCGAGCAGCGCCAGGCCCTCGCCGATGAGCCGTTCATCCCAAAGCCCGCGATCCTGATCCGGTAGCAAGACGAGCTGGCCGCGCTCGCCGAGACGCGCCACGCGCCGAGAGTCCTGGAAGCACATCAAGGCGAGCAGACCGAGGACCTCTGGCTCGTCGGGCATGAGTGCCACGAGCACACGCCCCAACCGAAGCGCCTCGCCGCAGAGCTCGGTGCGGATCGGCGTCTCGCCGCTCGTCGCCGAGTAACCCTCGTTGAAGATGAGGTACAGGACGGAGAGGACAGGTGGAACGCGCTCGGGCAGCAGATGGTCCGGCGGGACGCGGTACGGGATGTTCGCCAGCCGGATCTTCTTCTTCGCGCGGACGAGTCGTTGGGCGAGGGTCGCGACCGGAACGAAGAAGGCGCGCGCGATCTCCTCGGTGCTCAGTCCACCGAGCAGCTTGAGGGTGAGAACCACCTGAGCTTCGACAGACAGGGCCGGGTGACAGCAGGTGAAGATGAGACGGAGGCGCTCGTCTTCGAGGGAGCTGTCGAGGCGGGCATCGATGTCGTCCATGTCCGTCGCTTTCGAAGGCTCGCGATCGAGCAAGACGCCGCTCTGCCGTTTCCGCTCTCGCCGGCGCGTGTCGATGATCTTCCGTCGCGCCGTCGTCGTGAGCCAGGCCGCCGGGCGGTCGGGCAAGCCCTCTTCGGGCCAGCACTCGAGCGCGATGGTGCAAGCTTCTTGAAAGGCCTCTTCGGCGGTGTCGATGTCGCCCGTCCAGCGAATCAGGCTCGCGAGGATCCGGCCGGACTCCTCTTTGAAGACACGCTCGAAGACCTCGTCGTGCGGGCCCGGCACTTCAGCGAAGACCAAGGATGGCGCCGCGAGCCGAGGGCGTCGCGGCGCGTGGGCTCGACTCACTCCATCTCCCAGATGGGACGGACCTCGACCGACCCGTAGGCCGAGGAAGGGATCTTCGCGGCCCAACTGATCGCCGCGTCGAGATCGGGCACGTCGAGGATGTAGTAGCCACCGAGCTGCTCCTTGGTCTCGGCGAAGGGTCCGTCGGTCGTCAGGGTCTCGCCCTTGCGCACCCGGACCGTCGTCGCCGTCGGGGTGGGCTGCAGGCGATAACCCTCAACATAAACACCGGACGTCCGGGCTTCATCGTCGAAGGCGCCGTATTTCTCGAGCAGCTTTCCCAGGTCCTCTTCGGTCCACTTCTCGTATCCGGCCTCGTCCGAGCAGATCAGGAACATGTACTTCATGGTTCGGGCTCCTCACTTCGGGTCGCGATCAGGGCGGCACCGCGCCGCTTTCTCGCCCTCTCGACGTACGTCAGGCACTCGAATCGACAGCCTTTTCTTTTTTCTCGCCCCGGCTAGGGGCCGGGTTCCCGATGGACACCCGACCCGGGATCCATACTCTGGGAGACAGGCCGCCCCGCTTGGAGTAGGAGATCCCGATGTCCTCGAACCGCCTGTTCCGCGTCCTGGCTCTTTGCATGGCCTTGGCCGCGACCGGAGAAGCGATCGCACAGCCGGGCGATGTCGAGCGCCGGCGAGTCGAAGGCGTACCCGAAGATCAGCCCCGGATCCCGGAAGGCTTCTCATTGCCAAAAGGCGTCGCGACCACGATGCTTCCGCCCCACATGCGCTCGGCCTCGGGCCGACCGGCCATCGTGCTGACGGGGTATTGGCCGCCGACCAATGAGAGCGTGCGGCGCTTCAGCCCGAGCCCGACGCAGAACCCGCAGGGCTGGATCGGCTCGGACTGGGAAGGGCGAGGCTACGACGTCTACGCCTACTTCCCCGAGTTCACGCCGCCGAACTGCGTCGCGTGCGGCAAGGGCGATGGGGACCTCGAGGTCGATTACCAGGACACCTCCCAGGACTTCTGGCCGATCATGGGCGGTCACGATCCGATCGCCGTCATCACGTTCAGCCGAGGACGCATCGACACGAGCTGGGAGGTCGAGCTCAACCAATACAACCGGCTCACTTGGCTCAACGACTACTTGGCGCCGACTCAGCCCACGCCACGTCCGCCGGATGCCGACGTCCCACAGAATCACCTCCGGCAGTCGGCATTGCCGACTTTCGACATCGTCAATGCGGTCAACAACGCGAACCTCGGGGTGAATGCCTTCCTGTGCGTCAGCGGCGACGGCGGCGGCTTCCTCTCCGAGTTCATGGCCTACCACGGCGTCTGGTACCAAGCCCTCCACGACTCGCCGGCCCTACCCGATTGGTGCATCGCCGGCGGTCACATCCACGTCGGCTCTCGCATCGATTGGATGACGGCCCGGCTGGCCGTCGAGGTCACGCTTCGCACCGTGATCACCTACGTCGACTCCGTCATCGCTCAGAATGTGTGCCAAGCCGACCTGGGATTCGCTGGACCGGGAGCGGCTGGCTTGGCCGTGTGTGGTCAGGCATTGACTACGGGCGGCCGCGCCGACATCGCGCTGTTCGATGCGCCTCCGTTCGCCCCCGCCGTCCTGGCCGTCGGCCCCACCTTCAACCCGAGGCCCTTCGTCGGCGGAGTCCTCGTGCCCAGCCCAGTGACCTTGACCGTACCGGCAATCGCCGACGCCGACGGACGCGTCTTGGTCAAAGGCCTACTCGGCGGCGGCGGCCCATTCTCGGCGTACGCGCAGTGTGTCTATCTGGATGGCAGCCTGCCCCAGCGCGTCGGCCTGACGAACGCCGTCCGCGTCGACTTCCTGCAGTAGGAAGGTTGGTGCTCGGTGGTGGTCCGATCCCACCCGGCACGATTGGACCGCATGGTCCGATCTCACCCGGCAGCATCGTGCCACGGAGCTTCGGACCTGGA
>JAVJTD010000206.1:0-4070 GCA_040219065.1 Planctomycetota bacterium
TGAGGCTGCTCACGCCCGGTGGCCATCACGTCGCGCTTCGAGAGAGCGTGAAGTTCACCGAGCAGCGCACGCAAGCGACCGTGCCCGTCATCGCTTTTCATCCCGGACCGGAGCACAACCTCGATCCCGCTCAGCCGAACCAGAAGATCGATCGTTGGAACCCGGCAGATCCGGCGCTCGAGCTTCTTCTGGTGGCAGCGGCCGAGATCGCGCCGGGCACTCCGCCCGAAGACGTCTGCGTCATCGATCATGCGCAGCCTCTGACTGGCGGTGAGCTCCGGTGGCCCGACGACCGCTATCGGCAGCTGCTGCTGCGTGCGCCCCGCTCGATCTGGACGGTGTCCGCGATGCAACTGGCGGTCTCCTTGGTGCCGGGCGTGCGCCAGGTGCGACTGGTCGATCTACAGGGCGGGCTCGACATCGATCAGCCGATCTTCGGATCGTTCAACTTCGGCGAGCGCGTCTTCGGGACCGAGCGCGACATCGCTTCTCCTTACTACTTCACCGTGCTCGTCGCGCCGACGCCGGCCGCGATCTGGGATGGCCCCGATGGCTTGGCCGCCTTGATCGCCGAGACCCTCGAGGACCTGCGTCCGATCGGCGTGTTCCCCGAGATCCGCGAGGCGACGGAGATCTCGGTCGGGGTGCGCGCGGATCTGGTGGTCGACGGCGTCCCGATGCCGTCCCGCGACGCCGCGACCGTCAACTCGTCCTCGGTGGCGACCGAGTTAAAGCAGCGGGTCGCACGGCGCATTCAAGGCTACATCGACGGCCTCGGCTTCGGTGAGACGGTGAGCCCCGCAAAGATCACGTGGGCGATGATGAACGAGACCGGCATCGCCGATGTCCGGAACCTGCGCCTGACCCGCTACCCGGCTCCCGCCAGCCAGCTCGACTTCTCCCAGGCCGTCGAGCCGTCCTCGGTGCAGACCCTCGAGTGTGGAGCCGCGCTCCGCATCGAGCCCGATCAGGTCGCGGTGTACGTGGACGACCTCGACGCCTTGACCATCGTCTGAAGGGGAAGGTGATGAGCATCTTGGATGTCGACGGGTATCGGAGCGACGTGCTCGGTACCCTGCGCGAAGCCATGGCGGGGCCTTTGGCCGCGGCCTCTCAGACGGACGCGGTGGCGCTCGATGGACAGGGCCGCCTCACGATCGAGCCGCCGCTCTGGGAGCCCTTGCTCGTCGTGGCGCCCCTGCACGATGTCGGGAAGGAGCCGCTCGTCGTCACCGCTCGGCGCGGGACGGAGACCTTGCCGCTCGTGACGTTCGCTCCCTGGACCGAAGCCCACGCGGGACTCCCGCTATACGTCCCTCCCGTCGATGACGGCCGCCGGACGACGGCGGATGTGAAGCTGACCCTGCACGCCCGGGTCGGTAGCCAAGACGTTCCCGTCGCGCAGATTCGGGACGTCCTCGAGGTCCGACTGCTCACGGGGAGCTTCGGTCGTCTCTATTTCTTGTGGCACGCCGAGACGCCGCGACTACGCCGCTTGATGCGCCAAGTCGCACAGGCTCGCCTCCTCGAGGGAGCGGGCGGCGCTGAAGGCGAGATGCTCGATCGGATCGGCCGCGAGCTGGCCGTGCCCCGCTTCTCCGATCGGATCCTTTCACGCAGCGGTGAGATCCTCACCGAGGAGCAGCGCGAGAGCGACGAGGACTATCGCCAGCGGCTGAGGATCTATCGTCCCTTCACTCTTTCGACCCGCGCGCACGTCGAGCGCACCCTGAATTCCGATGCGAAGCAGTTCGACATCCTCGAGGAGGACAACGCCCTTCAGATCGCTTTTCGCGTCGTCTCCGTGGCGAGTGACGTGGCGACGGCGCGGCAGCGGCGGCGCCAGTACCTGCGCTTCTTGCGAGAGACGACGCTCATCGATCCCGCGACCGACGTCCCTGCGGCGCGCAGGATGCCGAGCTCGCGGCGCTCGGCGGAGAACGCGCTGCGCCTTCGTCTCCGGACGCTGCTCCAGTTCGGCAGTACCTCGCGTTCCCTGGCACCCGCGCTTGCTCGGACATTCGACCGAATCGCGATCGTGAGCGAGATGCTCGGGACGAACCTTCAAATCCACCTCCTGCGTGCTCAACAGGACCTAGGAGGGAGCCGCTGGGAGCTCGGGCTCGCCGCCGAGGTCCAGGCGCCGGATCCGGCCCAGATCGCGAGCTTGGCGCAAGCGGCGCAGGGCGTCGACCTGGCCACCGTCTCCGATCGCAATGCGCGGAGCCTGATCGCGCGGCTGCGCACGACCTTGCCGGCCGCGGGGGGGGCCGACGCGAGCTGGCTCTTTCAGGCGGCCGGCTTCCGGACGCGTCATGCCTTGGCCGCCGATCGCTGGATGCTCTCCCACTTCTCGACCGACGGCCTCGTGATCGAGGGGCAGTCGGACTTGTCCGAGAGCCAGGCCGCGGAGGCGCGCTTCACCGCGGCGCTGCTGTCGCCGCATGACGAGCCGACGAATGCGGCACTCTCGAGCGCCCTTGAAGGCGGAACGGAAGGCTGGACGCAGCCTCCGCCCTGGGACCGAGTCTCCGAGAGCGACCTGGCCACAGTGATCCAGGCGCTCGGCTTGCCGCCCGGTTCCCTGACGAACCATCTTCGCGCGCTCGGTCTCAGTGAGGGCTTCGATGCTCAGGGCTTTCGTCAGTCGCTCGCGAGCCTGCCGACGAGCTTGTTCGCGGTGTTGCGTTTGGACGGAGCCTTCTCGACGGCGCTCGAGAGCCTCGAAGAAGCGGCCTGGCAGGAGCTCGCCGCGCTCCTCGAGCAGCTGGCCAAGTCGGGGGCCGCGTCTGCCGCGCTGATGCTGGAGACGAGCGGGCGGCTGAACCTCGTGGTCGGAGCGACCGGCCTACCGCTCATCGCCAGCAACCTCTCGCCCAGAAGGACGTCGGGATTCGTCTGGCGATCGTTGCCGATCACCGGGAGCGAGCACCGTGTGCGAGGCGCGGGGACGCACGGCCTGTTCTCGGGCGCCCCCGGCATCGCGGCCATCGCTGTCGTCGGCTACGCGCGCCGCGGCCTGACCGACCCCTTCGAGTATCGCGTCACGGCCCGACAAGGAGTCGAGCTCGATGTCGCGGAGTACGAGCTCCTGATGAACCGGCTCCGGCATCTGACGCCCGCCGGTGTGCAAGCGAACACCTGGGAGATTCGTCGTCGTCACGTCGTCTTGGACGGCGCGACGAGCCCGACCCCCTTGTCACCGCGCTGGTGGCGAGCGTTCCGTCCCTTCCGACGTCCGCGGTTCGCCGCCTCCGAGGCGCCGCCGGTCCCCAAGGCTCCTTGAAAGGAGGCGTTCCATGTCCTCGATTCCGGTGACCGAGTCTCTCTACCTGGACGACATCCTGTCGAAGGCCGGCGAGCTGAATCTGAATTCGAATCAGACGCTCGAACTGCTGCGTAACGCGCTCGATCTCGCGAAAGGAAAGACCAAGCGGATCTTCGCCTACTCCGAGCCGCTCGCCGCGGAGCTGCCGGAAGACTGTCGAGCCCAGTTCGCGCGCGGGTTCGCGCACACCGATTGGATCGACGGAGAGTCGGTGGTGCAGGCCGAGAAGACCTCTCTCGAAGACGGATTCAATAAGCGGTTTCACGACATCGAGAAGGACCTCGATGCGTTGGGCGAGGACATCGCCCGGGCCTTCGTTTGCCTCGGAAAGCAACGGTCCGTGGTCTCTCGTGCCCTCGATGAGATCCGCTCCGAGATCAATCGCATCCACTCCGACCTCTACGACTGCTGCCAGGACGAGGGCGGCCCGGTGTTCCAGCCGCTTCCGGGGCAGGTCTTCCAGCCCATTCCGTGGCCGATCCCGAATGGGCCGACGCCCATCGACCCGACGGGGCCAACCGGTCCGATTGGACCCATCGGTCCTATCTGGCCCATCGGACCGGGCGGTAACCTGGGGCCGTGGATCAACCCGGGAGTCGCGACCTCGACCCCTTGGGGCGCCGACGTGATCGATCCGGTGGAGAATTACCTCGAGACCGTGCGCGGGTATCAGACCTACTCCGGAGCCAGCTCCATGGTCATCCGCTCGAACACGGACCGGACTCGCAGCGTCATCGCGGGT